>URJY01000008.1 GCA_900548275.1 uncultured Opitutales bacterium | reverse complement strand
GCGGTCTGGGGCGTTTGTGAAACGCCCTTAGGGAAGTACTTTCACGCGCCGTCATTCGCCGATGGTATAATAGGGTATATTGCGGTTTTGACAGACTTGCTTTAGCTCGTTATCCCTGTCGCTTATCACATACAACTTGTCGCCAGCTTTCAGCTCGGTCATACCGTTGGGAATGAAATAGCCCTTGTCGCGCCGCACCATTATCACGAGCGTCTTGGCGGGAAGCCCGAGAGACATCAACTTGCCGCCATTAGAAAGCAAGTCGGCAGTTACGTCGATTTCGGAAAGCACCGACTTCATCTCGTCGGGCAACTCGAAATCCAAATCCGACTTCATCGAATTTTCGGGCTCGCTCACGCCGAGCCACGACGCCATCTTCGTAAGCGACATCCCCTGCACGACAAGCGAAAGAATGGTTATGAAAAATACGGAATTGAAAATAAGCTCGGCATTCGGAACTTTCGCCACAAGCGGATACGTCGCGAAAATTATCGGCACAGCCCCGCGCAGACCGACCCACGAAATGTACAGCCTGCCGTTCCGCGAATACCGCCCGAACGGAAGCAGCGAAATCAAAACGCTTATCGGACGCCCGAGCACGATTAGAAACGCGCCAATCAAAAGCGCGAAAGCCGAAACGGGCAAAAGCTCGCGCGGATTCACAAGCAAGCCGAGAGTCAAAAAGATTATAATCTGCCAGAGCCACGCAAAGCCCGAGAAGAACTTCTTCGTGTTGCGCAAATGTATCGCGCGGGAATTTCCGTAAATCAGACCCGATATGTAAACCGCCAAATACCCGTTGCCGCCGAGCCTGTCGGTGGTGGAAAATATGAAGAACACACAGGCGACAAGCAACACCGAATAAAGCGACACGTTGTCGAGACTCGCCCTGTTGACAAACCAGACCGCCAGATAGCCGAACATCATCCCCAAGGCGATGCCGAAGACCATCTGCATGACGAACGTGCAGGCGGCGGACGCAAACGCCGCTTCGCCCTGTATGAACTGGATGAGGACGATTGTCAGAATGTACGCCATGGGGTCGTTGCTTCCGCTCTCAAGCTCGAGGGTCTCGCGCAGATTTTCGCGCAGGGCAAGCCCCTTCGAACGCAACAGGGCAAAGACCGAAGCCGAGTCCGTGGACGACATAACAGAAGCAAGCAGCAGCGATTCGGCAAAGGTCAGATTGAACTTGAAGAACCCGCCGATTAAATAGATGAAGCCGCCCGTCAGAAACGCAGTCGCCACAACCCCGACCGTCGCGAGAACGACGCCCTCGCGGACAATCGGCTTGACGTCGGAAATGCGCGTGTCCATCCCGCCCGAGAACAGGATAACGCTCAGAGCCATCATCCCCACGAACTGCGTTGCGCCGACATTTTCGAAGTGGTAGCCCACGCCGTCGGTACCCATAAACATACCGATGAGCAGAAAAAGCAGCAGCGACGGAATGCCGAAGCGCGAGCTCATTTTACCCGCGAATATGCTCACAAGCAACATTCCCGAGCCGATTAGAATAATGTTTTCAGGCGTTATCGACTTCATATGGCGTATGCGGAAACGGCGGAACTGCCGCCGGTTTTTTTGTTTTACAGAATCGGCACAATCCTTTTATTTTACAAGCAATATGAAACGCTTTTTTACATTTTTCGCGGCGGCGGCGGTTTTCGCCGCGGCGCACGGACTATACGCAAACGCAAATGTCGGCGAAGTCGCCGTACAAAGCGCGTCGATGCAAAGACAGATAAACGCGACTGTCGTACTGCCCGATTCGTACGAAACCGACGCCGACAAAAAATATCCCGTAGTCTACCTTCTCCACGGATGCGCCGACAACTACAAAACTTGGGCAAATAAGACCAAGCCCGACCTGCAAAACGTCGCATCAAGGTTCGACATAATCTTCGTCTGCCCCGACGGATTGACGAGCTGGTATTGGGACGCGCCGAAAAACCCCAAGTGGAAGTTCGAAACTTTCGTGTCGAAGGAACTGGTCGATTTTGTCGATTCGAAATACCGCACCATTGCATCACCAAAAGGCAGGGCGATCGCGGGTTTCAGTATGGGCGGGCACGGCGCGCTCTGGCTCGGAATCAGACACGCCGACGTGTTCGGCGCGTGCGCCTCGATGAGCGGCGGAGTCGACATCCGCCCGTTCCCCGAAAAATGGACAATGGCGAAATCGCTCGGCGATTATGCGGAAAACCCAGACATCTGGAACGCGCACACGGTGATGACGCAGCTTTCGAAAATCGACCCGCGCAACGCGCCCGCAATCACAATCGACTGCGGAACGTCCGACATCTTCTACGAAGTCAACGAAAAGCTCCACGAGAAAATGCTCTATATGCGCATTCCGCACGAATACACAACGCGTCCGGGGGGACACAACCACGAATACTGGCGCAGCTCGATAGACTACAACATCCTGTTTTTCTCCAATTTCTTCAACGCACAAAAATAAGACAATATGAAATACGCTAAAATCTTTCTCTGCTCAATCGCACTTCTCTGCGCGTCGGTTTTGTCGGCGCAGCAGCTGCCGGAAAACACCGAACTTGTGGCGGCGCAAAGCGCGTCGATGCAAAGGGAAATCCCAGCGCTCGTCGTTCTGCCCGACTCGTACGCAAAGAACGCCGACAAAAAATATCCCGTAATCTATCTGCTGCACGGCTTCGGCGGCAACCACATAACTTGGCTTCTGATAAAGCCCGACCTTCCGCGGCTCGCGTCGCTGTACGGCGTAATCTTCGTCTGCCCCGACGGTTCGACAAGCTGGTATTGGGACGCGCCGAAAAATCCCAAGTTTAGGTACGAAACTTTCGTGTCGAAAGAGCTGGTCGAATTTGTAGATTCGAAATACCGCACCATTGCATCGCCCAAAGGCAGGGCGGTTTCGGGCTTCAGCATGGGCGGACACGGCGGCTTATGGCTCGGCATAAGGCATCAGGACGTGTTCGGCGCGTGCGGCTCGTCGAGCGGCGGCGTCGACATCCGCCCGTTCCCCGCCGCGTGGAAGATGTTCGAATCGCTCGGCGAATACGCCGACAACGCCGAAATTTGGGACTCGCACACCGTCATAAACCAGCTCCACAAAATCAATCCGCGCAACGCCCCCGCAATAGTAATCGACTGCGGCACTTCCGACTTCTTCTACGAAGTCAACGAAACGCTCCACAAAAAAATGCTCTATATGCGCATTCCGCACCAGTACACCACGCGACCGGGGGCGCACAACCGCCAGTACTGGCGCAATTCGGTCGAATACCAGACGCTGTTCTTTGCAAAATTTTTCGAAAACAACGCAAAACAGAAAAAATAAAGAGAAGAAAAAATGAAAAAAACAATATCTGCCATACTCGCACTCTGCGCCGTATCCGCACTTTCCGCGCGCGAAAGATGGACGGAGGCGCAGGCAAACCAATGGTACGCAAACCAGCCGTTCTACGCGGGCGCAAACTTCATCCCGTCGAACGCAATCAACCAAATCGAAATGTGGAGCTCCGACACGTTCAGCCCCGAAGTCATCGACCGCGAACTCGGCTGGGCGGCGAATCTGGGCTTCAACGCAATGCGCGTGTTTTTGAGCGACGTAGTGTGGACGCACGAGGGCGAAAAACTTTTCGCCAATATGGAAAAATACCTGCAAATAGCCGACAGGCACGGAATCAAAACGCTCTTCGTGTTTTTCGACAGCTGCTGGAACCCCGAATCGGCGTACGGCAAACAGCCCGAACCGAAACTCTGCAACCACAATTCGGGTTGGGTGAAATCGCCGTCGTTCAAAATCCTCAACGACAAATCGCAGTGGGGCAACCTCGAAAAATACGTCAAGGCGGTAATCACGCATTTTAAGGACGACAAAAGAATCATCGGCTGGGACATCTACAACGAACCGGGGAACGTGGGCTATACCGTCATCGACGGAAGGGAAAACGAAAATGCCGAAGTGTTCCGCAACACGCGCGAACTGCTCGAAAAGGCGTTCGTCTGGGCGCGCGCGGCAAACCCGTCGCAGCCGATTACATCGGGCGAATACGTCGGCGACAACCACATTGTCGGCAAGACGTTCAACAAGCTTCAGCACGACGAATCGGACATCATTTCGTTCCACTGCTACGGCAACGACAAGGCGTTGAATACGGTCATCAAAAAGCTCGAAAAGTACAACCGCCCGCTTTTCTGCACCGAATATATGGCGCGCCCCGCGAGCACATTCAATCCGTGCCTCGGGATAATGAAGGAACACAAAGTCGCGGCGTTCAACTGGGGGCTTGTAAGCGGCAAGACGCAGACAATCTATTCGTGGAAGTTCAACAAGATGGACAACCCCACGCCCGACAAGCTCAAGCTGTGGTTCCACGACGTATTCTTCGAAAGCGGCATTCCCTACAAGCAGGACGAAGCCGACTACATCAAAAAAGTGATGGGCAAAAAATAGACATCGCGAAAAAGCTTTGGGTATAAAAAACGGCATCGGGTATAATTTTTCCGACGCCGTTTTTTTTTGCGGACTCGCACCCTATTTTTTACGCTCCGCCTTGAACGGAAATAGCGGCAGTCCGTCGGAATTGCGCACGCAAACGTCGTCCTGCGGATACTGGCACCACAGATAGCGCACGCCGTCCGCGCGCGACGAATCGGGCGATTGAACCGCGATTTTACCGCCGTCGATTTCGGCGTTTGCGGCAACCCACTTTCCGCCGCAGAGAACTTCGAAGCCGCGCAATTTTCCGTCGGTCTTCAAGCCGCGCCCGAAGTCGTCTACCGAAACGACAACCCGTGAACCGTCGAACTCCGCCTCCTTGAACACGGGCGAAAACGGCGCGGGAATTTTTTTGCCGTAGACCTGCGAAACCGCCATTTTTTCGAGCCTTGTGGCGACCGTCTCCTTGTCGCGCGGATGGACGTCCTTTTTGTCGCCCGCGTCTATCGAGCAAACGGTGTAGACGTTTTCGATGTCGCGCGAAGCCGCAAGCTGCGCGGCGCGAACCTCGGGCCAACACGAGCTTCTGCCGTAGGACGAAAGCTGAACCTGCAAAAACGGCAGCTTTGCGTCGCCGAAACACTTCCGCCAAACGTCTATCACAAGCCCGAGCTGCCCGCCGAATTTTTCCTCCGTTGCCTTGTACGCGTCGGACTCGCCCTGATACCACAAGATGCCGCGTACTGCGTAGCCCGAAAGCGGCGCAACCTTTGCGTTGTAGTTGAAAAACGGCGTGGAGGATTCGGCGTACGGCGAATCTTTCGACGGAGGAACGTAGTCGCGGTATCCTCCGCTTCGGTCGATTTTCCCCTTGTCGGCGACGAGCTTCGCGATTTTCGCGTCGTATTCGGCTTTCGCCTTTTCGTATCCGCCGTTGTCCCAAGCGCGCAAAAGCTTGCGGAACGACTTCGCGCGGGCTTTCATAACCGCATTTCCGTCGGCGGCGGATTCGGGAATCCACGCAATCATAGGCGACCCTCCGAGCGGCGTGAAAAGAAGCCCGACGGGCACGTCCAAATCGGCGGCGAGCTTTTCGGCGAAGTGGAAACCTATCGCGCTCCAGAGCGGAACGTTTTGCGGCGTTGCGCGTTCCCACGCCGACCCTTCGGGCGAGTCCTTCTGAGGCGTGCGCGCAAGCGAAAGCGAACAAAGCGAGCTACGTTCGAACGTGCCGAATTTCTTGCCCGCGTAAACATCTGACAACAACTGCTTCGACGAGCGGAAGCAGCGGATTGTCGGATAGTCCGCGCGTTGTATCGCCTTGACGCAGTCCTTTGTCGGCTTGAGCGGCCACGCCATATTGCTTTGCCCGCCCAACACCCAGACTTCGCCGACGAGGATGTCCGAAACCGTCTTCGAAATTTTTCCGTTTTCGGAGACGGTCATTTCGCGCGGATTTTTCGACGCTTCGAAAGGCGGCAGTTGCACGCTCCATTCGCCCGAAGAATCGGCTTTAGCCGTCGCCGAACATCCGCCGAACGCGACTTCGACGGTCGAGTCGGGTGCGGCTTCGCCCCAAATTTTCAGCGGTTTGCCGCATTGCAAAACCGCGCCGTCGGAAAACACGCGCGGCATTTTTATTTCGGCAAGGGAAACGCCCTGAAGGAAAATCGCGGCAAAAAACGCCGCCGTAAAAAACTTTTTCATACGCGGACTCTTCTAACAGCCCGAATGCGCAAAACAAGAAAATTCCGCGCGCAAAAAAGCCTTTACAGCCTTTTCTCAATCGATAGAGTCGGAGTTGTATGAAGGACGTTATATCGATTTTATCGGCGTGCGCGCTCGCGCTTTCGGCGGCGGGTTGCTGGGGATTGGAATTCGAAAAACCGCGGACACTTTCGGAATGCGGAAACTCGGAATTTCTCGTTCCGTACAAACAACTGACCGACGGCGACCCGCACTGGTTCGCATATTACGACAAGCTCGAAACCGACCCGAGCGGCAGGTACGTGCTTTCGATGCGCTCCGACTTCGAAAGCAGGACGCCGACGGAAGCCGACAGAATCGAAATCGGGATGGTCGACACTCGCGACAACAACAGATGGATAAGCCTCGGCAAGTCCGACTCTTGGGGGTGGCAACAGGGCTGCCAGTTGCAGTTCGTCCCGCAAAGCAAAACCGAAATCGTCTGGAACGACCGCGAAAACGGCAGGTTCGTCGCGCGGATAATGGACATCGAAACGCGCGAAATGCGGACGCTTCCGATGCCCGTCTACGCGCTCTCGCCCGACGGCAAATGGGCGATAACAGTCGACTACTCGCGCGTCAACGATATGCGCGCGGGCTACGGCTACAAGGGAATACCCGACAAATTCGCCGCCGAAAAAGCCCCCGCAGCTTCGGGAATCTGGCGCGTCGATTTGAAGACGGGCGAAAGCAGGCTCATTGTTTCGCTCGCCGACGCGGCGGCAATCCCCAACCCCAACGACCCCGATTTTGCACAGGCGAAGCACTGGTTCAACCACCTGCTCGTTTCGCCCGACGGCAAACGCTTCATATTCCTGCACCGTTGGAAATACGACAAACCCGAAAAAAACGAAAGGTACAAAAAGGTCGGCGGATTCGGCACGCGGATGTTCACGGCAAACGCGGACGGCTCCGATATGCGGGTAATCGACCCCTACAACTACACGTCGCACTTCATCTGGGATTGCGACGGGAAAAGGGTTCTGGCTTGGACGAAAATCCCGCCGTACGGCTTCGGCTTTTTCCTGATCGACGACACGCCCGAAGCAAAGGTCGAGCAAATCGGCAGGGGCGTTATGCCAGTCAACGGGCACTGCACCTACATAAACAGGGACTGGATTTTGAACGACACCTACCCCGACAAAACGCGTCGGCAAAACGTGTATCTCTACAACGTGAAGACGGGCGAACGCCGCGACCTCGCAAAGCTGTATATGCCAAAGGGGATGTGGGGCGAGTACCGCTGCGACACCCATCCGCGCGCCACGCCCGACGGCAAGCGGGTTATCGTAGACTCCGCCCACAACGGCAAACGTCAGCTCTATATGCTTGATGTTTCCGAAATTGTCGGAAAATAATTTCGAAAAAAAAGCAAAAAAAGCACTTGACAAATCGAAATAAAAATCCGATTCTCTTTGTAGATTTAAAAAACTACATTTTCTCCTACGGGAGATGGGGTAAATAAATAAAGTAGAAAACAAACTGGTCGGTAGCGTGGGGGTACGCTACCGACCTTCTTTTTCAAAGGCGCTTGCGAAAGTAATTGCCAAATGAGAAACGAATAACGAATTTTGGCGTATATTCATAACTATAAATCCATTGGGACAACGGATTCTTTGGTTCGCTTTGCGGATAAGCCCTATTGCCGCACAGGTATTGTAATTTGTTGCAATGGCTGTCTTGGAAAATGAAGATTCTCGCGTATGCGCTAATCGGCAATCTCTGATTTTACAATTCACATAACATTCAAATTGTCCGCAAGCTTCGGACGGATTATTAAAACAATAAAATTCGCCTGCGAGACGTTAGGGCGCGAACGCGCCCCCAATTATTCATTTTTCATTAAACAGCCCCCTCCCGTAGCCGAACTCAGAACTCGACAAACATACAGGTGGTGGAAATTATCGTGGTCGCGATTATGAAGATTCTGTAGTACCGCTCGGGAAGTTTCTTCACAAACCATATCCCGAACACCGCGCCCGCCAGAATGAACGGTATCCCGCATGCGCCGACCGCCAAGCTGTGCGCGTCTATGTTATTCCACACAAACGCCTGAAGCGGCAGCTTCATATAGTTTACCATCAGAAAAAACCACGCATTCGTGCCCACAAAAACAAGCTTCGGCAGCCGCGCGCTCAGAAGATAAACCGACATCACCGCCCCCGCCGCATTGCCTATCATCGTGGTGAAACCGCCCATCACGCCGAACGACTGCGCGTACCACCACTTGTCGGCGATGTTCCCGCACGCAGCCTTTCCTCCGCCGCGCTCCGTCCAGAACATCACCACAAGCCCGATTGCAATGCTGAATGCAATCAAAATTCTGAACTCGTCTTCGGGCACGAACGAATCGACGAAAATCGCCGCGAAGAACCCGACCACTGCGGGCGGCAGAAGCTTCAGCACAATCCGCCACGACGCCTGTCTGCGGTAGTAGCACACGGCGATTAGGTCGGCGAAACAGAGCATGGGCAGAATTATGCCCGTCGACGGTTTCGCGCCGAATGCAATCGCCATAAGCGGAATCGAAACGGTGTTGATGCCCTGCATACCCGTCTTCGACATCCCTATTAAAACCGCGCAGAAAAAAAGCGACCACATCTGCGCGGACGATGAAAACAACTCTCCGATTTCGAACATAGGCGGTAGATGATTCCCCGCCCGAAAATTTTTGCGAGTTTTTTTTGCCGAACCGCCGACCGCCGCCGATTACATTGAATATTTCGTTGAAATAAAAAACGACTTCGGACAAGATTGAACCGATTAAAAAAAGGACACGCTATGACACTCGAAGAAAGACTCGAAAAATACCTCGGCAAAGACCCGCAAATCGACCCGACCGCCTACGTCAGCAAAAACGCCGTTCTCATCGGCGACATTAAAATCGCGGCACACGCGAGCGTCTGGCCGGGGTGCGTGCTCCGCGCCGACATCAATTCGATAGAGCTTGGCGAAGGCTCGAACCTGCAGGACGGCACAATGGTGCACTTGGCGGACGACGCGGGCGTCAAAATCGGCAGGGACACGACCGTCGGACACGGCGCGATTCTGCACGCCTGCGAAGTCGGCAACGAATGCCTCATCGGAATGGGCGCAATCGTACTCGACAAGGCTGTAATCGGCGACAACTCAATCGTCGGCGCGGGCGCGTTGGTTACGAAAAACACTGTAATTCCCGCGGGGTCGCTCGTGCTTGGTTCGCCCGCAAAGGTCGTCAAACAGCTCGACGACAAGACAAAGGAGGGGCTCGGCTACTGGTCGAAGAAATACCGTACGCTCGCGGCGGCAAACAAGGCAAAGGAAGAAGCCGCAAAATAACCGCCGCAAAAAATATGAGTCTCGAAGAAGCATTGCAAAGACGCGCCGAGCGCATAGAACGCCTGCGCGAAAGCTGCGCCGAAATTTTCAAAACCTCGCCCAAGATTTCGTTCGAAATCGGTTGCGGGAAGGGGCACTGGCTAAGCTCGTACGCCGCCGCAAACCCGAACGAAACCTGCGTGGGAATCGACCTAATCAGCGAGCGCGTGCGCGATTCGCAACGCCGCGCGAAAAACAAAAACGCCCCCAACGCGTTTTTCGTCAAGGCTGAGGCACTCGAATTTCTCGAGGCCATGCCGCGCGATATGCGCGTCGAAAAGGTCTTCATCTTCTTTCCCGACCCGTGGCCGAAGGAAAGACACCACAAACGCCGCCTGATGCAGGGCGAATTTCTCGACTACCTGCGGCAGTTCGTCTCGGGCGGGGCAAAGCTCTACTTCCGCACCGACTACCGCGAATACTTCGACTGGACAGTCGACGTAATAAACGCGAACTCGAACTGGAAACTGACCGACGAGACCGAACTTCCGCTCGAAGAAGTGTCGCAATTCCAACGCATCCTGCCCGATTTTTCGACGCTCGTGGCGGAGGCGGTTTAAACTCTGGGACTAAAGCATAAGCACGAGCGAGCCGCCCAGAATCAGCAAGCCGCCCGCAACGGTCTTTGCCGAAAGCGGTTCGCCCAAAAGCAAGGCGGCGAGTACTATCGTAATGACAACGCTCAGCTTCTCGACTGGCGCGACCTTCGAAGCCTCGCCCAGCTGCAACGCCCTGAAATAGCAGAGCCACGAAAGCCCCGTCGCCGCGCCCGAAAGAACGAGAAATACAAGCGTCCTCGCGGGGACGCTTTTAATTTCGCGTATGTCGGCGGTCGCAAAAACGATGCCCCAAGTTATGAAAAGAATCACGAGCGTGCGGATTGCCGTCGCCAGATTCGAGTTCGTGCCGTCGACGCCGACTTTCGCAAATACCGCCGTCAACGCCGCAAACAACGCCGAAAGCAGAGCATAAACCTGCCACATATATTTTCCCCTTTTTTTACGGTCTAAAAAACAATCGAAACCGCAGCCATCAACGCCATTCCAGCGAAGACGCCGACGATTCCGTAATGCTCGCGACCGTATTCTTTCGCCATCGGCAGTAGTTCGTCAAGCGATATATACACCATCAACCCCGCCGTGAACGCCAACGCCGCGCCGACCGTAATCGGGGTCAGATACGGAGCGAGAAACAGATACGCCAGAAGCGCGCCGAGCGGCTCGGCAAAGCCCGAAAGAGAACCCCAAACAAACGCCTTGCGCCTGTCGCCCGTCGCCGAATACACGGGAAGCGCAACCGACATCCCCTCAGGTATGTTGTGCAGAGTTATCGCGATTGCAACGCCCGCGCCCACAGTCAAATCGTCCAAGCCCGACACGAAAACCGAAAGCCCCTCGGGGAAATTGTGTATCGCCAAGGCAAGCGCGGTGAAAAGCGCGGTCTTGCGCGCGCCGCCGACATGCGGGGCGGAATGCGCCTCCTCGACCATTTCGCCGTCGACGTGCTCGGGCACGAAATAGTCGATAACCCCCGCCGCAAGCACCCCCGCGAAGAACGCGAGCACCGCGCAGAAATGCCCGAACCGCGCCGCGTCCGCGCCGAAGCCCTCCTTCATCCGCTCTATCGACATCGGCAGTATGTCCATAAACGAAAGGTAAATCATAACGCCCGCCGAAAAGCTCATCCCGAGGGCGAAAAACCTCATATCGTCGCGCCTGACGGCAAAAGCCAACGCCGCGCCTATCGCGGTGGACGCGCCCGCGAACAGGCTCAGAAGAAGTGCCATTGTAGCGTTGTCTTGCATTTTGCCGAAAAAATCAAACCGCCGAATGTATCGGACAATTTCGCCGCCAACACAACGAAAAATCGGCAAATTGCGCAAGCTTTGTTTTGACACGCGGGCGATAAAAAACGAAAATGCCCCACAATGAATACGGATACGTCGAAGTTCCAATACAAACGCTACCACATTCCGAATCTCGTAAAAGCAATCGGGGTTTGGGATGTGTTGTCGGAAAGCGAAAACGGACTGACGCAACTCGAACTGATGAAGACCACGGGCTTCGCGCAATCGGCGGTCTTCAGAATCTTGGCGACATTGCAGGACTACGGACTGGTCGACAAAAACCCCGCCGACAACAGATACACACTCTCGAAGCTCTTCGCCCAAATGGCGCTCGGCGCGGAAAAGGCGCAGAAACTAATACGCGGAATATCCGACATTATGGTCGACATCCGCGACGCGGTGAAGGAAACGACAATGCTCGGAATTATGCTCGAAGACCGCTACGTTATGCTTCAGCAGGAGGTCGGCACGCACAGCTTCAACTACACGGGGACGGTCGGTCTGAAATGCCCGATGCACACGGCGGCGGGCGCAAAGGCAATGCTCGCCTTTATGCCCGAGGAACGCGCAAAAAAATACGTCGACAAAATCGAGTTCGTAAAATACAACGCAAACACGATAACCGACAGCCAAGCCTACTGGCGCACACTGCGGCAGGCGCGCGAACTGGGCTACGCCACCGACGAAGAGGAGTACGTGCGCGGTATGAACTGCGTCGCCGTGCCGATTCTCGACAAGGACGGAATGCCCACTTCGTCGATATGGGTAACGGGGCCGTCCGAACGGCTGCGCAAAGAGGACTTCGGCAAAATCGCCGCAATAATGAAGAAAAAATGTACGCTCGACTGACGCTATGAAAATAACATTTCTCGGCACGGGGACATCGCAGGGAGTGCCCGTAATCGGCGGCAGACACGCCGATTTGGACTTGTCGAACCCCAAGAACTGGCGCACGCGCACGAGCGCGTTCGTCGAACTTTCGGCATGCAAAATTCTGGTGGACTCCGCGCCCGAAATGCGCCTGCAATGCCTCAAGAACAACATAAGCTACGCCGACCTTTTCATACTCACCCACGGACACGCCGACCACATCGCGGGAATGGACGACCTCCGCAGATTCTGCGACGTAATGGAGGACAACGTAATGCCCGTATACTCCAACGACTACGGGCTTGAGCGCATCCGCGCAATGTTCCCCTACGCCCTCGACGCACAGCCGCGCTCGCGCGGATACCCGTGCTTCAAAATCGCAGAAATGCCCGACACACTCGAACTGCCCAACGGCGCGACGGTCAAGTCCGTCGAACTCCCGCACGGCCCCGTGAAGACGCTCGGGCTTGTCTTCGAGGAGGCGGGCAAAAAAATCGCCTACTTCACCGACTGCAAAATGCTGTCGGAACGCGCGATAGAGCTTGCCCGCAACGCCGACATTCTGGCAATCGACGCGCTCCGCCCGAAAGTGCACCCGTCGCACCTGAGCGTCGAGGAGGCAATAGGCTACGTCCGCGAGATAGAGCCGAAAAAGGCGTTCTTCATCCACACAACCGCGCAACTCGACTACGCAAAATGGGAACCTGCCCTGCCCGAGCCGTGTCATATGGCTTACGACGGGCTTTCGGTCGAAACATAGAAAACATCGCAAAACATCAAAATTTAATATCCGCAAAAAAATGGAAAACAGGAAAACGGCGGCAATCATACTTTCGGGATGCGGAGTCTGCGACGGCTCGGAAATCCACGAAGCGGTAATAACACTTTTGAACCTGCAGCGTCGAAACGTTCGGGTGCGATTTTTCGCGCCCGACATCGAACAAAACGGAACGGTAAACCACCTCGACGGAACGCCGCAACAGGCGCGGAACGTGCTCGTCGAATCGGCGCGAATCGCGCGCGGCGACATCGCCCCGCTCTCGGAATTTTCCGCCGACGACTTCGATATGCTCCTGCTCCCCGGGGGCTTCGGCGCGGCTAAAAACCTGTCCGACTTCGCGACAAAAGGCGCGGATATGTCGGTTCTTCCGCAGGTGGATTCGGCGGTAAAATCAATGCTTGCCAAAGGCAAGCCGCTCGGCTTTGTCTGCATAGCGCCCGTAATCGCCGCAAAGTCGATAGGCGGCGGCGTAAAACTTACGATAGGCAACGACCCGCAGACCGCCGCGGCAGTCGAAAAGCTCGGCGCAAAACACGTCGAGTGCCCCGCAGACGGATTCGTCGCCGACGAATCGAAAAACGTGTTCTCGACCCCCGCGTATATGCTCGCGGGCAACACCGCCGAAATCGACGCGGGCGTGGGCGCGATGATAGAGGCAATGCTCGAATCGGTAAAATAATGCGCGGCTTTTTCACAAAGACAATCGGTATCGCGGCTCTGTGCGCGGCGGCGGCGGTATGCGCACACGCGCGGCAGTCCACAATGCTCCCCGGGACGGTCTCGAATTTCGAACTGCCCAACTTCGACGAAAACACGGGCGTAAAGGAGTGGGAACTTTTCGGCGACAAGGCAAAGTACGTAAGCGACACGCGCATAGACGTGGAGCAAATCAAGCTCGACATCTACGAAGGCAGGACGAAAGCCGAACTTCGGGCGACGATAAAAAGCCCGTCCGCCTCGGTCAACCCCGACACGAAAATCGCCGAAAGCCCCGCAGACCTCTCGGTGGTCGGCACGGACTTCGATATGAAGGGCAAAAAGTGGCGGTGGTTCGGCGACAAACGCTTCGTCGAAGTCTTTTCCGATGTCGACATTTCGCTCAAGGACGGCGGGAAAAACGGCGGTACAACAAATCTCAAAAGCGTCTACGCAAGCCTTTCCTACGCGGGGAAGTCGAACGTGTTCGTGCTGCGCGACAACGTTTCGGTGAAAAATTCCGACACCGACCTCGTATGCAACTACCTCGAAACGGTATCGTCGAAATCGGGGAAGTCGGCGGATAAAATCGTAGCATCGGGCGCGGTGAAAATGCTGCGCGACAACAGGCTCGCCGAAACCGACCGCGCCGAAATATTTCCCGAAAGCGGAAGGGCGGAACTCTCGGGAAGCCCCAAAATTACGGACATCGCAAGCCAAGCCAAACTCTCGGGCGAAAAAATGACGCTCGACCGCAACGCAAAATCGGTGCTCGCATTCTCGGGCAAGACCGCCCGCGCGCGCGCCGAAATCTTCCACGCCGAAGACGGCGGCAAACGCCAGCGCATTCTGATTTCGTCCGACACAATAAAGATGTCGCAGGCAAACGGCAAAAACCTCTTCGACTTCTCGGGCAACGTGAAAATTTCGGCGGAAGACTTCAACGCCGAATGCGACAAACTCTCCGCCTCGGCTCTCGACGCAAAAGACGAAAAGGCGAAGCTCGAATACATCAGGGGCGTCGGCAACGTGAAATTCGTAGGCGAAAACGGAACGGCGACTGGCAGACAGCTCGAAATCGTCCCAGAAAAATCGCAGATATGCCTGATGGGCGACAGCGTTCTCGAAAACCCCGAACGCGGCACGAAACTGGCGGCAAGCGCGATAATATTTTTGCGCGACAGAAAGCGCGGCATAGCAATCTCCGACGCATCCGACAAAAACTCGTTCGTGGTCGTGCGCCTCGAGGAATCGCCCGACATCGAAAGCGCGGCGAACGGCACGAACGCGCCCGCAAGAAAAATTCCGACCGTCGTAAAATCGCGGCGGCTCAATTTCAAACTCGGCGACAAAAACTCCGAGTTCAGATTCGAAAAGGATGTCTCAATCAAATCGTCCGACATCGACGCGAGCTGCCAAAAGATGGACGTCTTCACGCAGTCCGACGCAAAGCGCACAAACTCGCCAAAGAAAATCGTCGCAACCGACAACGTCGTGGTCGTGCGCAAAGACTACTCCGCCGAAGCCGAAAGGGCTGTCATCTACCCGCGTCTGAAAACCGACGCAAAAGCCGCGGACGCGGAAAAACGACACAGGTTCGTGGAGCTTTCCACCGACCCCGCAAACCCGGGGAAACGCCCGACAATCACGCTGCCGCCCTTCAAGAACATCGGGATGAAGGATTCTGCGACCGCCTCTAAAGTCAAGCCCTCGAAGACCGTCATCACGAGCGACAGACAGTGGCTCGACAGCTCCGACAGACTCGACCGCTACTACTTCCAAGGCGCGGTGAAAGTCAAAGGCACGGATATGGACGCATCGTGCGAGAAAATCGAAGTCAAAATGCGCCCGTCGAAACGCGACGGCAAAAAGGAGATTTCGCAAATCGCGATGACCGAAAACGTGAACATCGTGCAGGAGCTGAAGGAGGTCAAGTGCGGACGCGCCGACATCTACGCCGACGAACAAATGATTGCCCTGAGCGACAACCCCGTCGTGATAAACCGCGAAGACAACTCGCGCGCGGCGGGCTACAGAATCGTCTACAACAAGGGTTCGCAGTCCGTCGTCGTGGAGGGCGAAGCCGACGGGCAGCAGCAACAGGCGCAGCCCGAATTTGCGCGTCCGACAACCCCCGAAGAGGACGAACAAGCCCGTCCGCGCCCGACTATAAAACTGCCCGTGAAAGGCAAAAACTAAGTCGGGCACCCCCCGAATACAGCCGCGAGGAAAACTTCGCGCGGCGGCTAAATCAAGACGAAACACGCTCCGCGCCTGTCAAACGGGGAGCGTTTTTTTTGTCCCGTAAAAACAAAAAATCGGCAGTCCGCGAGCGGGAAAGCCCCGCATTCGGAATGCCGATTAAGAACGAAGCGGACACTCAATCCGCGCGAACCGCGCCCGCTACCTCATTCTGTCGTAGGCGCAGACAAGCCCTTTCAAGCCCGCCGACTCTATGTTCGAATCGACGCCCACGCCCCACACTTTTTTGCCGTCCTCGAGCGACTCGAGGCAGATGTACGCAGCCGACTTTGTGGCGGAACCCTTGCCTATCGCGTGCGAGCGGTAGTCTATCAGCTTGAAGTCCTTCATCCCGTTTGCGGCAAACGCCATCACGAGCGCGTTTATCGGGCCGTTGCCCGTCGCCGACAAAACCTTTTCGTCGCCGTTTATGCGCATTTTCGCCGAGATGAAAACCCTGTCGGGGTCGTCGTCCGACTTCGTTTCGTCGGTCGTGATTTTGTACGACTCGAGCTTTACGGGGCTTTCGCGGCGGGCGAACTCGTTCGCGAAAATCTCGAAAATCTCCTTCGGCTGAAGCTCCTTGCCCAGCTTGTCCGCAACGCCGTTTACGTAGTCGCCGACCTGCTGGCGCATAGCCTGCGGAATGTCGAAGCCGAAATCGTTTTGCAGAATGTACGCAACCCCGCCCTTGCCGCTCTGCGAATTTATGCGTATGATTGCCTCGTACGAGCAGCCGATGTCGGTCGGGTCGATGAGCAGATACGGAACTTCCCATTCCTTGATGCCGTCGCGGCGCATCATATCCATCCCCTTTTTGATTGCGTCTTGGTGCGAGCCGCTGAACGCAGTGAACACCAAGTCGCCCGCGTACGGATGACGCGGCGGCACTTTCATACCCGTGCATTCCTCGTAGACCGCGCGGATTTTCGGCAGGTTGGTAAAGTCGAGCTTGGGGTCGACCCCTTCGGCGAACATATTGAGCGCAACCGTTACGATGTCGAGGTTGCCCGTACGCTCGCCGTTGCCGAAGAGCGTGCCCTCCACCCTGTCCGCGCCCGCCATAATGCCGAGCTCGGTGGACGCAACGCCCGTGCCGCGGTCGTTGTGCGTGTGCAGACTGATTTCCACGCAGTCGCGGTTCGAGATGTTGCGGCTCATCCACTCGATTTGGTCGGCATACACGTTGGGCTGATTGTACTGCACGGTTTCGGGCAGGTTTACAATCAGCTTGTTCTGCGGAGTGGGCTTCCAAATGTCCTTGACGGCTTCGCAAATCTCGAGCGCGAAATCAAGCTCGGTATCGCTGAAACTTTCGGGCGAATACTCCATTCTGATGTGCGTGCCGTTCTTTTCGGCTTCGTCGGCGAGCTGCTTTACGAGCGTCGCGCCCGTGCGCGCAATGCCGATAATCTCCTCGCGCGACATCTTGAACGTTACCTTGCGCTGCAATGCCGACGTGCTGTTGTAAAGGTGCACGATTGCGTTTTTGCAACCCCTGAGAGCCTCGAACGTCTTGCGGATGAGGTGCTCGCGGCTCTGCGTGAGAACCTGCAGCGACACGTCGTCGGGAACGAGATTTTCGTCGATGATTTTGCGGATGAAGTTGTACTCGGTTTCGCTTGCCGCGGGAAAGCCGACTTCGATTTCCTTGAAGCCGATTTCGATAAGTGTTTTGAAAAGTTTAAGCTTTTGGTCGATGTTCATCGGGACGGCGAGAGCCTGATTGCCGTCGCGCAAATCGACGCTGCACCACGTGGGCGCGGCTTCGATTTTTTTGTCTGGCCACTGTCGGTCGGGCAGTTTGATGTCGAACCGACGTCTGTATTTTAATATGTCGCTATTTTTCATTTTGTATTGTCAACCAAAGTTTTTATCGCAATCCGCAAAAAAATCAAGCGCGATTCCCCGTCGGGAAACCGCGCCTTGCCTTGCGAATGCTTTCGGAGGCTACGATAGGTTTCCCTTCCCTATGCCGCGCACAAGAAACCCAAGCTCAAGCAAAAGTCGGTGGTCGAGACAGTTTCTGCCGTCGAAAATCCACGCGGGCGTAGTCATCGACTTTCTGATTTTCGCGTAGTCGAGCTTTTTAAATTCGTCCCAATGCGTAAGCAGAACAACGGCGTGCGCGCCTGCCGCGGCGTCGTACGGACTGTCGCAAAATTCCACCCTCGGGTCGTTTTCTTCTATGCACAAGTCGGCGCAGATTTGCGCCTTCGAAACTTTCGGGTCGTAAAAGGCGAGCTTTGCGTGTTCGCCCAAAAAGTCTTTGCAGATGTCGATTGCGGGCGATTCGCGCGTGTCGTTCGTGTTCTCCTTGAACGCGAAGCCGAAGATTGCAAGCCGCTTGCCGCTGATGTTGCGGAACAGTCCCTCGACAACATTCGACGAAAAGCGTTTTTTCTGGAACGCGTTCATTTCGACCACGCCGCGCCAGTATTGCGCAACCTGCGGCAGGTTGAAATGCTCGCAAAGATATATCAAATTGAGCAGGTCTTTCTGGAAGCACGAACCGCCGTAGCCCACCGAACTTTTCAGAAACGACGAACCTATGCGCGAGTCGCTGCCGACCGCCTTTGCCACTTGGTCTACGTCCGCGCCCGTTGCCTCGCAAAGCGCGCTGATTGCGTTAATCGAGCTGATTCGCTGAGCCAAGAATGCGTTCGCCGTAAGCTTGCTGAGCTCGCTCGACCACAGATTGGTTTTGATTATGCGTTCTTCGGGCACCCAACGCGCGTAGACCGACGCGAGCGTTTCGATTGCCTTGCGCCCCTCCTCCGAGTCTTCGTCGCCGCCGATAAGGACGCGGTCGGGCGACTCCAAGTCGCGCACTGCCGTGCCTTCAGCCAGAAACTCGGGGTTCGAAAGAACTTGGAATTTGCGCCCCGACGCCGCGAGAATCGTCTTGATTACGTCGGCGGTGCGCACGGGCATCGTCGATTTTTCCACGACTATTTTGCCCGTCTTCGACGCGCGCGCTATCGTGCGCGAACACGCCTCCACATAGCTCAAGTCCGACGCGCTTCCCGCGCCGTACCCGTACGTTTTCGTGGGAGTGTTGACCGAAATGAAAACGATGTCCGCCTTGTCAATGCACTCTTCGACATCGGTCGAAAAGAAGAGGTTTTTACCGCGAACCTCGCGAACCAGCCCGTCGAGATTCGGCTCGAAAACGGGCAGGCTGTCGGAATTCCAAGCTGCTATACGCGCGGCGTTCACGTCCACAACGTCGACGCGGATGTCCGGACATTTGCGGGCAATCATCGTCATCGTCGGGCCGCCGACGTAGCCCGCGCCTATGCAGCATATTCTCATGCGGTTATTCCCTTACGAGCTTCGACTTGTTTGCGAACGCCTCTTTCGAAACGCCCTGCTTGCGCGCGCGCTGGCGCAGACGCAGCGACTGCAACTTGATGAAGCCCGTTGCGTCGTCCTGATTGTATTCGCTCTTGACGCCTTCCATGCTTGCGATGTTCGCATCGTAGAGGCTGAGCGGGCTCTTTCTGCCGACGCAGGTGATGTTGCCCTTGTAGAGCTTGATTCTTACAACGCCGCTTACGGTGTCTTGGCTCTTGTCGATGAAAGCCTGCAGTGCTTCGCGTTCGGGAGCGTACCAGAAGCCGTTGTAGATAAGTTCCGCATACTTGGGGATGAGGGAGTCGCGCAGGTGCATCAGTTCCCTGTCCATCGTGATTGTTTCCATATTGCGGTGCGCAAATTCGAGAATCGTGCCGCCGGGGGTTTCGTACACGCCGCGGCTCTTCATGCCGACAAAGCGGTTTTCGACGATGTCGACGCGTCCGATACCGTTTTCGCCGCCGATTTTATTGAGCGTGCGGAGGATGTCGGAGGGCTTCATCTGCTTGCCGTCGATTGCGACGCAGTCGCCCTTTTCGAAAGTGAGCTCGAGATATACGGGCTTGTCGGGAGCGTCTTCGGGCGAGACCGTCGTCTTGAACATATCCTTGTTTTCGGGAACGGTCGGGTCGAACCACGGATCTTCGAGGATGCCCGCTTCGTACGAAATGTGGAGCATATTTCTGTCCATCGAATAGGGCTTCTTTGTGGACGCCTCTACGTTGATGTTGTGTTCGCGGCAGTAGGCAATCATTTCGCTTCTGCCGGGGAACTTTTCGCGGAATTCGTCGATTCTCCACGGCGAGATAATCTGCAGGTCGGGAGCGAGAGCCGCGTAGGAGATTTCGAAGCGGCACTGGTCGTTGCCCTTGCCCGTTGCGCCGTGCGCGACAGCGTCGGCGTTTTCAGCCTTGGCGATTTCGACCTGCGCCTTTGCGATGAGCGGACGCGCGATTGACGTGCCCAGATAGTACTGACCTTCGTAGATTGCGTTTGCGCGAATCATCGGATAGATGAAGTCGGCGACAAATTCGTCCTGCAAGTCTACGGTGTAGTGAGCAACCGCGCCCGTAGCTTTGGCCTTTTCGGCCAAGCCCGAAAGCTCTTCGCCCTGACCGACGTTTGCGGCGAATGTAACCACTTCTGCGTTGAAGCGGTCTTTAATCCACTTGACGATGACGGAGGTATCGAGACCTCCCGAGTATGCGAGTACTACTTTCATTGTATTTTCCTAATAAAAATTTCCCTTTTTATAACCCAAATTTTCCGCAATGGAAGCTTTTTCTTAAGACATCGAAAATCCGCGCGGAGTTTCGGGAAAATGCGCGCAAAAAAAATCCGCAAACGCGGTCTGCGAATGCGGATTTTTTCGAAGCCCTGCGGTCTCGGCTACGCCCGCGCAAGCTCGCGGTTCTTCTGAACCAGATAGCTGACAATCGCCTTTTGCACGTGCAGGCGGTTTTCGGCTTGGTCGAAGATTACGCTGTGCTTGCCGCGCAGGACGCCCTCGGAAACTTCCTCGCCCGAGTGCGCGGGCAGGCAGTGCATAAAGAGCGCGTTCTTGTCGGCAACCTTGAACAGCTTTTCGTTGACCTGATAGGGCGCAAGAGTCTTCAGGCGTTCAGCCTTTTCCTCCTCCTTGCCCATGCTTACCCAAACGTCGGTGTAGATGACGTTCGCGCCCTTTGCCGCATCTTCGGGGTCGGTCGTGAAGCGGTAGTTCTTGGGCAGCTTAACGTCTTTGTAGAGCTTGTCGAGAACCGGCTCGGGCGCAAATTCCTTCGGTCCGCAAAGCACCGTTTCGACGCCGAACAGTCCGCCCGCGAGCGCAAGCGAATACGCCATATTGCACGCCGTGTCGCCGTAGAACGCGAATTTTTTGCCCTTGAGCGATTCCACATTCGGTTCGCCCGCGCTGAAAAATTCCATCATCGTGAACATATCGGTGTAGCTTTGGCAGGGGTGCAAAAGATCGGTGAGCGCGTTGACGACGGGCAAGCCCGAGTTTTCGGCGAACTTTTCGACAATCTCCTGCTCGAACGTTCTAATCACCAAGCCGTGCAGGAATCTGCCCATAATGCGGGCGGTGTCCTCTACGGTTTCGCCGCGCGAAAGCTGGAGGTCGTTGGCGTTCATAACCATCGGATGTCCGCCAAGCTCGTACACGCCCGCCTCGAACGACAGCCTTGTGCGCGTGCTCTTCTTGAAGAAAATCAGCCCCCAACTCTGCCCCTGCAGAACGTCGAGCCGTCCCGCCGAGCGGAGTTTTTTGTAGCGGTGGGCGAGCGAGAATACTTCGGTCGCCTCCGCCGTCGTGAAATCGGTGTCCTTTAAAAACGATCTTACCATATTAGAGTTCTCCCAGAGTTTTGTCGAAAATTTTAAGTGCCTTGTCCACCTCGGACGCTTTTACGTTGAGCGCGGGCAAAAAGCGAAGCGCATTTGCGCCCGCGGGAATGAGAATCAGCCCGTTTTTGCGCAGCTTTGCGCAGACTTCGCCGTTCTTGTACGGTTCGTTGAAGAGCACTGCCCTCATCAGCCCGAGCCCCCTCGTGAGCTTTACAATCTTCGGATATTTCTTCGCGATTTTTTCAAGCCCCGCCGCCAGACGTTCGCCCATTTTCGCCGCGTTGTCGATGAGTTTGCCCTTTTCGACAACCGAAATGGTCGCAAGAGCCGCAGCGCAGGCGAGCGCGTTGCCGCCGAACGTAGTTCCGTGCGTTCCGGGGGTGAAGATGTCGGCATTGGGTTTTGCCAACCAGATTGCCCCGATGGGGAAACCGCCGCCGAGCCCCTTTGCCATCGACACGCCGTCGGGCTTTACGCCGAGACGCTGCGAAGCGAGAAACTTTCCGCATCTGCCGAAACCGCATTGAACTTCGTCGAAGAACAACAATGCCTTGTGCTTTTTGCAAAGTGCCTTGAGTGCCTTGAGGAATTTCGGGGTTGCGGGCGTTACGCCGCTTTCGCCCTGAACGGGCTCGATGATGACGGCCGCAGTGTCGTCGTCCACGACTTTTTCGAACGATTCGATGTCGTTGAATACCGCGTATTCGAAGCCCTCGAGAATGGGTGCAAAGCCCTTCTGGATTTTCTTCTGCGCGGTCGCCGCAACGCAGCCGAGCGTCCTTCCGTGGAATCCGTCGATGGCAGTCACGATTTTGTATTTTTTGCCCTCGCAACCCGCAACCTTGTCGCCGTAGAGACGCGCCGCCTTGATGAGAGCCTCGTTCGCCTCGGTGCCCGAGTTGCAGACGAAAATCTTGCCGTCGCCGATATACGAAACGAGTTTCTCGCAGAGGTCGGCGTTGGGTTTCGTGATGTAGAGGTTGCTGCAATGCGCAAGCGTTTCCGCCTGTTTCGCGACGGCTTTCACCCACGCAGGATGGGCGTGCCCGATGCTCGTAACGGCGATTCCCGCGCCGAAGTCGAGATATTCCGCGCCGTTTTCGTCGTAGAGTTTTGCGCCCCTGCCGCTCGAGACAACGAAGTCGCGCGCGCCGAAGTTGGGCATTGCGTATTTCGAAATTTTTTCCTTGGTAGTCATAGTGGTTCGAACCTATTTTGCGGATGCGACAATTTCCGTGCCGATACCTTCGTCCGTAAAAATTTCAAGAAGAATGCTGTGGGGCATATAGCCGTCGACAAAGTGCACGCGCCTTACGCCCTTGCGGATTGCGTCGACGCCGCTGTCGACTTTCGGGGTCATGCCGCCGCCGATAACGCCCGACTTTTTCAGCCCCTCAACCTCGTCGACCTTCAGGTGCGAGATGAGCGTTGTGCGGTCTTTCGGGTCTCTCATCAACCCCGGGACATCGCAGAGGAACACGAGTCTGCGGGCTTTCAGAGCCGCCGCAACCGCCGCCGCCGCAACGTCGGCATTCGTGTTGTAGGGATGTCCGTCCGCGCCGATTGCGATGGGCGAAACGACGGGCGTAAGTCCGTCGGCAATCGCCTTTTCGATGACTTCCGACTTCACCGAAACGACTTTGCCCACATAGCCCAAGTCTATTTTGTTGCCGTTTTCGTCGGTCGAAAGAAGCTTTTCGCACGAGAGAACGTCGTTGCCCATAATACGCCCGACTTTACAGCCCTGCGACTGGAGCAGTTCGGCGATTTCGGCGTTGACGCCGTTGTTGAGCACGTCTTCGACAATCGAGACCGTTTTTTCGTCGGTAATGCGCATTCCGTTTTTGAACTCGGCTACAAGCCCCGACTTTGCCATCGCGCGGCTGATTGCCTTGCCGCCGCCGTGCACCACGACAACGTTGATGCCCACCGCCGCCAGAAGCGCGATGTCCTGCGCCACGGACGCGCGAACCGCGGGGTTCGGGTCGTCCATAAACGCGCCGCCGTATTTTACGACGAACGTCGAGCCTTTGAACTGCTGTATGTACGGGAGAGCCTCGACGAGAATCCCCGCCTTTTTCGTTACTTCTTCGATGCCGATGTTGTCCATTTCGAAACGCTTTGCGGGCGGAGTGCTATTCGCCCTTGTTGAAGTTTACATAGCCCTCGGTGAGGTCGGCGGCGAGTATCGACTCCTCCGCGTTTCCGAGGTTCAAATTCATCAAAACCGTGAACGTTTTGTTCGCCACAATCTTCTTCCAGAGCGGCTTGTTTTCGTCCACGGGCTGACCCTTGCGCAGAACCTCCACATTGTCGTAGAAGAGGTCGATTTTGTCGAGGACGATTCCCGTGCGCGCGTAGCCCGCCGCGTCGGTCAAACGCCCCCAGTTGGGGTCGCAGCCGAACCACGACGATTTCACCAGAAGCGAATTGCCGATTGAGCGGCAGATTTTTTCCGCCTGCGCTTCGTCGCGCGCGCCGACAACCTTCACTTCCACAACCTTCGTGATTTTTTCGCCGTCGCCGACAATCTTGCGGGCGAGAACCCTGCTCGCCGCCGTGATTGCCGCGCGGAACGCCTCGATTGCGTCGGCGTCGGTCTCCGAAATTTCGACGCCGCTTGCGCCGTTGCAGAGGCACAGCACGGTGTCGTTCGTGCTCATATCGCCGTCGACGGTCATTCTGTTGAACGTCTTGTTCGCCGCCGAACGGAGGGCTTCCTTCAAAAGCGTCTGCGAAACCGCCGCGTCGCTTACGAGGAACGCGAGCATAGTTGCCATATTCGGCTCAATCATTCCCGCGCCCTTCGCCATCCCCGCGACCGAGAACTTCTTGCCGTTGAATTCCACGTTCACGAGCACCGTTTTCGGGCGCGTGTCGGAAGTCATAATCGCCGAAGCCGCCGCCGCGCTCGATTCGTCCGAATTGGAGAGTTTTTCGAACGCGCTCTTGATTCCGCCGCGCAGTTTTTCCATCGGCATAAATTCGCCGATACGACCCGTCGAGCAGACAAGCACCTGCTCGGGCTTCGCGCCGACAAGTTCGCCCACGAATTTGCAGGTATCCTCGGCGTCGCGCATGCCGCGGTCGCCCGTGCAGGCGTTGGCGTTGCCGCTGTTTGCGATAATCGCCTTAACTTTCGACGAAGCTTCGAGGTGGCGCATATCGGTGATTACGGGAGCTGCCTTTACGTCGTTTGTGGTGAATACGCCCGACGCCGTCGCGAGTGTGTCGGAGACGACAAGCGCGGTGTCCAGACGCGACAAATCGTTTTTATTGCGGATGTCGCAGCCCACGCCCGCGACCTTGAAACCCTTGACTTTTCCGAGCCCCGAAACGTCTTCGAGCACTTCGATTTTGTAATTCTTGTCCATGTTAAAAACAAACGCCTTTCAATATTTTCTGATTGTTTGCGATAAATTTAGAGAAGCCCCGCCGTTTCGTCGAAGCCGAAGATAAGGTTCATAATCTGAACCGCCTGACCGCTCGCGCCCTTGACCAGATTGTCGATTGCGCTGCTGATGACCACGTTTTTCGTGCGCGGGTCGTAGACCGCCTCGATGTCGCAGCGGTTTGTGTGCGCAACAAAGAGCGTGTCGGGATAGCTACCCGACGGAAGGATTTTCACGAACGGCTTGCCGTCGTAGTATTTGTGCCAGATTTCGTAGATTTTCTCCACGCCTTCGTATTTCGCGGGAATTGTGATTGTCGTCGAAATTCCGCGCGTCATCGGCGCAAGGTGCGGATTGAACTGCACTACGATGTTTTCGCCCGCGGCAATCGAAAGCTCCTCTTCGATTTCCGAAAGGTGTCTGTGTTTCGGAATGCCGTAAGCCTTTGCGCTTTCGTTGCGCTCGCAGTAGATGTAGCCCAAGTCGGCTTTCTTGCCCGCGCCCGAAACGCCGCTGTAGCTGTCGATTACGATGTGGTCGCGCCCGATTGCGTTTTCGCGCATAAGCGGGATGAGCGGCGTGAGAATGCTCGTGGGGTAGCAACCCGCGCAGGCTATGAGCCTGTCGTCGCGCGAGACGGGGAAGAGTTCGGCGATTACGTATTTGCCGAGCTTCAAAAGTTCGGGGGCTTTGTGCTCCTCCTTGTAGTACTCGCGGTAGATGTCGAGCGAGTGCAGGCGGAAGTCGGCGGAAAGGTCGATTACCGTTTTGCCCGCCTCTACGAACGGCTTTGCGTATTCCGCCGCCGCGCCGTGCGGAAGAGCAAGGAACCACACGTCGACGTCCATCTTCGCCTGTTCGGCGGGGTCGGACGGCAGGAATTTCATATCGGACGGAAGCAGATGGCGGAGCGACGGCATATTGTCGGCAACCGCAGTTCCCGCGAGTTTGCGCGAAGTTACACACGCCAATTCCACATTCGGATGGCGAGCCAAAATTCTTACGATTTCGATGCCCGCATACCCCGAAGCACCCGTAATTCCCGCTTTGATTTTTTTGTCCATAGTAAAGTGTCTTTAAATTTTTAGTCCCGCCGCAAATTTTCGGGCGACAGTCCGCGCGCGGTTTGCGTCCGTAAAAAACGCCGCAGGAACGCGAAACGTCGGAAGGCAAAAGACGAAACCGACAATCCACGCGCCCCGCTTCCCGAAACCGACTCCCGAAAAAATTTTTCTTCGATTGATAAAAGTACAAAAGCCCCACCGCTTGCGCGGAAGGGCTTCGAGTGTAAAAGGAATCTCTTGCGAATTAACGCTTTGAGAACTGGAAGCGTTTGCGCGCGCCGGGTTGACCCGACTTTTTACGTTCTTTCGAACGCGGGTCTCTCGTTACGAGACCTTCCTTTTTGAGAGCCGGACGAAGCGATTCGTCCATCTTCTGGAGGGCTCTTGCGAGGGCGTGGCTGATTGCGCCCGCCTGACCGACGGGGCCGCCGCCCTTTACGTTGATGTCGGCGTCTACCGAGTTGCGCATAGCCGTGCAGACGAGCGGGCGGAGAGCCAGCATCGAGAGCTGATCGGTGTAGCAGTAGTCTTCGAGAGCCTTGTCGTTGACGGTGAGCTTGCCCGAGCCTTTTGTGAGGCGCGCGCGGGCGACCGACGTCTTACGGCGTCCGACTGAAACAAAAATTTCGCTGTCGCTCATTTCGATTAGAAGTTGAAGGGTTTGGGTTGCTGTGCGGCATGCGGATGTTCCGCGCCCGCATAGACGTGCAGTTTAGTGAAGATGTCTCTGGCGAGCTTGTTCTTGGGAAGCATTCCCTTGACCGCCGCTTCGATGAGATACTCGGGCTTGCGCGCACGGAAGTCGGAAAGCTTGACGTACTTCTCGCCGCCGACGTATCCGGAGTAGAACATATATTCCTTGTTCTCTTCTTTTTTGCCCGTGACCTTGACTTTTTCGGCGTTGATTACAACGACATGGTCGCCACAGTCGACATTGGGCGTATAAATGGGTTTATTGCGTCCGCGCAATACGTTCGCAATCTTAACGGCAAGACGCCCCAGTACCTGATCGGTGGCATCGACCACGTACCACTGCTTCTGCTCCTCTTTCTTTGCTATTGTCGTATTCATTTTTAAAGAAAAGTACGAAATTTACGTTTCCAATTAAATTCGTCAAGAATTTTTTTCATTTTATTTTTCGGAGGCGTTTTCAGTCTCCGCCTCCTTCATTTTTCCGAGCTTTTGCGCTATTATCGAAACTATAATGAGTTGGTAGGCGTGGTAGAGCATCGTCGGTAGCAGCACAACGCCGATTACGGCGGGGTTCGAGAACAGAACCTTGCTCATCACCGAGCCGTGCACGAGCGATTTTTTCGAGCCGCAGAATACCGCAGTTATCGTGTCGTCGCGGTCGAAGCCCATCATGCGGCACATTCCCCAAACTATGCCCATCGCAAAGAAGAACAGCGCGACCATCGCAATCGAAAGAATTACGAGATCGGAGAGCGGGAAGCCCGCGAACATATTTTTTTCGAACGAATCGCAGAACGACGTATACACTATTAAAAGAATCGTCGTCTGGTCGAAATTGCGCAACGCCACCTTGTGCGCCGCCGCAATATGCCCGAACCTCGGATTCAGCGCAATGCCCGCGACGACGGGCACGATTACCTGAAAAACAAGCTTTATTATAACGTCACCGAGCCCGCTCGAGCCGTCGACGCCCTCGAGGAACAGGCTCATCCAAATCGGCGTAAGAAACACGCCCAAGAGACTCGATATGCTTGCGTTGAAAATCGCCGCGGGAATGTTGCCGCCAGCAATCGATACCATAACGACGCTCGACGAAACAGTCGACGGCAACGACGCCAGAAAGAACGTGCCGAGCCAAAGCCAGTGCAAATCGCCCGTGGTTTCGAACGCGCCGCAGACATACATCGCCGCGAGCACAATCAGCGGGAAGAGCACGAACGTGGAGAAGTGAACAAGCAGGTGCAGGCGCACGTTCACAAGCCCCGCCTTGAGCTTCTGGCGGTCGAGCTTTAGCCCGTAGAAAAAGAATATTCCCGCAACACCCCACGTTGCGACGTCGCCGAGGGTAATGCCGCAAAATTCGGAAATGCCCACCGACGGCGCAAGCTTCGCAAGCCCGATTGACGCAAAAAGACAAATAATGAAAGGCTCGAGACCTATCCTGCTTAAAAATTTCATAGCCGCCCAAAGTGGCGCACTTTTGCGGTTTATCAATCTTTTTTGCGGACGCGCGCCGCGCAATCAAACTATTTTATCTTCTTGACCAACTGCCCGTACGGCATATCGACATATCCGAGCTTTCTGTAAAGCGCAACAGCGCGGACATTGCCCCTGTCATACTCGAGACGCATTCGCGCAACATTCGGCAGCGATTCCATATACGCAAAAAACTCGCGTCCCAACCCGCGCGAACGGTACTCGGGCAGAATGAAAAGCTCTTCGAGCCAGAGCTGTATTCCGCCCGCCTCCTGCGAATACATCTTGCTCGCCAGCCCGTAGCCGACGGGCTTGCCGTCGCACTCCAAGAACACGCCCACAAGACGCTCGTCCGACGAAACCATCTCCTCGAACGCCGCAATCCGATGGCTTTCGGGAATCGGCGCGTCGACCGCGGGCGAGTCGTAGAAAATCCGCGAAAATTCGAGGTATATTTCCCTGTCGGCTTCCGTAATTTTTCTAATCATACCCGAAATGTCGCCGATTTTCCCCCGCGCTTCAACAAAAAATTTGACACCCGCCGCGCCGACACTTTCAATCGCCGTATGAAACGCATTCTCGCCGCCGCCCTGCTGTTTTTTGCGCTCGCCTTTGCATCGGCAAGGGAAATCTCAATGCTTACAATCGGCAACAGCTTTGCGCAGAGCGTATTCGTCTACCTGCCGTCCGTCGTAAAATCCGTGCCCGACTGCACACTGTATTTGGAGGGCGCAAACCACGGCGGCTGCACGCTCTCGCGCCACTGGCGTTATATTTCGGAGGAGGAGAAAGACCCGTCAGTCAAACACTACCGCAACGGGAAAGCCACTATGCGGCAGATTTTGCAAAGCCGCAAGTGGGACATCATAACGATACAGCAGGCAAGCCACGAAAGCTGGCATCCCGAAACGTATTTCCCCTACGCCGAAAAACTGTGCGACTATATAAAGAAGTATGCGCCGACCGCCGAAATCTGCATTCAGCAAACATGGTCGTACCGCGCCGACGACCCCCGCATTTCGAAAGGCGGCAAATGGAACATCGACCAAGCCGAAATGTTCGCGCGCGCCGAAAAGAGCTACGCCGACGCCGCAAAGAAGCTCGGATTGCGAATCATTCCGACGGGCAGGGGCGTCCAAAATTACCGCACACAGGAAAAGCACCCGTTCGAACCGAGCGATTTTTCAAACTACCGCTACCCCGACCTACCCCCGCAATCGGGCGACATCGTCGGCAAAACCTACTGGCGCAAGCAAAAAAACGGCGAAATGCGCATCAACCGCGACACAATCCACCTCAACGACCGCGGCAACTATTTCCAAGCCTGTTTGTGGTTCGGCTTTCTTTTCGACAAAAACCCCGAGGAAATTTCGTTTGTGCCCGACACGATTGCAAATTCCCAAGCCGCCGAACTGCGCTCCGTCGCCGCACGGACGCTTGCGGAATTCAAACAGCCCAAAGACGCGCGGTAGCTGCGCGCCTAAATCGGTACTGCGGGCACGCAAAAAAAAAGGTTGCATATGCCCGCGCAAGGTTTGATGTTCTCCGCCGATTACTATTTTTATCGTGAGAGAATTTACAATACTTTCGATGCTGTCGGCGGTTTTCCCGATTTACGCAATGATCGGCGCGGGTTGGTTCGCGCGAAGGGTCGGTTGGATAAAGCCCGAAGCCGATTCGAGCCTGCTGAAAATCGCGGTCGAACTGACTCTGCCGTGCTTCATACTCTCGAACCTGCTGGGCAACAAAAAGCTCGAAAGCGTCGGGTTCTCGCTGACGACAATTTCAATCGGAATAATCGGGCTTTCGGCGTCGCTCCTGATTACTTGGCTTGCAGGCAAGCTAATAGGGCTGAAAGTCGGCGACGGGCTGCGCACGTTCACGGTAACGGCGGGCACGCAAAACTACGGCTTCTTTCTGATTGCGCTCATCGCGATTATCTGGGACGGCGGCGACATTATGGGCGTGCTCATCACCCACAACGTCGGCTGCGACCTCGTGTTCTGGTCGGTCGGCTACCTTATGCTTTCGAACGCAAAACGCGTGTCGTTCGATTTTCTGATGCGCGGGCCGGTGTGGTCGGTGTTCGTGGGGCTTGCCCTCGTCTGGAGCGGCGCGGCGCGCTATGTGCCCGAATGCGCGACGACCTTTCTGAAATTCGCGGGCGCGAGCGCGATTCCGCTGAACCTTATGCTGTTCGGCTCGCTGATGTGCGATATGCTCGGGCGCGACAAATTCTCTTGGAAGATTATAATAAGCTCGCTCCTGATGCGCAACGGGGTGCTGCCCGCAACTCTCGTTTTCCTTGCGTGGACTTTGCCGCTCGACGAAACGCTCAAGACACTGCTCGTGCTGCTCTCGCTCTCGCCTGCGGGAATAATGGCTGCGGTGCTTGCAAAGGCGTTCGGCGGATACCCGAAAATTGCCGTACAGATTGTGCTTGCAACGTCCGTTGCCGCCGTCATCACTCTGCCGCTCTGGTTCAATTTCGGGATGGCACTTATCGGCGCGAAATAGGAATTTCTCCCATCCTCCACATCCGTTTTTTCAGGCAAAAAGGCGCAAACGGTTCCGTTTTCGGGCGGCGTAGAACGCCCGCAACCCCCGTATTTTCGGGCATCAGCGGGCGACGCGAAAAAAGTTTCGATTTTTGAAAAATTTTTCTTGCATTATGCGATATAATGGTATTATAGTACCGTTATTATTTTAATCAAAACAGCAAACAAAGATTGGAAGGAAAAAATATATGAAACAAGTAGTATGCTCGGTATGCGGATATGTAATGGACGGCGAAAACGCCCCCGATTTCTGCCCGCAATGCAAAGCCCCCAAGTCGAAGTTCGTGGTTCGCGAAGTTTCCGACAAGATAGTTTGGGCGGACGAACACAGAATCGGCGTTGCAAAGGGTCTCGACCCCGAAGTCGTCGAAGGGTTGCGCGCCAACTTCACGGGCGAATGCACGGAAGTGGGAATGTATCTTGCGATGAGCCGCCAAGCCGACCGCGAGGGATACCCCGAAGTCGCCGAAGCCTACAAGCGCATCGCGTTTGAGGAAGCCGAACACGCCGCGAAGTTTGCCGAACTGCTCGGCGAAGTTGTGGACGCCGACACTGCGAAGAATTTGAAGGTACGCATAGAGGCGGAACGCGGCGCGACGGAAGGCAAGTTGCAGATAGCAAAGCGCGCGAAGGAGCTTGGCTACGACGCAATTCACGACACGGTTCACGAGATGTGCAAGGACGAAGCCCGACACGGTTCCGCCTTCCTCGGTCTCTACAACCGCTATTTCTCGAAGTAAGCGGATTGTCGAGAGCTTTTTTGGGCGCGTGAAAACAGGCTTGATAGGGCGTTTCACTTCGAAGCGGCAATGACACGTATGCTAATACGCTTACATCGCCGCTCCAAAGCAAAGCCGCCCTCTGAAACCTGTTTTGCCGCGCGAGAAGTTTTTTGAATCTGTTTGCGGATTGCCGTTTTTAATTCTACTCAAAACTCGCTTTGCTCGTTTTGGAGGGGTTTGAAATAAGGTCGCCGCAAACTCTTATATTCAATTTGTTGTAGTAATGATAACCAATCAAGGGCAATTCCGCGCGGGATTGCCCTTTTATTTTTCCGCGAACAATGCGACCGAAATCGGCGGCACGCTCAGAATCCCGTTTGCAATCGGGTTTTCGATGTTTTCTATTCCGTCCGCAGCGAAGTTGTCGATGTCGGCAATCTGCACAAAATTCTTTTCGACTTCGCTTTCCACTGCAAATTCCGCAGTCGCGTCCGTCGGGTTGAATGCCGCGAACACGCGTTTTGCCTTGCCCGCGCCGTTTGCGTTGAACATCACCGCCCCTGCGGGCGAGTCGGCGCAGGCGTAGAATTTCAGCCATTCGTGGGGCAGCGCGCCGTCGATTTTCAGCGCGTCGGCGGCGTCCGAATTTCTGAACTTGACGAGCGCGCGCAGCCATCTGCCGACGCCCGCAAAACGCATTCCGCGCTTGTAGTCGAGCGCGTTCGCCGCGCCGTCTTTGTATGTGTTGTTTTTGCCGTACTTTGTGCGCACCAAGTCGAAACCCTCCGCCACCATCGGCACGCCCACCGAGAGCAGCACGAGCGCGTAGGCCAATTTGTAGCGGCGCAAATCCTCCGCCGACGGATGTTCGTGGAGATTCGTGAGCCTGTCGAAAAGGCACATATCGTCGTGGCTTTCGAGATAGTTGACGGTCTGGGCGCAGAAGCGCGCCGAGTCCCTGCTGCCGCCGGCGAAATATTTGAAGCCCTCGAAGTCGCCGCGCCCCTGCGCATACGAAAGCATAAACTCGCGGAAGCCGTCGTTCCAAGACGCAAAGCCCGTTTCGCGCAGGGCGTTTGCGATGTGTCCGCGAAAACTCCACGGTTCGGCAATCAAAATTATCGACGGCTTGATTTTCTTCATCTCCACTTCGATGTCGCGCAAAACGTCAAGCTCCAGAAGCTCGGCGAGGTCGAAGCGGAAGCCGTCCACGCCGTAGTTGAGCAGAAGCTTTTTGAGGCTGTCGACAATCATCCGCTTTGCCATCGGCGCGCGGGCGCGGAAGTCGTTGCCGCAACCGCTGAAGTTCATTTTGTCGTCCGACATACTCAGCTCGAAATAGTACTCCTTGTCGACATTTTCGAGGTAGTTCGGCTCGCCAACGTGGTTGTAGACGACATCCAAGACCACCGCAATGCCCGCCCTGTGGAACGCATCCACGAGCCGCGCGAAGTCGTCGTTCTGCGTGGTGGCGGCGGGGTCTGTTGCGTACGAACTTGCGGGAGCGAACCAGTTGACGGGCATATAGCCCCACTCGTAGTCGGAATAATTTTCCGCCGTAAATTCCTGTATCGGCTGAAGCTCCACACAGTTGACGCCGACCCTGCGCAGATAGCAGGCGTCGGAGGCGAGCCACTTTTCAAGTCCCGCAAACGTCAGCCTTTCGGCGGGCGAAATTTCGGCGGACGCCCGCGCAAGCACGTCGCGCAGGTGGATTTCCATCACGGTCAAATCGTGCCAACGCGGCGGATTGAAAGCGCGCTTGGGGCTCGGCAAATCCTCGTCGAACTTGACAATCGAAGGCCCAGCCGACGTGCGCATAGCATTTGCATACGGGTCTGCCACGGGCTTTTCGATGTCGAAAGCTGTCGTCTTGTCGCGGTTTCTGCCGCCGATGTGCCAGAAATATCCCGCGCCCGAAAGGTCGCCGCAGACCTCGGCAGTCCAGACCGCGCCGTCGCGCGAGACGGCTTCGGCAACGTGCAAAAGCCTTTCTCCCTCCGCCCCCCAGAGCACGCACGCCGAATTCGCGCGCGGGGCGAAAATCGAGAATACGGTTTTGCCGCCGACAAACCGAACCCCGAGCTGCGCCGCCGAATATATCTTCAAAAGCCTTTCCGCGAAGTCGACCGCGCAGGACACCGAAAGTTCGGGGAACGAAAGCCTGATTTCGTCGGCGAGCGAACAGGCGCAGTCGAACGACACCACGAAAACGTGAAGCCCAGTTTTGTCCAAACTGAGGCGCAAATTCGAGTTGCCGTTTTTGTCGCGCTCGACATTCGGCAGGCTCTGCTTCGGCTCGAGCCATCTGCCGTCCGCGCCCGCGAACTTGAAATACGCCGTGCGCCTCTTCAGCGCGAGAGCCGAAAGCGGCAGCGTCAACGCCCTGCCGAAAGTTCCGTAGGCGGGCTTCATCCGCCACTTGGGGTCGCCGATGGCTGCGCCCCAACCGTTGAAATCGCCGCAAACGTAGTAGTCGGCGTCGCAGCACGCGCGGATGTTGCGGAAATTGTCGGCGTCGAGTAGAAAGTTTATTTCGCCGCCCGAAATGTAGTACGACGCATATTTTGCAAAGTCGCGCCCGTCCGCCCTGCGGATTCGGCAGTCCCTGCCCGACGACAGCCCCGAGACCTCCACTTTCGGCACAAACGAAACGTCCCTGCCGAAAACGACCGCGATTTCGCGCGAATTTATCCACCAAGCCTTGATAATTTTCGCTGTCATAATTTTCTAATCGGCGCGGAAACGGATTGCATTGGGCGTACGTTTTTTGTCCGACGGCGTTTTCGTCTTTTCGCGCGCTTTTGTCGGCGCGGAAACGGTTTCGATTTTGACGGGATTTTCCCACGAATCTCCCGCACTACCGACAGCCTGCGGTTTGACCGCGCCCGACGGCTCGGCGGAAACACTCGAAACATCACCCGCCGACATGTCTATTTTTATCGCGGGTTCGCCGTCGGACTGCGCCTGCGTTGTGCGCTCGGCGGCGACATCCGACGGATGCGAAAACAGTCGGCGCAAAAACGATTTCTGCGGCGGCTCGGCGGGAACGGGCTTTTCCTCGGAAAGATTTTTTGCGACCGGTTCGGGCTGTTTTTTTACGTCGGTCGATTTCGGAAAAAACCTCGGCGCGAAACGCGTGTCGACGCTCACGGGCGTGGAATCCTTAAAGCGAAAAACGATTTCGTCCCTGCCGACAAACCCGAGCTTTTCGCGGATGACGCGTTCGGCGAAGGCGTCGTCGTACAAAAGCCTGTAGTAATATTCCTGCTTGTACGCCTTCTCGCGCTCGAGATTGTCTATGCGGTACACGAGCCGCGACTCGTCGAGTTTGCGCTCTATGTTTTCCTCGCGCACCGCAATCCACTTCAGATAGAAAAGCGACGCCATCAAAACCGTGGCGGCAAGAAGCAGAAAAATTATGGCGTTGTAGATTTTGTCCATCCTGTAGAAAGTTCCAATATCGCACTACTGCGCCGCCGTGTAAACATAAAATTTTTCAAATAAAAACTCGCAAGATACGGCTTTACGTTCGATACTTCGGACAGAATGGCGAAATCGGGCAGAACACTCTGGACACAGGCACTTTCGAACGGCGGGCTGAAATCCGCCGCGTCGCCGTCCGCGCCGATTTCGCCGAAATCGGAAACGGCGGGCGCAATCAAACGCCGCCTGCAGCTCGAACGCAACCTGCACGGCAAACAGCTGTGCGGGCAGGTGCTCGGAATCGACCCGAGCCTGCGCGGGACGGGGCTTGCAATCATAGAGTCGCGCCCCGACGGAACGCTCGAATACGTCGAATCGCTGACGGTAAAAAACCATCCGTCGCTTTCGATGCCCGAATGCCTCGCGCGGATACTGCGAGAAACGGCGGCGATGATAAGGCGCAACCGCCCCGTATGCGCGGCTATCGAACAGAGCGTGTACGTGCAGAATTTCAGAACCGCGCTCATTCTCGGCTCGTCGCGCGGAGCGGCGATTGCGGCGGCGGCGGATTTGCGGCTCGAAGTTTTCGAATACCCGCCGCTGCGAATCAAACAGGCGGTGATAGGCTACGGACGGGCGAGCAAAGAGCAGGTGGCGCGGTCGGTTGCGGCGATTGTCGGCGGCGCGCCCGTGCTGCCCTCGGACGAAGCCGACGCGGCGGGCGCGGCAATAGCACACATTTTCACACACAAGGTATAGATATGAAAAAAACCCTAATAGCAATGGCGGCGGGAATGGGAAGCCGCTTCGGCGGACTCAAACAGGCGGCGAAATTCGGCGACTCGCAAAAGGCGATGCTCGACTTCGCCGTCGAAGACGCAACCGCCGCGGGCGTCGAGCGTCTCGTTTTCGTGATACGTTCCGACATCGAAAAGGTCTTCCGCGAAGTGGTCTCGGGCAAGTACGAAAACTCGTTCGACGTGCGCTACGTATTTCAGGACAAAAGCGGACAGTCCCTGCCGCTCGGACGTACCCGTCCGTGGGGAACGGGACACGCCGTGCTCGCCTGCGCCGACGAAATAACCGACGGATTCTTCGCCGTCAACGCCGACGACTACTACGGCTCGGGCGTATACAAACCCGCCGCCGACTTCCTCGACGCCTCGGCGGCGGACCAATGCGCGCTCGCGGGCTACAAACTCGAAAACACTCTTTCGGAAAACGGCGCGGTCTCGCGCGGAATCTGCACGCCCGACGAAAACCTGAACCTTGCGGACATCCGCGAATACACGGGCATCGAAAAAATCTCCGACTCGCCCCTGCAAATAAAGAGCGCGGAGGGCAGAATCTTCGACGGCGGCGAATACACCTCGCTAAACTTCTGGTGCTTCCACAAAGACTTTATGGAAATACTCGGAACGGGCTTCGACAAATTCCTGTCTGAAAACTCGAAAAGCCCCAAGGCTGAATTCTACCTGCCCGCCGCGGTGGACGGCGCAATAAAGCAAAACCGCCTCGCCGCGAAAATCCTGCCCACAAACGAACGCTGGCAGGGCGTCACCTACCAAGCCGATATGCCCGCCGTCGAAAAATTCCTGCGCGAAAACGGCAGAATTTAACACAGGCAAACCCCATTCCGAAAAAGAGAAAATGCGAAAGATAAAAGACACATTGAAGGCTGCGGCGGCGTTGCTGTGCCTTGCCTGCCAAGCCGCAAACGCCTCCGACGGCGGATTCTCGGCACACATAGCCGCAAGCACGCTCGACCCCAAAATGGAGTGGTGGTTCAACCTGCCCGCCGACTCCGCTCCGAATATCGTAGAAACGCCGCGCGTGTACTTCCACCAGAATTTTTCGGTTTTCTCGTTTTTCGAAAAGGCGGAGGTAAAAGACGGCAACTTCGACATCAAATATTCGGTCTACTCGGTCGCGCCCGACGGCAAACGCACAAAGGTGTCCGACAACATTCCGCTGAAGGGCAAAAAGGCGGGCAAAGACGTCATAGTTGCGTCCACCGAATACGTCGCCGCGTGCTTCGACAAGAACTCGCCCGAAGGTCTGTACACGTTCGAAATCGAAGCCACAGACCTCGCCGCGAAAAAATCGGCGGCGGCAAAGACGACGGTGCGCCTGTCCGAATGGGTCTCGCCAATTCCGATGACCGACAAAAAACTCGTCGCCGACACAATCCTGAAGTTCTACGAAAACCCGTCGCCCGACGTTCTCTACTCGCTCTTCTTTTCGAACGAATTCGACCTCGAACAAAAGGGCGCACCCAACGACCTCAACTTTATAAACCTCGGCTTCGCCCGCGCCGCGTTCAAACGCAACGAATTTCTGCTCTCGCCCATCCGCGAATCGTTCGCGCAAAGCAAGCCGCTCGACCGCGCCAAGATAATATTCCTCTTCGCCATCCTCGACGAAGCGCGCGTCGACGACACCCTGCTTACGCCCGCCGAACGCAAATACCAAGACGCAATACGCAAAGCCGACATCCCCGACCCCTACAAGGAATGGGACACCGTCCTCGGCGCGGCGCAAATAGATATGCTCATGGGCGAATTTCTCGCCGACGGCACGTTCAAGCCCGTCCGACGAATAATGGATTTGCTCTCGTACGTCGACGAAGCAAAATTCGCGCAAAAGATGATGTCGGAACGCAAAAAACCCGCCGACAAGGACGAAATGCAAAAAATGATGTTGGGGCTGTACCACATCGTCGCGCTAAAGTCGCTTTTGGCGGGTGCGGAACGCTTCCCGCTCCTGAAAAAATACTGCCAGTGGGCGATTGAAAACAAGGCTCTGCCGAACTCGACCTACGAACTTCTCGGCGGAATCTCGAAAAAGTAGAACACGTTCCGATGACGCAAAACGGCAAAATCCCGTTGTGGTTTTCCGCGCCGCTGCTTGCGGTGCTGTTCTTCCACCTCGTCTGCGAGAGCATGGTAATACCGATTCTCGCGCCGACACTCGCCGAACCCGTTTCCGCCTCGCACGATATGCTCGCGGGCTACTCGGCGGCGACGCACAAATTCGTCTACGGAATCGCGCTCGCGGCATATCCGGTGCTCGTGTTTTTCTGCGCCCCGATGATAGGCGCGCTGTCCGACTCAATCGGGCGCAAGCCGGTTCTTGCCGCCGCGCTAATCGGCACGATAATCGGCTGCGTCGGACAGGGCTTGGGGATGGAGCTGCTCTCCGTTGGAACGTTCATTTTGGGGCGCGTGCTCGTGGGCGCAACGGCGGGCGTTGACGGTGTGATACAGGCTGCGTTGCTCGACAGATGCGCAGACGAAAAATCGAAAAATTTCTACCTCGGCGCGTCGCTGCTTGCAATGAGCGCGGGCTTTATGGCGGGGCCCGCATTCGCCGCGCTGCTCATCGACGAAAACGCCTCGAGCGGCGCGTGGAGCATTCCGTTCTTCGCGCTCGCGCCGATTTTCGCGCTGACGCTTTTTATGCTCGGCAAAAGCATTCCGCAGTCGGCGAGCACCCAAAGCCGCGGCAAAATCAATCCGCTTTCGGGGCTTACCGACATCGCAATTTTCCTGAAGATAAAGCCTGCCCGACATCTCGCGGCGATATTCATTTTTTCGGAAATCGCGGCGGGCTGCATAGCCGCGCTGTCGCCGCTCGTGCTCGCCGACTCGTTCGGTTTTTCGGTGAAGGAGATTGCGCTTTATATGTCGCTGCATGGCGTTTTTTCAAGCGTGATGTTCGCGCTTGTCGGCCCGAAAATGCTCGAAAAATTTTCGAAAAACTTTTCCTTGCGACTGTCGATGACGCTCTGCATCGTCGCCGCAATACTACCGTTTTTCGAGGACATCGGAAAATTCGTCTGGGCGAACACGTTCTTTATGGCGTCGGGCTTCGGACTGTCGTACTACGTGATACTGGCGATGTTCGCCGACTCCGCCGACGAGCGCAGACGCGGCTGGCTGCTGAGCGTGATGTCGTCGATGTGGGGTCTGACAATGGGGATGGGGCTTGTGCTGTGCGGAATCGCCGTCGGCGTCTCGAACGGATTTTGCATACTCATAAGCGTGGTGCTTTGCGCGGTCGCGTTTCTGATGTCGCTTGCCAAGATAAGAAGGTTCAAAATTTCGTCGATGATACCCGAAGACCCGAAGATACAGCGCATTAAAATTTAACTCGCAAATTGCGGACAGATTTACGATAATTTCGGCATGAAAAAATTTATCGCCGCCGTGTTTTCGACGCTCGCGCTCGCCGAAGTTTTCGCGGGCGGAGGCGAAACGCAAAAAGTGTACTCGGTAAAAATCGACGGACAGATTTCGTCGCCGCAAACATACATCGTAAAGCGCGCTGTGCGGGCGGCAAACTCCGACGGCGCAAAAGTTCTCGTGATAGACCTCGACACCCCCGGAGGCGACTTGGGCTCGACAATCGAGATTATGGAAACGCTCAAAAACTTCGGCGGCAAAACGGTCTGCTACGTCAACCCGAACGCGGTAAGCGCGGGCTCGCTCATAGCGACATCCTGCGACGAAATCTACTTTGCGCCGAACGGCGTGATGGGCGCGGCGGAGGCCGTCGACGCGGCGGGCGGCGACATCGCCGAATCAATGCGCCGCAAAATAACCTCGTACCTCGGCGCAAAGGTGCGCTCGTACAACACCGACAACCCGCGCCGCGCAGCCGTACAACGCGCGATGAACGACCCCGACTTCGAGCTGAAAATCGGCGGCAAAACAATAAAGTCCAAAGGCGAGCTTCTCTCGCTGACCGCAAAGGAGGCGGCGGAAATCGTCGACGGCGCGCCCCTGCTGTCGAACGGCACGGCAAAATCGGTCGCGGAAATCGCGGCGGTAAAATCGCTGAAAAACCCGACGATTACCGAACTAAAAATTACGTGGTCGGAACGCGCGGCAAAATACATCTCGGCGGTCTCGCCCGTCCTGATGGGAATCGGCTTTCTGCTAATCTTCGTCGACATCAAAAGCGGCGGCTTCGGACTCCTCGGCGGAATCGGCGTGGGCGTGCTGCTGATCGTGTTCCTCGGCGCGAATATGTGCGGGCTTGCGGGGCACGAAGAAGTGCTCGTCTTCCTTTTGGGCGCGGCTCTTGTGGCTCTCGAAATTTTCCTTTTGCAGGGCTTCGTAATTCCCGCGCTCGCGGGCGCGGCGTTGATGATAGGTTCGCTCGCATGGGCGTTGGGCGACATCTGGACGACCCGAAACTTCGAGTACAACTTTGGCAACTTCGCCGACGGGCTTGCGCAGGTCGTGTTCGGATTGCTGCTTGCGCTCGCAATGCTCGCCGCACTCTGGAAATTTCTGCCCAAATGCGCATTCGCAAAAAAGCTCGTACTTGAGACGCCCGCCGAAAAGCCCGCAGTTTCGACCGCCGACATCGGCAGAATCGGAACGGCACTGACCGACCTTATGCCGTCGGGACGCGCCGATTTCGGCGGAAAAACACTCGAGGTCGTCGCCGAATTCGGACACGTTTCCGCGGGCGAAAAAATCGAAATTGTAGGAAAAAAAGATTTCAATTTCTCGGTAAGGAAAGTAGATTGACACCCATGACGGCAATCGCGGCACTCATTCTAATCGGGACGGTACTCGTATTTCTCGAAACCGTGCTAATCGGCGGAATATGGGCGGTTGCGGGTATCTGCTGCCACGTGGGCGCGGCATATCTTGCATACGCCGACTTCGGCGCGCCCGCAGCGGCGGCGGTCGGCGCGGTCTCGGTTGCGATGTGCATTTCGGCGTTTCTGGTGTGGCTCTACGTTCTGCCGAAAACGCCGTTCGGACGCAAACTCTACCTGAATACGAAGCAGGACGGACACGCGCCCGCGCCCGATTTTTCGAACCTCGCGGGCAAAATGGCAACCGCGCTCACGCCGCTTACGCCGTCGGGAAAAGTCGAAGTTTGCGGAACAGTGCGCGACGCGCAGTGTCGAAACGGATTCGCCGAAGCGGGGGAAAAGCTCGAAGTCGTCGGGGCGACGGCGTTCGAACTGAAAGTGGAAAAATTTAACAAATAGAATACGCAAAAATGAATATCATCACAATAGGCACAATAGTGGCGGGCATTGTCGCGGTAGTCGCGCTCGTCGTGGTAATCTCGTTCATCAACACTTGGCTGAAGGCGATGCTCGCGGGCGCACCCGTAAGCATACTGACGCTCATTGCAATGCGCCTGCGCGGCGTTCCGTACGGAATGATTGTCGACTCGCGAATAATGGCGGTCAAGGCGGGGCTCGACCTGACAATAAACCAGCTCGAAGAGCACTACCTCGCAGAAGGGCACCTCATCCCGACGATTCAGGCACTGATTGCCGCCGAAAAGGCGAGTATGGATTTGTCGTGGAAACAGGCTTGCGCGATTGACCTTGCCACAAAGGGCACGGGCAAGACCGTGGGCGAGGCGGTTCGCACGTCGATTAACCCGAAAGTCATCGACTGCCCCAACCCCAATTCGGGTCGCCGCTCGATTGACGGCGTCGCAAAAGACGGCATTCAGGTGAAAGTGCGAGCCCGCGTAACGGTGCGCACAAACCTCGAACGCTTCGTGGGGGGTGCGCAGGAGGAAACGATTATCGCGCGCGTCGGCGAAGGCATCGTAACGACAATCGGTTCGGCCGACTCCTACAAATTCGTGCTCGAACACCCCGACAGAATATCGAAAGTCGTCCTCGAACGCGGGCTCGACTCGGGCACGGCGTACGAAATCCTTTCAATCGACATCGCCGACGTAGACGTGGGCGAAAACGTGGGCGCGAAACTGCAGGAAGCGCAGGCAATCGCCAACAAGAATATGGCGCAGGCTCAGGCGGAAATACGACGCGCCGCCGCAGTCGCGCTCGAGCAGGAAATGAAGGCGAAAGTCGAGGATATGAAGGCAAAGGTCGTCGAAGCCGAAGCGCAGGTGCCGCTCGCGCTCGCCGAATCGCTGCGCTCGGGCAAAATGGGCTTTATGGACTACTACAAGCTCCAGAACATCCAAGCCGACACCTCCATGCGCGAAAGCATTTCGGGCGACAAGCCCAAGAAGTAGCGGAATAAAATAATGGATTTCATCTTCGACAACATCGGCTTCTTCGCCCTCCTGCTCTACGCGGCGATTGTGTTCCTGTCGAAACTCGCGATGGGCGGAAAGTCTGACGAAGAGCCGCAACCGCAGCCGCGGCAACGCCGTCCGCAAACGCCGCAACACGGCTTCCCGCGACCGACGCCGCGCCGCGCGACCGCGCCTATGCCGAACCAGTTCGACGATGACGATTTTTCCGACGCGCAAAAGCGCAGGGAGCTTGTCAACGACTCCCGCAACAACGCCGAGCCAAACCACTCGCCCGCAGCCCCGTGCAATCGGTACGCGCCCGACTCGCCCGAAGAGACGGGATACGAGCCAGACATAACCGCCGCCCGCAGGCTCGTTGAGCAAATGACGGCGGATTCGCACGGCTTCCACGGCGGCAACTCGTACATCAACGCCGACCTTTTCGAAATCGAAAATTTCGCCGATGAAGACGATGTGCCCGCCGAACATTCCGCGCCCGAAGAGCCGTTCGAATCAGCAGAAGCCGCGCCCGCCGACACGGCGAAAACGGCGGCGGAAGAATACGGATTAAATGGCGTGGGGGCGTTGCGCCGCGCATTTGTCGCATCCGAAATTTTGGGCAAACCGAAGTCGCTAAGAAAAGACGAACTATGATTATCTCGAAAGACGAAATCGAAATCCTTACATCCGCCCGCTGCGGGCAGCCGCACGACCTGCTGGGAATGCACAAATGCAAAGGCGGAATCGTCGTCCGCGCCTACCTGCGCGACGCAAAAACGTGCAGACTGACCGACCTGCGCGACGCAAAGCGCGTGTTCCCGCCGATGAAACAACTGCACGAGTCGGGACTTTTCGAACTATTCATCAAGGGCGCGCGCAAACTCTTTCCGTACGCATTCAAAGTCCGCAGCTACAACGGCGACACCCGCACAATCGCCGACCCCTACGCCTTTCAGCCCACCCTCTCGCCCGACGACCTCTACCTTATCGGCAAGGGCGACGACAAAAAAATCTACCGAAAACTCGGCTCGCACATCCGCACAATCGACGGCGTTGCGGGAACGTCGTTCGCCGTCTGGGCACCCACGGCGCGCCGCGTAAGCGTGGTCGGCGACTTCAACGACTGGGACGGACGCTACCACCAAATGCGCGAGCTCGGGCAGTCGGGCATCTGGGAAATCTTCGTGCCCGCAGTCGGCGACGGCGCAAAATACAAATTCGAAATCGTCGCCGCCCGCAACGAAACGCCGTTCCTGAAAATCGACCCCTACGCCCTGCACTTCGAAGCCCCGCCCTACAACAGCTCGATTGTCTGCGACATCTCGGGCTTCGAGTGGAGCGACTCGCAGTGGCTCGCCGAACGCGCGCAGACCGACTGGAGCAAACGCCCCGTTTCCGTATACGAAGTGCACCTCGGCTCGTGGAAGCGCGTGCCCGAAGACGGCTTCCGCCCCCTCACCTATGCCGAAATCGGCGCGCAGCTTGCCGACTACTGCACCGAAATGGGCTTTACGCACGTCGAATTTCTGCCGCTTTCGGAATACCCGTTCGAGGGCTCGTGGGGCTATCAGGTAACGGGCTACTACGCGCCCACGTACCGCTACGGCTCGCCGCGCGACTTTATGAAAATGGTCGACACCCTCCACAAAAGCGGTATCGGCGTGATTATGGACTGGGTTCCCGCGCACTTCCCGCGCGACTCGTTCGCCTTGGCGGGCTACGACGGCTCGTGCCTGTACGAACACCAAGACCCGCGGCTCGGCTCGAATCCCGACTGGGGCACGCTCTGCTTCAACTACGGACGCAACGAAGTGTCGAATTTTCTGACGGGCAGCGCGCTCGCGTGGTTCGACCGCTTCCACATCGACGGGTTGCGCGTCGACGCGGTCGCCTCCATGCTCTACCTGAACTTTTCGCGGCGCGACTGGCTGCCCAACCGCTACGGCGGCAGCGAAAATCTCGAGGCAATCGAATTTATCAAGCGCACAAACACGGCGATTCACGAGGAGTTCAAAGGCTCGATAATGATAGCCGAGGAGAGCACGACATTCCGAGGCGTTACCGCACCCGTGGCGGACGGCGGGCTGGGCTTCGACTTCAAGTGGAATCTCGGCTGGATGCACGACACCCTCGACTATTTCAAGGAAGACCCCGTCAACCGCAAATACCACCACAACAAGATGACATTCCCCTCGATGTACCAGTTCACCGAGAAGTTTATGCTCGTCTACTCGCACGACGAAGTTGTGCACGGCAAAAGCCCGATGGTCGGCAAAATGGGCGGCGCGTACTGGGGCGACAAAATCGCGAATCTCCGCGCCCTCTACGTGTATATGTGGATGTGGCCGGGGAAGAAAACGCTTTTTATGGGCGACGAAATCGCGCAGGGGCACGAATGGCGGTACGACGAATCGCTCGAGTGGTCGCTGCTTCAATACGCCGAACACGAGGGCGTAAAGGATGTTGTGCGCGACATCGCAACCCTCTACAAAACCGACGCCACTCTTGCCGAAAACGATTTCAACCCGCAGACTTTCGAATGGATAAATGCCGACGACGGCGACAACAGCGTCTTCACGTTCCTGCGCTTCGGCGCGGACGGCAAGAGCGTCTACGCCGTGGCGTGCAACTTCACGCCGATTGAGCGAGACCCGTACGCAATCGGTCTTCCCCTCGGCGGCAGATGGAACGAGGTTCTCAACACCGACGCCAATTGCTACGGCGGCGGCGGGCGCGGCAACAACGGCTATCTGCTCGCCGAAAAGGCGAATGTCAACAACCGACCGTTCGCGGTCTTCGCGACGCTCCCGCCGATGTCGGCAATCGTCTTCAAGCACGAAGAACAGTAGCCCTCGGCACGCCCCCCCAAAAAAAAGAAAGCCCCCCGACGCGCGTCGGGAGACTTGTTGGGAGTTGAAAAAATTGCCGTGCGAAGCGGAAAGTTTTCCGTCTAAACAATCTCCATCAGAAAATAAATGTAAAGCCCGACCACCACGGCCAACGCCGCGCAAAGCAGAAGATTTCCGTAGAATCTGCGCTGCTTTGCGAACCTCTCGAACGCCTCGAAATCGAGCTTGTCGCCCCCGAGAGCAATGAACTTTTCCATTTCGTCGTCGCCGTTGTTGATTCGAAAGAATCCCCGCCCCAACAAGACCACGACAAATACAAGAACTATCGGTATCAATAGCTCTGGAGAAAAAAACATCTCGAAAAATTCAAACTCTTTAGGAGCCTCATCCATTTTTCTTTTTTTATATTTGTGTTTATGCGGCGCGTTTTTTATGTCTGTGATTATGCGGCGCGGCTATAGCCGCGCCTTTCCTATCTCTTCCGCATTGGGCGTTTTTTCAAACGCCCAATCGCTTGATTTGAAAACCACCCACACGTAAGTTCACGATACTTTTGAGAGTTCGAATAGTGGGGGGAAGGCGGGAGTTTTTCTGGAAGAAAAAACCGCCTATTGGGGGTTTTTTGTATCTGCGATTATGCGGCGCGGCTATAACCGCGCCTTTCCTGCTTCACCCGCATTGGGCGTTTTTTCAAACGCCCAATCGCTACTTATTTTCCCCTCCTTGCCGTCAAGGCTGCAGCCTTGCGCTTCAATGCAAAAGCAATCGCAATCGCCGCTCTCAAACCCGAAAGGTTCGAACCACCTCTCGGACTCGTCCCTTTTGGGGGCGAGTGTGCATTGATTTTGCCATTGAAGGTAGGCGCGGAGGAAAATGAGGGTGCGAATTGTAGTAGACCTACATTCGCAGTCTCATTTTTTGGAGCAACGACGCTTCAATGCAAAAGCAATCGCAATCGCCCCCAAAATAGCGGCATAAGTAGAGGGTTCGGGGACTTGCGAGAACGCATACGAGCTGAAGCCCTCAACGATTATGCTTGCAATGCCGTCGGCATAGTCGATTTCCGTTTCGAGCAGCGTCCAAATGTCGCTACCGTCAGCCTTGTGCCACGCTCTGAGCTTGGTGATGTCTTCGACATTGCCGACATACGCACTGAACACAACGCTGAAGTCCGCACCGTCGCCATTGTCGGCACTTACGGAGAACCCGCCGAGGAAATCGCCCGAGATGTTGCCCGCATCGGCAACCGCTTCAATGGAGGAGATTGTCAACTTTTTGTCGCCCATATTCGCAACATTGAAGTCGAGCCCGAGCGTCTTTTCGCCGTCGGCATAGGATACGGACTGAACGTCGTTCGCCAAGTCGCTGCCGACCCTTATCGACGAGGAAGTAAAGTCTTCCTTCTGACCGAGAACAAACGTCGTGCACGACATCGCGCCACCGAACGCTTCGATTTTGCCCGCGCCCGAATAGTCGGAAAGAACCAAGTCGGAAGAGAGCGTGCCGCGCTTGAGCTTGAGCGTGCCGTTGTTGACGACAGTCGAAGTTTCGAGCGCACCGTTGCCGAGATTTACGCCCAGAACCGCATTTTCGGCAATACTTACCGATTTCGCGCCGAGACCGTTGTTGACGTTCATCGCGCCCTCGGAAACGATGAGCGAACCTTTGAAGCCAGCCATCGAGCCGTTGACATTGAGCGAACCCGTACCGAGCTTTGAAATCGCAGCCGAATCGACACCTTCGATTGAGTCGCTTGCGCCGCCCTCCGTACCGATTGTAAGAGTTGCGCCGTTTGCGACATTGAACGAAGCCTTTGCGGAAGCCGTGCTGCCCGCCTCGCCGTTGTCCATATAGAGGAAACCGCCGTTTGCCGCAGTGTTGCCAGAGAACGTCGCCGACTTCGTGGCGTTGATTGTCAGGGTTTCGCCGCCGACATAAATCGCGCCGCCCTTGCCCGCGGAATTGTTCGTGAACGTTGCGTCATTGAGGACAACCTCCGCACCCGCGCCGAGCGTCTCGCCGTTTTTGAAACGCTTTACGACCGCGATTGCGCCGCCCTTGCCCATTTCGGCATTGCCCGTATTTTCGGCGACATTGCCGTCGAAGAGCGTATCGGAAATGGTGAGGGTTTTAGCGACATCGGTTTGATTGTCCATATAAATCGCGCCGTTCGTGAGCTTCGCGCCGTTCGAGCCGACCGACTTGTTGCCGATGAACTGCGAACCGCTGATGTTCAAATCCTGCTGATAGACGAACACGCCCGACGACTGTACCTGAGTACCCGAAACCGTATTGTTCTTGAGCACCGTATTTACTACTTCGCCGCTGCCGCTGCCGTTGTAATAGAGAACGCCCTGAATCTTCTTGCCGTCGTTGCGGGTGATTGTGTTGTTTTCGATGGTCGTGCCGTCGAAAGCCATCTTGCCCGCGCCCCAGTGCAGTAATACGCCGAACGAAGTGTTGTTGATTGTGTTGCCCGAGAACGTCGAATCCTTGAACGTGATATCGAGCGGCGAACTGCCGAGAACATTGACAAGACACGTCGAATCGATGTTTTTGCCGACAAGATTCGTGATGACTTCAAGCGTACCCTCGCCGCCGAAGTCCATCGGTTCGGTCATATCGAATCTGACATTCGAAACATTCGAACCGTTCGTAAGGACTATGCTGTTGATGTTTTTGATTTTTCCGTTGAAGTCGCCGTCCCATTTCTCGCCCGACTCCCAGCCGCCGAAAGTGAGCCTGCGCGAACCCGCGACCGTGCCGCCGTCCTGCCCCGCACCGTCGACAGTGCCCGTGAAGTTGCTGTTCGAGACAAAGCGAATAGACGAGCCGCCGAGCACCTTCGAATCCGCGCCCTTGCCGCCGCCGTAAATGTCGCCCTTGACGTCCGAATTTCCGTAGATTTCAATCTGCGTAAAGCCGTTGACCGTGGCGTTTTCGCCGCCGCCGTAGACATTGCCTTCAATCGTCGCGCCTTCGTAGGTTTGGACATACGTTTGCTTGTTTACAACGCCGCCGTTTCTGCCGCCGCCGTAAATATCGCCCTTGACTACGCCGCCAGCTACACGCGCCACAGCCATACCTTCAACCGTGCTGCCCTGCTGACCGCCGCCGTAAACGTTGCCGTTAACCGTGCCGCCGTTGATATAGGTGTAGGCATTATTCTTAACTACGCCGTATCTGCGGCTTCCGCCGAAGAGATTGCCGTTGACCGTGGCGTTGTCGTTAACCGAAAGCCAAGTGTTTGTGCCGACATAGGGAAGATTGCCGCGCGTGTCGTTGTCGACACTGTTTGCGCCCGCAAACACGTCGCCGTTGACCGTGGCGTTTTCTGAAATTCTAACACTTACATGCTCTTTTACGGAGCCGTACGAACCGCCGCCGCCGAGAATTGCAACATCGCCGTTGCCGACAAACGAATTGCCCTTTACCTCGACGGTAACGCTGCCGCCCAAGACCATTTTTTCCTTGGCGATTTCTTCGCTTTCCTGCCTGTTTGTGTTTATGCCGCCGCGGATTTGCCCGACTTTCGAATTGCCGTCAACGGTGATTGAAACATTGCCGTTGATGCCGCCGAATTTTGTTTCGTCCGCTGCGTCGTACCCGTAGTTCGAGCCGTAAATTTCGCCGACAGTTGCGTTTTTGACGCTTATCTGCGTATTGCCGTTGACCGTGCCGCCGACGCCGTCCGCGCCGTAAATTCTGCCGACCGTGCCGCCGTTGACTTCGATGCTTGTCGAACCGTTGTGGACGCCGTTCAAACCGCCGTAGATTGCGTCGATTTCGCCCGAATCCATAACAAGGCGGGTGTTGCCCTCGACCGTCGCGCCGTCCGCGCCGCCGATTACGAGCGTGCCCATCTTGACATCGTCGGAAACTTTTGCTCTGATACCTTTTGCCGTCAACGCGCCGTCGCCTCTGCCGCCCATTATGACATTGCCCGCGGAGTCGCCGAGAACAGTCGTTTTGTCGAAAGAGTGGGAAACGACATCTTCCTGCGTGTATTCGTGGTTGCCGCCGAAATAGATGTAGCCGCAGTTGGCGTCGACCTTGCCGCCTTCGCGCGAATTGTTGGCGATAATCGCCTTGTTGCCGTACATAAACACATTGCCGAGCGTCGAGGAATCGGAATGCGAATCTACGGTAATGGTCTTTCTTGCATCGCCCACCGCACCGACGAGTTCGAGCGTGCCGCCGACCGTTGAATAAAGCGAAACGCTGTCGTTGAGAGTTGTTTCGAGCCTGATTTTCGACTTCTGGTGCGCGTCGAACGTGCCGTTAAACTGCGAGATGTCGCCCTTGATTGTGAGGTTCGCGGGGGTCGCGTCCTTGATTACGTAAACGCCGCTTTCGATTTCGTCGTCGGAATAAAGCGTTACGTGAATGTTGCCCGAACCCTTGATTGCGCCGTTGATTACAAAGTCGCCGTTCGTGAGCTTGAGCATCGATTTATCGGAAAGAGTAAATTCCGAAACGTTGACGGGCGAGTTCTTCGAATCGACAAACCAGAGAACACCGCGTTGAACGTCGACATTGCCCGTAAAGCCCGAAAAATCGGTATCGGGCGAGAGGAACAACGCCGAATTTATGCGGAGTTCGCCGTTTCCGTGAACCTTCTGCGCGCCGAGCATAGACTGAGCCGACGCGTCTACATACGACTCGAAAATGCCGTCGATTGTCATTGTCCCGACATTGTAAACAGGCCCCCTGTGCTGTTCGCCCGTAGTATTATAGTAATACCCTTCGGCGCGAATATAGTCGCCCGCCGCAACAGTATAGGAATCCTGATTGTCGACGCTCCATATTTTCGTAAACGACCCGTCTGCCATAGCCGCGCCCGCAAAGAGCGCGAGGGTCGATAATGTCAATAATGACTTTTTCATATGATTATGCCAATAATTAAAAGAATGCGCGAATATAGTATTTGAAATACTATGGTCTTTTTAAATTCGTTGCTTAATAATTATGAATTAGTTATAAAAACGCCGTATCCGCTTTTTTTGCAAAATCCGAAAAATGCCGTTTCGGAACAAGTTTATAAACATCGATACAATAAGATATTAAAGCGGCGTTCGAAAAATTTTCTTGACCATAGTATTTCAAATACTGTTATCCCCCAAAATCGAAAACCGCAACATACTGACATAAAACATATTGCGCAACATTTGACATCCCACAAAAACGCCGAAATCGCCCGAAAACGCATTTTTCGGGGACACAAAAAAGCCGCATTTCGGAAGGTCGAAACGCGGCTTTCGAAATTCGTAAGTTGCCTATTTACTTTGCGGTTTTCGGCGTTTTGCACAGCAGCATTTTTTTGCCGTCGCAAACCGCAAACGTGAACGAATTTACACGCAACGCCTTGTTGTCGAACACGAGCAAAACCCTGTTGTCGCCCTTTTTCAAGTCGACGTCGACAAAACCGCCCTTGAGCTTGCCTGTCTTCGCGCCGTTTACGTATATCTCGGCAACCGCGCTCGACGGCGCGAAAAGCCTGAACTTGCCGTCGCGCGGCGCGGCGAAATCGGCGCAGACAAGGTACGACATCTTCGCCTTGTCGTACTTGTGCATAAGCGCATAGCCGTTGAAATCCACGACAAACTCGCGCATTTTCTTGTTCGGCGAAATTTTCCAGACGCACCCCGCAAACGGTTTCAGCGGCGCGTCGGGCTTCGAAAGCTCGGCAAACGCGGCGGGGTCGTTTTTCGACGCGTCGAAATCGCCCGACTGAAGTACCCTGTCGCGCGGGCAGTCGGCGTCGGCGACGGGTCGCGAATCGGAAGCGGCAAGCCACACGCGCGCGGGCACGCCGTCGAACAGAAAATCGCACTGCGCCAAAACGTGCATATCGCCGCCCGCGAACGCCGCCAGCTCCGAATCCGAAACGGGAACGAGCTTCGCCGAAACCTCCGATTCGCCCTTGTACGCAACGCCGTCGAGGGGCGTTTTATAGCACGGCGGAACAACCCAGCGCGCCCTGAAATTGCTAACCTTTCCGCGCGAATTGCCGCCGAACTTCACCGCAAGCCTGCCGCCCGCGCGGTCGAAATCGAAGCCGAAATCGAGCCCCGCAAACTTCGACGAAGAGCGCATACTGCCGCGCTTCGAAGCGAACGAAAGCATGTCTATTTTCTTGGGCGTTTTGCGCGAGTCGTACTGCGGAATGTTGTAGATTCCGTTGACGGGCTTTATTTCGACATCGCCCAAACGCACCGACTTCGGCTGAACCGAAAAGCGGAGCGCAAGCGGAATGTCCGAGCCTATGTGCATTGCCGCGACCCTGTAAAGCTCGTATAGCGCAGTGTCGCCCTGCGCGACGGTCTTGCGGATTTTCCCCTTCAAAAACTGCGTGCGGTAGGCGACAAAATCGTTCTCGTTGCAGTACCAGAAATCGTCCGACTTCACTTCGTCGAGATACGTTCCCAAGCGAGCCAAGCCCTCGTCGCTCTGCCAAGAGTGGATGCCGAGCGTAAAGTGCGGCGGATAACCCTTTTCGATGGCAGCCCGCGCCTTTTTCACGCCGTCAATCAGCCTGCCGCGCTGCGGGTTGCGGTCGTCGACGCCGAACGTGTGCGACGAATAAATGCCGTCCCGCTCCGAAAGCCCGTATTTTTTGTTGTTGTCGGGATTCGTTTCGGGCGAAACGCGGTAGCCCGCGTTCACAATCGACCGCCCTATCAAATTCTTCACGCTGTCGTCGAACCGCGAATTGTAGCTCATATAGGGCAGCACAAAACCGACGACGTTCGTGTCGAGCGTCGACTCCAACCGCGCGCGCTCGAGCGCGATTTCGGCGAAAAATTCGTTCGGAATTAGGTTCTCGAGACGCGGATGCGTCAGCGTGTGCGAGCCTATCGCCCCGCCGAGCTCCAAGACTCCGCGCACCATCTCAATCGTCTCCGGTTTTCGGAAGCCGTATCCAACCAAGTAGCAGGTCGCGAACATTCCGCGCTTCGACAGCATTTGCGCGGTCGCCAAATGGCGCGGGTTTGTGTCGTCCCAACGCGTGGAGAACGCGATTTTTTTGCCGTCGGGATACGGAAGAATTTCCACCACCGACTTTTGCGCATCGGCGGGAGAGCCGAATTTCGCCGAAATGCACTGCGAATAGATGTCGTCGGTTGCCGCCGAAAGAGCCGCCGTCGAAGAGACAAGCGCGGCAAGCAAATAAAAAATACGTTTCATAACGCAATAGATAAACCGCACTTGGCGTAAAACAAGAAAAAAGAGAAACGCTGTTTGCAAAAAAATTGAAAAAAAAGCTTGCCCCCAACCGAAGTATCCGTAAAGTGCGTGTTTTAATTTCTTGGACGGTAGGGTATCCAAGGGGCTAAAGGGCGCGGACTGTAAATCCGTTCAGCGTTGCTGTTCACTGGTTCGAATCCAGTCCCTACCACCAGAAAAAAATTCAAGGCTTGCGAACCCCTCGCAAGTCTTTTTTTGCGCCGTTTTCGCAGTGTTTTGCAGCCGAATTTCGCCGCGACAGCACGCCCGCGCCGAACGCAAAGCCGAACGCGAAACGGGTAGCCGTCAGCCTTTTTTCTTTTTCGCGCGGGGCTTTCGAACGTCTTTGCGCGCCCTGTCTTTTCCCGAATCACACTCGGCGGGCGAAAACTCCCACTCAAGATAGTCTTCAATATATTCCTCCACGGACATATCGAGATACTCGGCGAACATCCGCAGAGCCGCCAAAGTCGCATCGTCAATTTCAAACCGAACTTCTACACGCATTTATAAATTATCAAAATAAATATATATTTTTTCAAGCACAATTTAAATTTATTTTTAAAACCCCAAAAGAAAAAACGCGGGAAAGCGGCAGACACAGGGCGCGAAAAACTCATTGCCTTGACACCCCCAAACCGCTTCGCATAGATTCGAGAGACAACACACGCCGAATATGAGAAAACCTTTCGCGATACTCTTTCTGTCGTTTATACCGCTGATTTGCACGGCGGCAAGCGAACCCGCGCACATACCGATTGCGGCAGATGCCGTGCCTTATAGCGAACCGCTGCAAAACATTCCCGCGGGCGCGAGGGAATTCGAAGTCCTTCCGCCTGCGGGCGGGCAGACAATCGTACGCGGCGAAGACTTCGGAATAACGGGAAACTGCGAAAATTTTTCGCAAAAACTGCAGGCGGCAATAGACAGCTGCAAAAAGCTCGGCGCATCGAAACTCGTATTGAAAAAAGGCATCTACAGAATCACCGAAAACGATACGATAAAGTTCGAAAAGCTCGAAAACTTCACATTCTGCGGCGGCGGTTCAACCCTCGTATTCCGCAAAAAATCGGGAAGCCTTTTCGACATACGCAACTGCGAAAGAGTCGAGTTTAAAAACTTCAACGTCGACTGGGATTGGGATGCCGACCCTCTCGGCGCGGTCGCAAAAATCGTCAAAATAGAACAGTCCGCATTTTTGCAAAACGTCGACTTCAAATTCGTAGACTACGAAGGCAGGACATATCCGAACCGCCAATGCCTGTTGCGAAACGTCGCCCGCATCGACCCCTCGACACGTTCGGCGGGCGTCGAAGGCGGTCAAAACTTCGGCTGGGAAATGTTCGGCAAACCGAAATACAAAAAGCAATGGATAGACGGCAACACAATCAGAATTACCCTGCCAGCCAAAAGCCGTCTGAACGTAGGAGAATTCTACCGAATCAACCACTACTACTACGATATGCCGTGTTTCTTCATGCGCTCAAACCGCCATATCGCTATGCGAGATATCAACATCTATTCCTGCGCGGGGATGGGAATAATAGTTTTCGGTACGCAGCAATATTTCAGCCTGCAAAACTTCAACTTCAAAATCCCCGACGGCGAACACTGGCGGCGCGCATCGACGTGTACGGCAGACCATGTCCACATTGCACACTCGCGCGGATTTGTAAAAATCGAAAACTGCCTTTTCGAATACGGCGGCGACGACTGCGTAAACATACAAAACAAGACATGTTTCGGATACCGAGAAGACAGCCGTACACTGCTTGTAAAAAACTGCAAAAGATGGTGGTCGGAATACGAGATAGGCGACGAAATAGAACTGCGCGAATCCGACTACCGACCGAGCGGATTCACGGCGAAAATCACCCGCACCGAAACCAAAAGTCCCACAGAACGCAGGATGTACTTCGAAGCCCCCATTCCCCGCCCCAAAGGCGAAGGCTTCGTGGTATTCGACAAAAAGTACGACTCGCGCAATATCATAATCCGCAATTGCGTTTTCAAAAACGTAAAAGCCCGCGGTTTCATCATACAGGCAAACGACGTAACGGTTGAAAACTGCCGGCTGGAACACGTAGAACAAGGCTCGGTAAAAATCTGCACGGGCTATACACACAACGCGTGGAGCGAAGGCGCGGGAGTCGACAACGTAGTAATCCGCAACTGCATTTTCGACACATGCAACCCCAAGGGTAAAGATACGAAAAAACTCGTGCGCGATATCTACACTGGCGTATACCTGAAAGTGCCGAACTCGGACGAAACCACCGATTATCCCATACTAAAGAACATCCTCTTCGAAAACAACACATTCAAGAATACCTTCGGACTCGTAGCCTACATTACTTCCGCGCGAAACGTAATTTTCGCGGACAACACAATCGTCAACACGACACCGAGAAAGACGGAACTCCCCTACCGCGGCGGCTTCTACGCGGCGAATTCGTCGGAAATAAAAATCGTAAACAACCGCTTTGCCAAAAGCCCCTGCGCAGCATCTCCCGAAATCATAGCCGATATCGCAACTCTCGAAAACTGCATTTTCGAAGGCAATAAAATGGTCGAAGCCGTAAAGCGCGTCTTCGGCGAAGAATAATTCCGTCGCCCCGACTTGCAAAAAACAAAAGCCCTTTCCACGAAAGGGCCTTTTTGTTTTTACGCCGACCTTTATTTTCAAATACCGCCAATCAAGCAGTAATGTAAATTAATTTTTCAATAGTCGAGGCGGGGGAGCGCTTGCGCAGTCGCGCGGAGTTGCGGCGCAATTCAAATTGCGGATTTACATTTTGCGCTCCACAAGCGCGCCCGCATATCCGCACGGCAAAACAATCCGCCCGTCCGACGTAAAATCGGCTACCGACGGATTGGCGTTGACGGTAAACGAGCGCATGCGCTTCGGATTTTCGACATCGGAAAAATCGTAAACCGAAACTTTACCCGAAGCGCGGTTGGCGACAACCAGCCTCTTCGTTTTTTCGTCGAAGCACGCAAAGCCCTCGTCCGAGCCCTGCGGAAATTCCGCGCGAATTTGCGCGGAGTCGCCTTTGGGGACAAACGGGAGCGGCCCGCCGTCGGGGAATTTAAGCGGCGTCAGCTCCGAATTTTTCATAGGCTGCACGGGGTCGTCTATCGAATAGCCGCCGCGGTTCATCGTCAAAAGTTTGTCGCCGATAGCGGCAACCGAACCGTTCTGCGAGCAGAGAGGATAGGAGTCGGAAAACACGCATTTGACGGGCTTTGCCGACATGTCGAAAATCATTCTTCCGCCGCAGTGGAAATTCAAGCCGAAATACTTTCCCGCCGCGAGACGGCGCGAACCGTAGTCGTTGTAGACAATCTCCCTGCCCGCGCTTCGCAAAACTTTTTTCGGCTGCGCGGGATTCGAAATGTCGAAGAACCAGACCGAAGCCGCCCCCGCGCCGACGCCCATTACGTTGCATTTGTCGAACGCCCAAACGTGGAGGGTTTGCGGGCGGGCCAACATCTCGCAGCTTATCCTGCCGATTTCACGCGGCCTGTAGTCGGAAACTTTCGAACCGCTTTTTGGCGCGTCCGAAATGTCGTAAATTCCGACACCGCCGAAGGCTTCGGCAACAACAAGCCTGCCGTCCGAAATTTTCACGTCGTACGCCGTCTTGCATTCAACGCTCCCGACCTGCGGATACCCCGCCGCGGACAGGTCGAAAATTCCAACGCCCCTGTCGGTCTGCGCCACATACGCCAAATTGCCGCGAACCGCAACCGCGCGAACGGGCTTGGAGGAGTCGGTCGCGATGAAGTCGAAACCGTCAATCGAATTCGCCTTGAACGCGCCGTCAAGCTTGGGAGCAGCGGACTCAGTTTTCTTGCGCGGTTTTGCAATTTGCGGAAGCTCCGCAATATATATGCCCGTAAAAGTTCCCGCAATGTAGAGAACGCCGTCGCCAACGGCTATCGACGACACGGGGTCGCCCTGCGGCAGGGAGGAATCGAGCATGGTAAATTTGAGATTCGGATTATCGGGCGCGACTTTCGGCAATATCAAGTTTCCAAGAATTTTAGGATTTTTCTTATCCGAAACATCAAGAACAAATACCCCGTTTATGGTGTCGGAAGCAAAGCAGTAGTTCCCCGAAACGCGCGGCGTCCAATAATCGCAGGGGCCGAAATAAATTTTTGGAAATTCGACGCGCGAAATTTTGCGCGGTCGGCGTATGTCGGAAATATCGAAAATTTCAAGCCCGTGGCCCGACCCGTGCCTCAACTCCGCAGGCCCTGTCTTGCGGTGCTGTCCCGTCGATGCGTAGAGAAAGCCGCCGTCAACATCGATGCCGTCGCCCATTCCTTCAAGATTTACGACGGAAATTTTTTTCGGGGAAAACGGGTCGCCGAAATCGATTGTCGTAATTTCGCCCGCGCCCCAGTCGCCGCTGTAAACTATTCCGTCTTTGAAATATACCGACTGCGACTCGTGCGTCAAAATTTGCGAAACATGGCGCATTTTCGCGGGATTCGAAATGTCAACACACTGAACGCCGAATACGCGGTTGCCGATGAACGCAAAATTTTCCGAAACGTCAAGCCCCGTGGCATATTCTATGGCGTCAAAGTGCGAAATTATTTTCGGATTTTTCGGGTCTGAAACATCGACAGACCAAAATCCCGATTGGCGAGCCGTAAGAAATGCGGTTTTTCCACGAACTTTCAGCTGGCGAACATGCCCCATTCCCGAAACAGAACCTAAAAACTTCGGCGCGACGGGTGTTGAAATGTCGTATATAGAAAGCCCTCCGTTCTCCAACGCATAAAGCTTGTCTCCGACGATTTCGAGCGAGAGCGTGCCTTTTGTGCCCGTGATTTTTTCATACTCAATAGCACCGCCATAAGCGGAATCAGCGTGGTGCAAATTTAATTTCTGCGCATTCGCAAAAAGACAGAAAAGCATTGAAATAAACAATATTACAAAACGTAAATTCATAATATCTATCTTCAAAAAAAACCCTATCAAAGTCAATAATGAATTGAAGCCGACTGCTTAGCAGTGGCTTCAAGAACAGACTATTAAAGTTGAACGAAGCGGACGTACAGTCCGCGAAGTGGGTAAGGAGCTTTCCGAAACACCCCTTGTTCGGACATACTCCGCAACCCCGACCTTGCAACCACTCCGCAAAGACAATGCAGCCCCCGTGCAAACCATCCGCAACGGGGGTTTTGGGTAAGGCGAAAAATCGCCAAAATGGTCAAACGTGTGGCACGCTTACGTCAAACCTTCTGGCGCGATACAGTAGGGATTTAAGATTAACATATCCAAATTATCGCTCTTATGCGGAACCCATTCTAGAACTTTTAATGACAATTATAAAATCAGTTGTGCCAGAACCAAATAAGTTGGACCACTTTATATGAGAATAAAATCTGGTTTATTGTTGTTTAAAGATAAAGTTTTAGTGTAAATCACCCCTTTTCCCGAATCGCTCCATTCTTAAAAACTCCGATATCGATTGACGATTTTTAGCATGGCTTTAAAATTTGATTATATTTAATACCACCTCACAAAATATGTCATTTTCCAAGTGGAGGCAGTATAGCTCCGTTTTCAGAGAGGATGGTTCTAACCTGATTGATATCCACTTCGGAGATGGGACAAGAATTTCTAATTGACACCGCACAAGCCGCACCGGCAACCTGTCCCATTGCCATGCAGCTGGCCTGTATCCTCAACGCTGAATTTGCCAATCTATCGCTTCCGACGTGTCTTCCCGCCGCAATCATAAATTTTGAAGATTTTGGAATCAATGCCGACAGTGGGACACAAGGCACTACTCCTTTTTTCAAACGTCTTGCCCTTGCGCCTTTGTCGTCGTGCAAATCAATGTGATAAAACGAATAGCAAACGCCGTCTGGATAACGTTTCGCGGATACATATTCATCTACTGTTATGTTGTGCAGTGCGTCAATCCTGAACGACTCCCGCACTCCGACTTCGGTTTTGACATTTTTTATTCTCACATTTTCAAAACCCTTCAATTTTTTCAGAAATCTGAAAATCCGCAAAAAACTTTCCCTGCCCCTTATGTTCGACGAACTTTGAATTTGCGCATTCGACGAGTCGGCATCCGCGAGATGTTCGCAATTTCTGCCCTTAAAACTTACCAATCTGTATAGGTCGCCGTAAATATCGGAACGTAGCAGTTCGCCGTTTTTAATCGCATTTTTTTTGGCAATGAAAAATTCCTCACGGGTGATTTTCGACGCATCAAAATTTTCGAACTCGAAATCCAATGTTCCTGGTTGAATTACGTTTCCCCGCAACCTTCTAAAACCCGCCATATCCACTACCGCCGCATTTCCCTTACAGTCTATGACTCTTTTTGCAAAGACGCTTTTTCTCGATGATTTTCCGACGATTGACAATTTGTATCCGCCGCCGCACTCCTCCACGGATTCGGGAGACATATAATACAATATATGTATACCGGTTTTTAGGATTTCCTCCTCTGCCAAACACGAATATAAATATTCATTCAACGTCACTTGAAGTTTCCAAAATGCGGGATTGTCAAATTTGCTAAAATCCGGAAATTTGTCGCCGTGCGCTTGTACGGTTTTTGAAACCAATTCCCAACCTATTCCGGCGATTACCTGATTTCCCCACGCATGAAAAAGCCCAGGAGAATTTATGCCCGCCGTCGTCATGGTTCCTCCGAGTTGAGACGAACTTTCGACAATAAGAGTATTCAACCCCGACCTACCGGATTGCAGTGCGGCTATTATTCCCGATACACCGCCACCAACAACAACGACATCATAGTCTGAATCGATATTGCCGAAAATAGATTTTTCTTTTGCCAATGATGATACAACTCCGCCGGAAACAATCGCCGCCACAAATTTTCGTCTATCCATATTTATCTTCTCCGTTTATCCTTGTAAAACAATAACAGTGGAAGCACAAGAAAATTATACTGCTCCTCTTCCGTTCTTCCGGCGGAATTATCTTTAGCCACTCCCATAAGTTGTCAGGAATATCTTCGCTTCGGCGAACTTTGCGAGTCTTGGCAACAGCACTAGGGACAGTTAGAGTTTTATCCTCTATATTTATATTGTCCCACGTAATGATGGTCTTTTCTCTTTCTTTAGATGAAATCTCCTCGGGGCGAATTCCTGCAAATGTTAGCAATGCAAAGGCAGGAACCGCAAATTTATGAAGCGCCTTGAATATTTTTATGATGTTATCAACGCTCTCAACTCTGGGTGGCTCTTTGTCCTTATGTATTACTGGTAGTTTTATGTCGGAAGCGATGTTCTCCTTGAAAATTTTCAACTTCATGACCAATCCACAGCGCACGGATATCCGAAAACAAGAGGAGCCGGACATCCTATCGGATATCCGGCTCCATTA
>URJY01000007.1 GCA_900548275.1 uncultured Opitutales bacterium | reverse complement strand
TTGCCTCTTGTCTCGTGGGCTCGGAGATGTGTATAAGAGACAGACTATAGTCGCGCCTTTTGTTTATAAGTTCGCATTGAGCGGCATTTCGCCGCTCAATGGCTTTGTTAATTCGAACTTATTTTGTTCTTTTCCGAAACCGAATAGTAGAGGAGCGTCGAAACACGGTTAAACAATGCGTGGGCATTCAAAAAAATGTTGACATTGTTTGGTTGTCGTTAAGTTTATTCACATACGTAAGCGGATATGGGAAAAACAACAAAGATTTCCGTTTTGGCTGTGTGCGCCCTCGTTTTCGGGGCGACACCCGCCTTTGCCGCCCCAGTAAAGGGCGAATACATTTTCGACATCGCGGGTTTTCCGATTACCAACTCGATGCTCACAACTTGGATTTTCACGTTCGTGATTATCGCCCTGTTCCGCCTGCTGATTGTCGGCGGCGCAAAGCTCGCGCCGAGCTGGGGGCAGCAAATTATCGAGTCTTTTGTGGACGGTCTGCGTTCGGTCTTCGAGCCGATAATGGGCGCGAAGGCGTTCAGGGGCGCGTTCCCCCTGTTGCTCGGTTTCTTTGCGTACATTCTGATTATGAACTGGAGCGGGCTTCTGCCCACGGTGGGGTCGGTGGGCGAAGAGCAAATCGCAACCAACGTATCGCCCGCCGACGCGCCGAAATACATCGCCGAGGGCTTCAAGGCAGCCGGGGGCGAAGCGGGCGTTTTCGAAAAGTTCGTGCCGTTCCTGCGTCCCGCAAACACCGACCTCAACACGACGCTTGCCCTTGCGATAATCTCGTTCGGCGCGTGGATTTATTTTGTCGTAAAGAATGTGGGCGTGGGCGGATTCCTCAAGGACACTTTCGGCAACAAGGCGGACAAAAAGGACGTTGCGCTTCCGCTGTATCTTTCGCTGTTTTTCGTATTTTTCGCGGTGGGGTGCATCGACATTGTTTCGATAATAATGCGTCTGCTCTCGCTTTCGTTCCGACTTTTCGGGAACAATTTCGGGGGCGAGGCGTTGCTCGAGAATATGCACCACTTGGCGATCGGTCTGCCCCGCTGGATTTCGTGGATTATCCCCATTCCGTTCTATCTTCTCGAAATGCTCATCGGTCTGATTCAGGCGTTTTTGTTCGCCCTGCTGACGGCGGTCTACATCGGGCTTTTGACGGGGCAGGAGGAGCACGAATAGAAAAAATTTCATAAACCAAAACATCAACAAAAGAAAAAGAAAATGATCAACATATTGGCAGATGCGGTAAATCAAATGGGCTCTATCAGCGGCAGCGTACAGGGTGCGCTCGGTTGCTTGGGCGCGGCTCTGGGCGTGGGGCTGGTCGGTATGAAGGCTGTGGACTCCGTGGGCCGCAACCCCGGCGCGTTCGGCAAAATCATGGTTATGGGCATTCTCGGAATGGCTCTGGCGGAAGCTGTCGCGTTCTACTCGCTCTTCCTCGGCAAATAATAGGGATATTCCGATATGTCTGCGATATTTGCGGCAGGCGGGAATCCGCTCGACTTTCTTACGCAGTTCGGCGTCGAATGGCAGCTGCTTGTAAGTCAGGGAGTGTCGTTTGCGATTGTTGCGGCGGCGTTGTACAGGTTTGTATTCAAGCCCGTAATCGCCGCATCCGACGAGCGCAAGCGCAGGATAGAGCAGGGGCTTAGGGACGCCGAAGAAGCAAAGGCAAAGCTCGAGCACGCCCGCGAAGAGGCCGACAAGCTTACGGCGCAGGCGACGGGCGAAGCGGCGAAAATCCTCAAATCGGCGCGCGACGACGCAAAGGAAACGGTCGAACGCGCGGCGCGCGAAGCGTCGGCAAAGGCGGCGGAAATCCGCGAGCGCAACGACGAACAGCTCGAGCGCGACAAACTGAGGATGAAGGAAGAACTTAAGGGCGAGCTTTCCGAACTCGTGGCGCGCGCGGCCGAATCGGTCGTGGGAAAGGTACTGACCGACGCACAGCGCGGCGAACTTGCGGAAATCGCCTCAAAGGAGCTGAAGAAATAGGGTGAAGACGCGCGAACTTGCAAAAATCCTCTCCGAAGAATCGCTCGACAAAAACGGGGCGGTCGATTCGGCACGGGTATCCGCCGTGTGCGAATACGTTGAGGCGAACGTGCCCGAACACGTGAAAATTCCGCTTCTGCGCGGATATATGCGCGTGCTAAAGCCCGTTCTCAAGCGCGGAGAAGTGCTTGTGGAAACGTCGGGCAAACTCTCGGAGACGGCTCTTGCCGATATCGAAAAATTCGTCTCGGAGGCGACGGGCAGGCAAGCCCTCAAGTTGCGCGAAATCGAAAACAAAAAGCTCCTCGGCGGAGTCAAAATAACGTGCGGCGACGACATTTGGGAACGCTCGGCAGCGTCCGCGCTCGAATCGCTCCGCGCCAAAACGAACAACAATATTTAAGACAGATGAACGAAATACTTAACCAGATAAGTTCGCGTATCGAAAAAATCGAAAGCCGCAACCGCAAGGCGAACGTCGGCAAAATCATCGCGCTCGCAGACGGCGTTGCGCGTCTCGACGGTTTGAGCGAGGCGATGTACAACGAAATGATAGGCTTCAAGAACGGTATTTTCGGCATCGCGTTGAACCTCGGTGAAGACGAAGTCGGCTGCGTTCTGCTCGGCGACGTTTCGGGGCTTAACGAAGGCGACGAAGGTCATACGACGGGCAAACTGCTCAGCGTTCCCGTAGGCAAGGAACTGCTCGGCAGGGTTGTCGACGTTCTCGGCAGACCCATCGACGGAAAGGGCGAAATTGCGGCAAAGGAATTCTATCCCGTCGAAAAAATCGCCCCCGGGATTCTCCCGCGAAAATCGGTCAACCAGCCGCTCCAGACGGGCATTTTGGAGGTGGACTCAATGATTCCCGTAGGCCGCGGACAGCGTGAACTTATCATCGGCGACCGCTGCACGGGCAAGACTTCAATCGCGCTCGATACAATCATAAATCAGGCGCGAATCAACAAGGAGGGGCTCGCCTCGGGCGACGAATCTTTCCGCCCCGTCTATTCGATTTATGTGGCGATAGGTCAGAAAAACGCGAACATCGCCCGCACTATACAGCTTCTCGAAAAGCACGGCGCGATGGAATACACAATCATCGTGGCGGCAAGCGCGTCGGAAAACGCCGCAAACCTCTACATCGCCCCGTACGCGGGCTGCGCGATGGGCGAATGGTTTATGCAAAACGGAATGGACGCGCTCGTAGTCTACGACGACCTTTCAAAGCACGCGGCGGCGTACCGCCAAGTTTCGCTGCTTCTCAAAAGACCTTCGGGGCGCGAAGCGTACCCGGGCGACGTGTTCTATCTGCACTCGAGACTCCTCGAACGTTCCGCGCGCCTTAACGAACAAAACGGCAACGGCTCGCTCACGGCTCTGCCCATCATCGAAACGCAGCAGGGCGACGTCAGCGCGTACATTCCCACGAACGTAATTTCGATTACCGACGGGCAGATATTCCTCGAAACCGACCTTTTCAATCAGGGCGTGCGCCCCGCAATTTCGGTGGGCATTTCGGTCTCGCGCGTGGGCTCTTCGGCGCAAATGAAGGCGTTCAAGCAGGTTGCGGGCAAGCTCAAGGGCGAATATGCGCAGTACAAGGAACTTGCAGCGTTCGCGCAGTTCGGCTCCGACCTCGACGCAAAAACAAAGTCTATCATCGACAAGGGCGACAGGCTCGTCGAAATTCTCAAGCAGAACAACAACGCCCCCAAGCCCGTGGAAATCGAAATAGCAATCCTCTGGGCTTTGCAAAACGGATACTTCGATTCAATCGACGTAAAGAAGATTTCGGACGCCGAAAAGAGTCTCGAAAGCTTTGCGGCGACGCGCGGGAAAGCGGTTCTCGAAAAAATCCTCAAGGAGAAAATCATCTCCGACGGAATCGCCGCCGAGCTCAAGTCGATGTGCGACCAGTGGCGCAAAACTTTCGCCTAAGGAAGTCCGATGAAAGGAATGAGGGAAATCAGAAACCGCATAAAGGCGGTAAAGGGAACGGGGCAAATCACCCACGCGATGGAGCTTGTCGCCGCGTCGAAAATGCGCAGGGCGCAACAGGCTGCCGAAAACGGCAGAGCCTACGCAACCCTTCTGATGGATATGACCGAAACCGTACTTGCGCAAATCGGCGAAGCTTTCAGGCAAAAGGAGGGCGAACAGGCGCGCACAAAACGCCTCATCATAGTCTTCTCAACGGACAAGGGGCTTTGCGGCGCGCTCAACACAAACCTTTTCAAGACGATTTCGGAAATCAAAGACCAAGCCGAATACATCGCGGTCGGCAACAGGGCGGCGAAGTTTATCGCCAGAATCGGAAAGCCCCTGAAGGCGCAGTTCTCGATTAGCGACCACGTTAAATTTTCGGAAGTGCGCAAAATCGCGGAATTTGCAATGAAGACCGCGAAAGAGCAGGGCGACATCGCATCGATAGAAGTTCTCTATCCGCTCTTTGTCAACACGCTAAAGCAGGAGCCGACTTTCGTAAAGCTCGCGCCCGTCGACAACCTCGAAAGCTTCGTGGAAAGACTGCGCAAGACATACAAGCTCGACACCGCCTCGCACCCGAAAGACGACCGCGAAATGGTTTTCGAACCCTCGCCGAAGGAAATCCTCGCCGAGCTTCCGCAGTACTACATCAAGCAGGCTCTCTATCATATGGCGTTGGACGCGAAGGCGTCGGAACACTCGGCGCGAATGGTCGCGATGAAGTCGGCAAGTGACAACGCCGACGCGCTCGTGCACTCGCTGACAATAGAGTACAACAAGGCGCGTCAGGAGGCAATCACGACCGAAATCCTCGAGCTCGCCTCCGCGGCGCAGGCAATGGACAACGACTAACAATTTAAAAACATCAACAAAATGGCAATCGGCACAATCACACAAGTCATAGGCGCGGTGGTCGACGTAAAGTTCCCGCCCGACGCAATACCCGAAATTTACAACGCCCTTAAAGCGGAAATCGACGCGGGCGGGAAAAAGTCGGAAATAGTCTTGGAAGTACAGCAGCAGCTGGGCGACGGCGTTGTAAGAACCGTCGCAATGACATCCACCGAAGGGCTGCGGCGCGGCGCAAAAGCCGAAGATACGGGCGCGCCGATTAGTGTCCCCGTGGGTTCGTGCACGCTCGGCAGAATCTTCAATGTCACGGGCGATGCGGTAGACGAAAAGGGCGCGGTGCAGACCTCCGAACGCCTCCCCATCCACCGAAAAGCTCCGCCGCTTACGGAACAGAGCACGCGCGCGGAAATCCTCGAAACGGGCATCAAGCCCATCGACCTCATCTGCCCGTTCCTCAAGGGCGGCAAAGTCGGCGCGTTCGGCGGCGCGGGCGTCGGCAAGACCGTCGTTATTATGGAGCTTATCCACAACATCGCAAAGGCGCACGGCGGCTTCTCGGTCTTTGCGGGCGTAGGAGAACGTTCGCGCGAAGGCAACGACCTCTACCACGAAATGGTCGAGTCGGGCGTAATCAACGAAAAAGAACCCGACAAGTCGAAAGTTTCGCTCGTTTACGGTCAGATGAACGAACCCCCTGGAGCGCGTATGCGCGTTGCCCTTACGGCTCTTACGATGGCGGAATATTTCCGCGACAAGCAGGCGCAGGACGTGCTGCTGTTTATCGACAACATTTTCCGTTTCTCGCAGGCGGGCAGCGAAGTTAGCGCACTGCTCGGGCGTTCTCCGTCGGCGGTAGGCTATCAGCCGACCCTCGCGCAGGAAATGGGCGAATTGCAGGAAAGAATCACTTCGACAAAGAAAGGTTCAATTACCTCGTTCCAAGCAGTTTACGTTCCCGCGGACGACCTTACCGACCCCGCCCCCGCAAACACGTTTGCGCACCTCGACTCTACAATCGTTCTCGACCGTTCGATTGCCGCCCTCGGTATCTATCCCGCAATCGACCCGCTCGCTTCGAACTCAAACGCCCTTTCGCCCGACATCGTAGGCGAAGAGCACTTTAGAGTGGCGCGCGGCGTTCAGCAGATTTTGCAGAAATACAAGGACTTGCAGGACATCATTGCGATTCTCGGTATCGACGAACTCTCCGACGAAGACAAGCTTGTCGTTTCGCGCGCAAGAAAGGTGCAGAAGTTCCTGTCGCACCCGATGTTCGTTTCGGAAGTGTTCAACGGTGTCCCCGGGCAGTATGTCCCCGTTTCGGAAACGGTAAAGGGCTTCGGAATGATTCTCGACGGCGAGCTTGACCACGTCAACGAAAACGACTTCTACCTCAAGGGCACTATCGACGACGTTCTCGCCGAAAGCAAAAAGGACAAGTAATTATGCCGCTATCGCTCGAGATTGTAACCCCCGACGGAGTCGCTTGGAAAAACGACGACGTTCAGTCGGTTACCCTGCCCACCACGAGCGGGGAAATCGAAGTTCTGGCGGGGCACATCCCGCTCATCACAATGCTGAGCGAGGGCGCGGTAGGCGTTGTCGTGAACGGGCACGAAGACGACATTGCCATCGACCGCGGCTACGCCCGCATTATGGGCGACGTAGTTTCGGTTTTGACGGAAGCCGCCGTGAATGTCGAAAACATCGATATGCGCGACATCGAAGAGGCAAAGGCAAACGCACAAAAGGCGATAGAGGAAGCCAAGAAAAACAGAATTTCCGACGAAGAGCTTGAAAAGCTCGAAGCCGTGTTCCGTTTTTCGGTCGCCCAGCTTCTTGCAAAGGGAAAAAAGAAGTAGAGTCTTCCGACAATTCGGTACGCAAAAAAAAAGAGTTTCGAAATCGAAACTCTTTTTTTTTGCGGGTTGCGCTTTGCGGCTATTTGATTTCCAGAATCAAATCGTTGGGAGTTTTGGAATCTTTGCCGAAGCCGCCCATATAGAGCTTTGCGTTGCGCTTGCCGAGTTTTACGGTATCGCCGAGATTGTAGGCGTTGCCGTTAAACACGACCGAGCGGCAGTCTTTCAAGCCCGACTTTTTGTCCTGAAATTCCGCAAGGCAATATTTGCCCGACTTCACTTTGTCGGAAACCGTAACCTCTACATCGCATTTTTCGAACTGTGCGGCTCTCTGGAAGAATATGTGCGGAAGTTTTCCGTTGCTTTCTTTGAAGTTGAATTTGAAGAACCACTGGTCGTTCTGGTCGACGAAAATCGAGTCTATCAGCGCGCCTCCGTTAAAGCTAAGCTCGCTCGCGCCCTCGGCGCGGATTTCGACGCCCGCGCGTGTAGTATTCTTGATAATCGGGTTTGCGGGAACCGTGCAGATTAGGTCGCCTTTCGAAATAAATTTCGAATCGACAAGCGAGAACAACGCCTTGCCTGCGCTCGTCGCCTGATGCCAGAATGTAATTTCGAGGGGCCCGCCCACTTCAACTTGGCACTTTTCCCAAATCTGGCGCGTTTCGCCGCCCGTAAAAGCCGAAAGCGAGAAGCTGATTTTGCGTTTTGCCTTGAAGTTTTTGCCCTTGGCGAAGCTTTTCGCACCGTCTCCCGTGTGGAATTGAGCCACTGTGTGGTTGCCGTCGATTTCGAAACTCCACGGCCCCGGGCGAACCGTAACCGAATCGTTGCCCCCCGGTTTTCCGGGGAGGGGGTCGGTTTCGAAATTTACGTTGTTGCCCCAAAAGCAGTTCGACCATTTTACGTTGCGGTCGGTTGCGGAATACTTCCCGGGGTAGAATTGCATGGAGAACGCAGCCGCGCACGCCAAAAGTAGAGGGGTAAACAGTAGTGATTTTTTCATAATTTATTTTTCAACGGGGTTATACAGTCGAATCAAATCGCCTTTGTTGACGGAATTTTCGCCCAGCCGCGCATAAAAGTCAACAAATTTGTGGGCGGTCTACAAGTCGCCTATGCGCGTTTTCGTAAAGTGTTCGAAAAAGCTTTTTGTAACTTTGCAGACGAGTCCGCCGAAAACGCACTTTTTTTTGTCGCATAGGGCGTTTTCGTAGATGCAGCCGTTGTCGAGCGGCGGCTTGCCGAAGAGAAGATAGACGTCGATAAGTTTGTGTTCCTTCTGCCGCTCCGTAAGAAAAAATCCGCCGTTGGGACCTTTCGACGCGCAGATTATCCCGCCCACGACGAGGCGGCGCAGCACCTTGGAAAGGTGGTTTGCCGACATCCCCGTACGGCGCGATATTTCGCCCGCGCTCATTATTTCGCCCGCGTTTACAAGCGTCTTTAGCGAGTGCAACGCCAACGAAACCGATTCGGGAATGTTCAGAAGTCTGCCGTCCATATAAACAATATAACGGTATTAAAGTACTATTATTTAAAATTGGAAACAAAAAAACGCCGAATGTGCTTCGGCGTTTGTCTGAAATTTTTCGAAACTACTTTTTGTCGACGTAGCGGGAAATCTTTTCGATTGTCCACTTCGTGATGTGTCCGTTGATGTTCGTTTCGACCGTTTCGCCCTCTTTGTGGTCGATAAGAGCTTGAGCCAAGGGAGTTTGATACGAGAAAATATTCTTTTCCGTATCGCTGTCCCACGCGCCCATAATCGAGCAGGTGAGCTTTTCGCCCTTGTCGGATTTGAGGGAGACAATCGAACCGATGCCGACCTTGTCCGTGGGAGTCGAATTGAAGTCGAACACTGCCGCGCTCGAGATGTCGCGTTCGAGTTGTGCGCGGCGTGCGCAGAGCAGTTCGTCGTGTTCGCGCGCCATTTTGTATTCCGAGTTTTCGCGCAAGTCGCCGAGTTCGCGTGCCGCTTCGATTGCGATTTTGCTTGCGGGCAGCTGATTCTTGACGATGTCTTCCAACTCTTCGCGGCGTGCCGCCAAGCTCCATTCGGAAACCATAAGGCGTTGTTCCTTTGTGTCCGACTTCGATGCGACGAGCGACTGCACTTCGGGGAATTTCTTGATGAAGCGCGCAAGAATCGACTTCTTTGTGAGGTCTTCGAAGCCCTGATTGAGCAAAAGCGTCTGGGCGAGGTCGCGCGCGGTTTCGGCTGTGGACTTGTCGAGCAGGTCGCCCACGAGCTCCCTGTCTACGTCGAGTTCTTCGGCGAGCGGAATCTTTGCCGTTGTAACTACCGTTTCGCGCTGAAGTGCGCAGTCGTCGACAGCCGCCAGCAGTGCGCTGAAGAGGTCTTCGCCGATGAGGTCCTTGAGCATATCGGCGTATCTTGCGTCGTTGCGGTTCTTTACAATCCACAGAATGACGGGGCCGTGCAGCGTCTGCTCCGAAAGCCACTTTTCAAGGTATTCCTTGATGAGTTTGCGCGACGTTCCGCGGCCGTCGTCGGCGATTTCGGCGTTCTTTACGTAGTGCGATTTTTTCGAAACGTCCCACGACAGGAGGAAGTCTATGCATTCCTTTGTAAGGCGGCCGTCGCTGTATTTGAGAAGGTCGAGAATGCGTTCGCGCCAGTCGTTTGTATAGATGCGCGTAAGGAGGTCGAGGAATCTTTCGATATACGATGTCGGCAGGTTCTTCGCCAAATTATTAAGACCGTCTTTGGGGTCTTTCGAAACCGCTTTGAGGACAATCTGTTTGCTCTGCGGCGCGATTTCGTCGACCTTTGCCTCGTCGCCTTCGTAAAGGTAGCGGATGAGGTTGTTTCTTACCCAGATGCCGTGCAGACAGTCGGCATCGTTGAGGGTCTTCGAGCTGTCCATTGCCTTTTTGATTGCCTCGGTAAGCTCTTCCTTGATTTTTTCGAGCGAAGACTTTATTTCCTCGACGCCCTCGGTCGTTGCGGTTTTGTAGAGTTTTTCCGCAAGGAGAATCTTTTTCTTGGGCTCGCGGTTGAGGAAGTATTCGCGCAGAACTTCCTGTTCGGGCTTCATTGCCTCGGTCTCTTCGCGGAGGGCGTAGGAGTCGTTCTTCGTCTTCGGGCAGGCTACGCAGGGGTCGCGGAAGAGGGCTTCCTTTGTCTTGTTCCACCAAGCGCGGTAGCGTTTTTCGGCGTCTTTGTTCGCCTTTTCGAATTCCTTTTCGGGAAGATTGTGGACGTTGAGCGGATTGTAGCCGAAAAGCTGTTTGAAGACCCTTTCAAGCTCGATTTGGCTCGCCGACTGGTCGGGCTTTGCGGCTATGTATTTTACGACGAACTTGTCGCCGTCCTTCATTTCGTCTTCAAGGGCGGCTTTGTCGGTGCGGTAGCGCACCAAAAGGTTGTCGGGCTGCAGGATTTCGAGCTTGTCGACGCAAAACGCCGGATCCATTGCGTGGTTGGGTTTTCCCTCGAAATCGATGATAAGTCTGTTTGCGGCGGCATCGTACGATTTTATCTGCCCGAAGCCCCAGCTTCCGTGGAGGCAATATGCGCCGTCTTTCATAGCTTCGAGAGCTTCGCGTTTGTTGCGCAGCTTCGGATTTTTTGTAACAAGCTTTTCGATGGATTCTGGATTCATATATTTCTTCTTTTTACCGCGGAGGCGGCGGTTCCGACATTCTACGCGCCGAGGGGCGCGCGGAAAAAAAACCGTGCCTTGCGATTCATTTATATATACACATACAATGTGGGCGTTAAATCGGGTTTGTCAAATTTTTCTTTTTCCCTTTTTTGTTAGTAAGTTGCGGTTTTTTTAATCTATTTCTTGACATTTTTTTAGAACAAAATATTCTGCGCCCGAGCAAAATTCCCGTCGAAATATCTGTCAATTTTTTCAATACGCCGTATATTTCCGTCAAAATGCAAAACAGAAAAAACAATACCCTCAACTCGGTCGTCGTAGACATAATCAAAATCTACACCTCAACGAACGCCAAAATGGACGTTGTGATGGCGGAATATTTCGCGTCGTCGAACGACCCGTTCAGAAGCGGTGCCGAAGCCATTATTTTGCAGTGCTAAGAAACGCATCGCTCATAGACGCGGCGGTAAAATCGCTCTGCGCAAAGCGTCCCAAAAACGGCGTCCTTGCGGTTCTGCGTGCGGCGGCTGCCGACATTATGTCGGGCGAAAAGGAGCGGCTGCCGAAGATAGTCCACAACTGGGTGGACTTCGCCAAGGAAAGGCTGTCGAAAAACGAGGGCGGTTTTGTCAACGCCGTTTTGCGTAGGTTGCCCGAGGCAATCGAAAAGCTTTGCGGCGGCTCGACCGACGCGCGAAGTCTTTCGATAAAATACAGCCATCCGCAGTGGCTCGTCGAAAAGTGGACGAAAAATTTCGGAACTCAAAAGACCGTCGAAATTCTCGAATCAAACCGCATTCCGTCCGAAGTGTTTTTCAGAAAATCGCCCGCAAGGGAGGCGGACGAAATTTTCGAAAACTACAGGCGGTTTTTTGTCGAAAGCAAGTTCGACGGATTTTTCAAACTCAAAAACGGATGTTGGAAAAACGTCCGCCCGCTTCTCGATACGCCGTACTTCTATATACAGGACCCGTCGACGCTTTTCGCCCCGCGCGAGTTTGCGCCGTCCGACGGAGAGTATCTCGACCTTTGCGCCGCCCCCGGGGGAAAATCGCGCGCGATTGCCGACATCGTTTCGGAAAACGCAAAACGCCCCGAAAATTCGCTTCTCGTAAGCGTGGACCTGCCCGACAGAATACTGCCGCTTCGCGAGAACATCGCAAAAATTTCGGCGGTAAAAACCGCGATAGTGGAGTGCGACATTTTGGGCGAAAATCTCGCCGAAAAATTGGCGGCGCAAAATCTGCCCGTTCTTTTCGACGGCGTTTTTGTGGATGCTCCGTGCTCGAATACGGGCGTTTTGCGCAGGCGTCCAGACGCGCGCTACAGGCTCGAAAAACTGGACATTGCGGAATGCGCAAAAAAGCAGCTTCAAATTCTCGAATGCGCAAAGAATTTTGTGAAGGTCGGCGGAAAGTTGGAGTACTCAACCTGTTCGATTGAAAAGGAGGAAAACGGGGGAGTTTTGGAAAAATTCCTTTCGGCAAACGGGAATTTCGCCTTGGAAAATTCCTCTATTCTCGTTCCATCCATTGAAAACGACGGCGCGGGCTACGCGCTTTTAAGAAGAATATCGTAGGATAAAATGGCGAAGCCTGAAAACGAAGTTTCCATTTTAGCTGTTTTGCCTTTTTGGAGATGATAATTTTATATATCTAAATTTTTAAATACTCCGTATTCTTATGCTTTGTCAACAATGACAATAACTTTTTAACTTTATCATAATCATAAAATTAAAAGCTATGTGCATTGTCGATATTTTGTAGGGTTGTCGGCGGGAAGCCGTGCGATATAAACATCGGCACAAAACGCCTACAATATTTCAACCATAAAAACACAGGTTGTTTACAGGTTATTGACATTTTTATGGGGGTTTTTTGGAGCGTTATGTTTACGCTCCTTTTCGGGCGGAAAAAACCTCCTCATTCGATTGAATAAACGCAAAAAGCTTCAAAAAAATCCCAAACGCCTCCGAAAAAGGTTGCAATATTTCGGGAAATGGAAAGATAATGGCGCAAATATATTTCCCGACGGCGGTCGGACTTATATAGAAATTCGAATTTCGCATTTGCAGCACTGCGATTTAACAGTTGTTTTTTATGATTGGAAAGAAATACGAAGATATATTGAAAGCGTATCCGCCCAGACGTGAAAATCTTGTGACGGCGTTTCAGGATATTCAGGAAAAAGACGGCTACATTTCGGAGGATGCTCTCGAATCTGCGGCGGAATATTTCGGAATATCGAAGGCTGACGCATATTCGGTTGTGAGTTTTTACGCCCAGTTCAAATTCAAAAAACCCGGCAAACATACCATAAAAGTTTGCAAGGGTACGGCGTGCCACGTAAGGGGCTCGGGTTCGCTGCTTGCCGCCCTCGAGGAAAGACTCGGAATAAAGGAGGGGCAGACGACCCCCGACGGTCTCGTCAGCCTTGAACGCGTGGCGTGTCTGGGAGCGTGCGCGCTCGCGCCCGCAATAGTCGTGGACGACAAAGTCCACGCCAGAATCACTTTGGCTCAACTCGACAAAATCGTGAAAGGTCTGCAATAATATGGAAATTCTCAAAAGCCAAAGACAGACCGCCCAGAAAGTTTGGGACGATTTCGAAAACCCCGAGAAAAATCTCGTGCTCGTAGGTGCCGCAACGTGCGGACGCGCGGCGGGCGCGTTGGATGTAATCGACGAATTTAAAAGGGAGCTTTCCGCAGCGGGGCTCGGCGATGTCGAAGTTGTCGAAACTGCGTGCATCGGTTTGTGCTACGCGGAACCGCTCGTCGAAGTGCGTGCGGCTGGCGTTCCGCCGATTCTCTATTCGAACGTACACGCAAAGGACGTTTCCAAAATAGTTTCCGACCACATCAAGGGCGGAAAAGTGGTGAAAGAAAAAGCCGAAGCCGTTATGGGCGACGACGATTTCGACGGAATCGCCGCATTCAAAAAGCATCCGATGGTCGCGCTTCAAAAGCGCATCGTGCTGCGCAACTGCGGCGTGATAAACCCGTCGAGTTTCGAGCACTACCTTGCGCGCGGCGGCTACAAGGGGCTCGAGCGTTCGTTCTCGATGACTCCCGAAGAGGTAATCGAGGAGATGAAAAAAAGCGGTCTGCGCGGCAGGGGCGGCGCGGGCTTCCCCACGGGAGTTAAGTGGGGCTTTGCGCGCGCTTCGAAAGCCGACGAAAAATACCTTATCTGCAACGCCGACGAAGGCGACCCGGGGGCGTTTATGGACCGCTCGGTTCTCGAGGGCGACCCCCACAGCGTGATAGAGGGTCTGATGATTGCAGGCTACGCAATCGGCGCGCAGCACGCGTACATTTATGTAAGAAGCGAATATCCGCTCGCAATCGAACGCCTTAAAACGGCAATCAAGCAGGCGGAGGATGCGGGTCTTCTCAGGAAAAAACTCGAAAACGGTTTCGAGTTCGAAATAAAAATCAAGAAGGGCTCTGGGGCGTTTGTCTGCGGCGAGGAAACTTCGCTTATGGCAAGCATCGAGGGCGTGCGCGCCATGCCGCGTCCGAAGCCGCCGTTCCCCGCAAACAGCGGTCTTTTCAAAAAGCCCACAAACATAAACAATGTTGAAACTCTCGCCGCGGTAAGCTCGGTTATGCGCGACGGAGCCGACTCCTACGCGGCGTTGGGCTCGGAAAAGAGCAAGGGAACAAAGACGTTCTCGCTCGCGGGCAAAATTTCGCGCACGGGTCTGATTGAAGTCGAGCTCGGAATAAAACTGGGCGACATCATCAATAAAATCGGCGGAGGCTGCCCCGACGGCAAGAAATTCAAAGCCGTACAAACGGGCGGCCCCTCGGGAGGATGTCTTACGGAAGACCATTTCGAACTTCCCGTCGACTACGAAAATCTCGCGTCGGTCGGCTCGATTATCGGTTCGGGCGGCATGGTCGTTATGAACGAAGATTCGTGCATGGTTGAAGTGGCAAAATACTTCGTAAACTTTACCGAAAACGAATCCTGCGGCAAGTGCGTTCCGTGCAGAATGGGTACGCAGCACGTCCACAAAATCCTCGAAAAAATCACCTCGGGCGAGGGCGAAATGGAGGATATCGAACGCCTGAAGAAAATAGCCTTTACAATGAAACAGTCGTCGCTGTGCGGCTTGGGGCAGACCGCCCCGAACCCGATTCTGACGACTTTGCGCTACTTCGAAAACGAATACATTGCGCATATAAAAGACAAAAAGTGTCCCGCGCTCGCGTGTCCCAAGCTTGTGCATTTCTCGGTTGCGGCCGAAAAGTGCACGGGCTGCACGATGTGCGAACGCGCCTGCCCCACGGGCGCAATCACGGGCGGACTGAAAAATCCGCATTCGATTAACCCCGAAAAGTGCATATCGTGCGGAGCGTGCTTCCAGACGTGCAGATTCGGAGCGATTGTCAGAGGATAATAATTATGGATACTTTCAAACTTACAATAGACGGACAGGCGGTCGAAGCCAAAAAGGGTATGACCGTTTTGCAGGCGGCGAAAAATTCGGGAATTTTCATCCCGTCGCTCTGCGCCCACGACGAACTTTCGCCCTACGGCGCGTGCCGTTTGTGCGTTGTCGAAATCGACGGAGTGCGCGGCACGCCCACTTCGTGCACGACTCCCGCGGCGGAGGGAATGAACGTGCGCACAAACACCGAACAGCTGCAGCTTCAACGCCGCCGCACGATAGAATTGTTGATGAGCGGACATCCGTCGCCGTGTTTTTCGTGCGACTCCCGCGCGGAATGCGAGGTCGAAAAAGTACAGCCCACGCGCGGCGGACACGCAACGCGCTGCGGCAACTGCTCGAACCGACCGGGTTGCGAACTGCGCTCGGTTGCCATGCCCAACTTCGACCGCGACATAGGCTTGCCGCTCATTTACGACGAGTCGAAAGTGGAAAAGAATGACCCGTTCATCGACAAGGACCACAATCTTTGCATACTCTGCGGCAGATGTTTCCGCGTGTGCGAAAAGCTGCACGGCAAGCCCGCAATCAGCATCGCAAACAGGGGTAAAAAGGCGAAGATTGCATCCGAATTCGAAAAGGCGTGGAGCTCGGAAGAGTGCACATTCTGCGGCGCGTGCGTCGAGGAGTGCCCAACGGGCTGCCTTACCGACAGATGGGGCAAATGGTTCGGCGTCCCCGAAAAGGAGACCGAAACGGTCTGCGCAATGTGCCCCAAGCACTGCCGCGTAAAAGTAAAAATCAAGGACGGGGCGATTGTCGGCGCAAAGTCGGTTTCGCTCTCGAAGGACGACGTTCTCTGCGCGCTCGGGGCGTTTGCTATTCCGCAGATTATGAACACGCGCAACAGGCTGCTTCGCGCGCAGATTGTCAAAAACGGCGAGCAGGTGCCCGCAAAGGGCGAAGAGCTTGTGGAAAGATTTGTCGAAATTCTCGAAAACGCGCGCGGAAAGATTCTCGTAACGGAACACGAATGCGGTTTCTACGAATCGCGCAAGGGTCTGAGGGCGATTGCCGACAAATTCGGCGCAAAGCCCGTCAAAATGGGCTACGACGCGAAGGAACTCGACGCGCAGACAAAGCGCGAAATTGAAGAGGGCAAGTTCGAGGCGGCGCTTGTTGTAGGTAACTACATCGACGAAAAGCTCGCCGAGAAAATCCCGCACCTGATTGTATTCGACTTTATGAAAACGCCCGTCCTGAAAAGGGCGGAGCTTGTAATACCGTTTGCAATCTTCGGCGAAAACGCTGGCACGGTCGGCGACAAAAACGGCGCGAAAATCACATCGGCGGCGGCGGTTGCAACGCGGCTCGACCAGCGTCCGATAAGCGGCGTTCTTTCGGAGGTCTGCCAAAAGTGCGGAATAGACGTAAAGGCGTTCGATTTCGAATTCGAACCGCTCCCCGCCGACTTCAAAGACCCGACTGCCGACAAGCGCAATCTGCCCGAGGTTTGCCTCGGACACTATCTCGCCGACTACGCGCCCGATTTGGAACTTTTGGGGCTGAGCCCCTCGCCCGCGAAATCGGTTTCGAAAAAATCGGCAAAGGACGGCGGTTTCGAAATTCTCGAAACGCGCACGATTGTGCCGAACTTCCACGAAATTACAATCAAAGCCCCCGAAATGGCGAAATACGCAAAGGCGGGGCAGTTCGCAATTCTGATGGCAAATTCGGACAGCGAACGCTCGCCGTTTACAATCGTCGATTGGAACGCCGAAGAAGGCTGGGTGAAGTTCATCATAGAGGAAGTGGGCAGGTCGAGCGCGGAAATAGGCTCGCTCAAAAAGGGCGACAGGCTTGCGGTGGCGAGCGGCCCGCTCGGAACGCCGATAAATCTCGACGCTTTCGGCAAAGGCTCGAAAGCCCTGCTGCTCGGCGGCTGCTACGGTATCGGCGCAATCTACCCGATTGCCCGCGAGCTTTCGGCGCGCGGCGCAAAGGTCACCTGCGCAATCGAGGCTTCGTCGTCGTACCTGCTGTATTTCAAGGACAAACTCGGAACGGTTGCGGAGAATGTGATTGTCCGCACGCGCGACGGAAGCGAGGGAAAGAAGGGCGGTTGCCGCGACGTCGTTCGCGAAATCGCCGCCGACTTCGACTTGGTCGTGTCGATAGGCTGCGTGTTTATGATGAAGCAGTGCGCCCAAGCCGCTCCCGAAAACGTAAAAACGGCTCTCTGCGCCCTCAACCCCATTATGGTGGACGGAACGGGAATGTGCGGAGCGTGCCGCGTAAGCGTGGGCGACGAAATGAAGTTCGCCTGCGTCGACGGTCCGTTCTTCCCGCTGATGAAGGTTGATTTCGCCGAACTCGGCAAGCGCAGAACCGCGTACAAACTGTTGGAAATTGAAGCAATGCCGCGTCATATAGGCGGTAAATGTCATTCTTAAGGATTAAAGATGCCAGAAGAAAAACCAAGAAAACTAAAAGCGTCGGGGCTTCCCCGACTCAAAATGCCCGAACAGGACCCGAATCGCCGCGCGACGAATTTCGAGGAAGTTCCCTACGGGGTTTCGCTGAAAATGGCGATGGACGAGGCGAGCCGCTGCATGCAGTGCCCGCGCCCGCGTTGTATGCAGGCGTGCCCCGTGCACATTCGCATTCCCGAATTTATCGCCGAAATTTCGAAGGGCGACCCCGCAGCCGCCGCGCGCAAACTCAAAACCCAGACCGCGCTTCCCGCGGTTTGCGGACGCGTATGCCCGCAGGAAATCCAGTGCGAAGGCAGCTGCGTGTTGGGCATAAGGGGCGAACCTGTCGCAATCGGCACGCTCGAACGCTTCTCCGCCGACTACGTAAGGCTCAACAACCTCGAAGAGCCGCCGCAAAAAGCTCCGCCGACGGGCAAAAAGGTGGCAATCATCGGCTGCGGTCCCGCGGGTATCACGGCGGCGGCGGATTTGGCTCTGTCGGGGCACGAAGTCGAAATCTTCGAAGCCCTGCATCTTCCCGGTGGCGTGCTGATGTACGGCATTCCGCAATTCCGTCTGCCCAAGGAAATCGTGGTAAGCGAAGTAGAGGCAATCAAGAAGCTTGGCGTGAAAATCCACCTCAACTACATTGTCGGCAAACTCCGCACGATTGACACTCTTCTCGAAGACGGGTTCGACGCGATATTCATCGGCGCGGGCGCGGGTCTGCCGATTTTCCTCGGTATCCCCGGCGAAAACAGCGTGGGAGTGTTCTCAGCCAACGAGTTCCTCACGCGCTTCAATCTGATGGGAGCGTACGACTTCCCCAACCACGGCACGACGCCGATTAAGGCAAAGAACATCATTACCGTCGGCGGCGGCAACGTTGCGATGGACTCCTCCAGAACCGCGCTGCGCATCGGCGCGAAATCGACACTCGTCTACCGACGCGCGCGCGAGCAGATGCCCGCCCGTGCCGAGGAGGTGCACCACGCCGAACAGGAGGGCGTAGACTTCCAGATGCTCACAAACCCCAAGCGCGTAATCGCCGACGAAGAGGGCAAGATTGTGGCGTTGGAATGCGTCAAGATGGAGCTTGGAGAACCCGACGAATCGGGGCGCAGAAGCGTCTCGGAAATCGCGGGAAGCGAATTCCAGATTCCCTGCGACGCGCTCGTCGTGGCAATCGGCAACCGTCCCAATCCGCTTCTTCCGATGACCTGCCATTCGCTCAAAACGACCAAGAAAGGAACGATTGAAGTCGACCCCGAAACGCTCCAAACCACCATTCCGCAGGTGTTTGCGGGCGGCGACGTCGTAAGCGGCGCGGCTACGGTCATCAGCGCGATGGGTCAGGCGAAACGCGCGGTGCGCAGCATCAACAAATTCCTCAAGGGCGAACCTCTCAAGGATGAAACCCCGCCTGCTACTGTCTAACGACGACGGGCTTGATTCGCCCTTTCTGCCGTCGTTTGCAAAGGCTCTTGCGCGGGTTGCCGACCTGAAAATAGTCGTGCCCTCGCGCGAGCGCAGTTGGATTGGACGCGCCTATTGCCGCCACGAAATTCTGGAGGCAAAGCGCGTCGATTTCTTCGGGCTCGACTGCCAAACGGTTTCTGGCACGCCCGCCGACTGCGTAAATATCGCGCTTGCTCACCTTTGCGGCGAAACGCCCGACGCTGTCGTATCGGGGCTGAACATAGGTCAGAATGTGGCGTTGCCGCTGCTTTGGAGCAGCGGCACATTTGCCGCCGCCGTCGAGGGTGCGGGTTGGGGTGTTCCCGCTTTCGCGTTCTCGATGCGGCTTGAAAAAATCTACTACGAATATTGCAGACTCCGCCACGGAGCAGCCTCCGAGCCGCTTTTGCGGAGCATCGAGGCGGCTTCGGAACACGCGGCGGAGTTTTTGCTCGAATGTCTGGAGCGCGGCGAGTGCGGCGGCGGAAAGGTTGTAAACGTCAACTATCCCGTGCAGTACGACCGCGCAAAACCGTTCGTAAAATGCGTGCCCGCGAACGCCGAACTGCGCTCGGTCTACAAAAAATGCGGCGGCGGAAAATTCGAATTTTCGTATTCGCTCGGCGAAGTGAAATCGCCCAACGGAGAAAAGACCGACATCGAATGCCTCGACGACGCGCAGGCGTGTTATTCGGTAATCGACATACGCGGCTGATTTACACCGTGCGGATATTGGCTATTTCGCCCTTTCGCGCCGTCCGTTTTTTTCGGGCGGCGTTTTGTTTTTTAGATTTTCGGATGAATTGTCTTGTCGGTAGACGGTTTTTCGTTAGCATTTCCAACAAATTCAACAAAGAGGGAAATTCAATGGTGAAAAAAATTCTGTGTGTGGCGGGGCTCGCATTTGCGTTTTCAAATCTTTGGGGCGCGGCGAAATGGATTTCGGCTGACGACTTTTCGGCGGACGCGCCCAATACTTGGGTTGCGTTCAGAAAGGACGTAAAGCTCGATTCCGTGCCGAAGTCGGTTAGGGTCAAAATCGGCGCGGACAGCAAATACTGGCTCTGGATTAACGGCGAGCTTGCGGTGTTCGAGGGCGGTCTCAAGCGCGGGCCGAACCCGACGGACACATATTTCGACGAAATCGACATCGCGAAATTTCTCAGGAGCGGCGACAACAAAATCGCGCTTCTTCTCTGGTATTTCGGCAAGGACGGGTTTTCGCACAAAAGCAGCGGAAAGTCGGGGATGTTCTTCGAGTCGGAGACGCTTCCGCAGCTCGATTCGTCGGCGCAGTGGCTTTCGCGCGTGCACCCCGCGTTCTCGACAGTGGGCTTCCCCGAGCCGAACTACAGGCTTTCGGAATCGAGCATAAAGTTCGACGCAAACAGGGATATGGACGGGTGGCGGACTTCCGACAACTTCGTGAAAAAATTCGCCTTTGCAAACTCGCGGGAGCTTGGCGAAATAGGATGTTCCCCGTGGAACAAAGTTCACAAACGCCCGATTCCGCAGTGGAGGCAAGTGGCAATCCACAATCTCGAATTTACTACGGAACGCGCGCTTGTTGAAAACCTCGGCGGCGCGCCCGTAAACATCGTGAGGGCGCGTCTTCCCTACAATATGCAGATGACGCCGATAATTACCGTCGACGACCCGCGCGGCAATTCGGTTTGCGAAATCAGAACCGACAACACATATTCGGCGGGCGATGTCAATATCCGCGCCGAATACATCACGAAAAAGGGTCTCCAGACCTACGAATCGCTCGGTTGGATGAACGGGCACGAGCTTATACTCAGGCTTCCGCGCAGCGCAAAGGTCGTCGAAATCAAATGCAGGGAAACGGGGTACGACACGATTATGACGGGCAAATTCTCGTGCGACGACAAGTTCTATTCGGCGTTCTGGAACAAAGCCCTCCGCACGCTCTACGTAAATATGCGCGACACGTTCTTCGACTGTCCCGACCGCGAGCGCGCCCAGTGGTGGGGCGACACCGTAATTCTTTCGGGCGAGGGTTTCTACACGTACTCGCCGTCCATGCACGCGCTCATCCGCAAGGCGATATTGCAGCTTGCGCACTGGCAGGCTCCCGACGGCGCGTTGCACGCGCCCATCCCCGGAATCTATACGGCGGAACTCCCCGGTCAAATGCTCGCTTCAATCGGCGAATACGGCTTCTGGAACTATTATATGAACACGGGCGACATCGACACAATCCGCGAGGTCTATCCCGCCGTGAAGAAATATCTGTCGCTCTGGACTCTCGACGAAACGGGGCTTACGAACTACCGCAAAGCGGGTTGGAACTGGGGCGACTGGGGCAAAAACCGCGATATGCGCCTTATCTTTGCGGGATGGCACAGGCTGGCTCTCGAGGCGGCGGCGAAAATGGCGGACGCGCTCGGAAAGCCCGACGACGCAAAGGCATACCGTCAAACCGCGGAGAAAGTCAGGGAGGGCTTCGAAAAATGCTGGAACGGCACGGCGTACAGACACCCCGAGTATCTCGACGCAACCGACGACCGCGTTCAGGCTCTCGCGGTTCTTTCCGACATCGCCGACAAGTCGAAGTACGGGAAAATCTTCGAGCTTTTCAAAAGGCAGCAACACGCAAGCCCCTATATGGAAAAGTATGTAATGGAGGCTCTCTTCAAGATGGGCTGCGGCGGGTTCGCTCTCGACCGCGCGAAAAAGCGTTTTGCAAATATGGTCGACGACCCCAATTATACGACGCTCTTCGAGGGGTGGGAAAAGGACGGTTTCGGCGGCGGTTCGGTCAACCACGCTTGGAGCGGCGGCGCGCTGACCGTGATTGCCCGCAACCTCATGGGTTTGTATCCGACGTCGCCCGCGTGGAAAACTTTCGCGCTCGAGCCCGACCCCGTGCGCTTCAAACGCGCGTCGATTGCCGTGCCGAGCGTGGCGGGCGAAATAAAAACTTCGTACGTGCGCGACGGCGGAAAATTCCTGCTCGACCTGACCGTGCCGAACGGGACATCCGCAACCGTAAAGCTTCCCGAATTTTGCGCGGGCAAGTCGATAACCGTAGACGGCGCGAAAATCGATGCCGAGACTGCGGACGGCAAACCCGTATTCGAGCTTACTGCGGGCGACCATTCGATAATCGTTTCCGAAAAGTAGCGCGGAAAATTCGGCGCAGGACGGATAAAACAAAAACGGCGGGAGTTCGTTTCTTCCGCCGTTTTTTTGTCGAGAGCGATTTTCTCGGTCTATTTTTCGTCGGAAAAACCGAAGGCGGGGAGTCCGCTTTGATTGTAGAGCCACACGTCGGGCTTTATCCACGATTTGAAGGCATAGCGCACGCCCTGCGGAATCTCCGCCGATTCAACCGACACGCTCACCGCGTTGTCGCCCGAAACGGCAGCCTTTGCGGGTATCCATTTGCCGCCGATTTTAAGTTCGAATCCGCGCGAATCGCCCCTGCCCGCGAGCTTTCCGCCGAATGTTTCGAAAAGCACTTCGGCGGTGCCCGCCGAGTATTTCGCCGATTTAAATTCGGGCGATTTGTAGGCAACGGTCTTGTCGCCGTAGACTGCGCCGAGAGCCGCCAACGCCATCCGCTCGGAAATCGCCGCTTTGTCGGCGGGGTGGATGTCCCTTTTTTCGCCCGTGTCGATTGCCGCCACGATGTGGCTGTTCGGCAGCGCGTGCGATGCCTGCCGTTGGCGTTGCCGCGTTTTTGCCCAATCGGCGTCTTTTGCGTCGAACGAGGCTATTTCCGTGGCAATCCACACAAGGCTTTCGTCGCGCCATGCGTTGCGCCAAGCGTCGACGAGCACGGCGAATTGTTCGGCGAAGTTTTCGTCGCGCGAGTTCGACTCGCCCTGATACCAGAGCACGCCGCGCGCCGCGTAGCCCGCAACGGGCGCAACCATTCCGTTGAAATGCACTGCGGGCGTTGTCAGCGGAAAATTCGGGGCGACGGGGTCGGGCTTTACCTTTTGATAGGAGAAGTATTTGGGCGGGGTTTTGTTTTCGGCTTTCGCCTTGGCGATTGCCGCCATCAGGTCGTCGTATTTTTTCTTCGCCTTTTGATAGCCGCCGTTGCGCCAAGCGTCCAACGATTTTGCGTAGTTTTCCCTGCGGGCTTTGAGGTATTGCGAAGAGTCCATCGCCGCGAACGGGATGTACGTTTCCATCTTTGCGCCGCCGCGCGCCGTGTAGACAAGCCCCACGGGGATGTCGAGCTTTTCGGCGAGGTACTGCGCGAATCCGTAGCCGACCATGCTGAAGGCGTGCAGGTTGTCTTTGTCGGCGGCGACCCATCGCGCCGTCGGCAGGGTGTCGGATGCGGGCTTTTCGGCGAGCGCAATCGGATTTTTGAAATAGCGGATTTTCGGATTCGGGGCGGGGTTGATTTTCCGCCACGAGTATGTCATTTCCATATTGCTTTGTCCTCCGATAACCCAGACTTCGCCGACGAGCACGTTTGCGACCGTTTTCGAAAGTTTGCCGTTCTCGTAGAATTTCATTTCGCGCGGGGTTGCCGAGGCTTCGAGCGGGCTTAATTTGAGCGACCATCCGCCGCGCGCGTCGGCGGTTGCCGATTTTTTCGACCCCGCAAATTCCACGTCTATTTTTGCGTTCGCATCGGCGGTGCCCCATATTTTTACGGGCTTTTCGCGCTGCAAAAGCATATTGTCGGAGAAGATTCTCGGTAGTTGTATTTCGGCGAAAAGCTGTGCCGCGCCGAAAACGAATGCTGCGATTAGAAAATGTTTTCCCATACGTTCCGGATTTTTGCCGAGGGGATATTCCGTTGCAAGAATTTTCCGAGCTTCGAAATTTTCCAAATATTGGGTTGACTACTTTTGACGCGTGTTTTTGAAAAAGGCGCGTTTATGAAATTTCTGTATGCCGTTTTGTTTCTCGTGCTCGCGGGGCTTTGTTTTTCCCGCGGGGCGTTGGGCGGCTGCGGATTTTCGCCGTCCGAAACTTCGGGCGGTACCGATTCGGCTTTTGTGATTACGGACGGGGCGGACACTGTCGACGCCCTTGCGCCGATTGTCAACTATTCCGTGCCCGACAAGCTCAGAAGCAAGCGCAGGGCGCGGGTCGATTCCACGCTGTGCACGTCGCTTGTTTTGTGCGCGCTTTCGGTTGTGCTTTCGGGGCTTTTTTACTCGAAGTTTTGCGCCGCCGTTTCGCGCATGCGCGGCTTCGATTCCGTGCGTCGGCGCGCTTTGCCGTATCCTGTTTTGTTCGCCGCCCCGCCGATTGGCGCGGCTCTTCTGATTTGAATTTTCCCGTATCCTCCGACGTTTCGGGCGGCTTGTTTGCGCCCGACTTGCATCGTTCTTTTTTGCGGACTTTCTGTTGTCCGCGCTCATTTGAATACGGAAAAATCATATGGACGTTTCAGCGTTGTTTGCGCGGTTGAAGAACGCCAACTTCCTCCGCAGGACGACAAAAACAATCCGCCGAATCGAGCGTTTCGAGAAGGCCTTTGAAAATTTCGGGGAAGCCGATTTCGCGGCAAAGACAGCCGAGTTTAAAAGGCGCGTCGACGGCGGCGAAGGCGTGCCCGCGCTCATACTCGAGGCGTTCGCGCTTGTGCGCACGGCGGCGCGGCGTTTGTGCGGCAAAACTTTCGAGGTATGCGGGCAGCCCGTTCCGTGGAATATGGTGCACTACGACGTGCAGCTGCGCGCGGGAATCGCCCTTGCGAAAAATTCGATTTGCGAAATCGCAACGGGCGAGGGCAAGACGCTTATCGCCACGCTGCCCGCCTACATTTACGCGCTGTTCGGCAGGGGCTGCCACATAGCCACGGTCAACGAATATCTGGCGCGGCGCGACTGCCAGTGGATGTCGCCGCTCTACAATCTGCTCGGACTGACTTGCGACTGCGTGTTTGCGGGGCAGTCGAACGCGGAGAAAAAAGCCGCCTATGCCGCAGACATCACCTACGGCACTGCCGCCGAATTCGGTTTCGACTACCTGCGCGACAATTCGACGACGTTTTCGTTGGAGGAAAAAGTGCAGCGCGGATTCTTTTTCTGTCTCGTCGACGAAGCCGACTCCGTGCTCGTGGACGAGGCGCGCACGCCGCTCATCATTTCGGGCGGCGACGACGACGAGCAGTGCAATCCGTACGCCGAATACATCGGGCGCGTGCGCTCGCTTGCCGAGGCGCAGAACAGGCTTTGCGGGAAAATCGCAAACGAGGTTTTCGACAGGCTCAAAATCGGTGCAAAGCTCGATTCGTCCGACATTGAAAAGCTTGCGCAGGTGCGGTTCGGCGCGCCGCGCAACAAGGTGCTAAAGCGCATTCTGAAGTCGGGCGTCGCGAACGTGGAGCTTGAAAAAAAGGTGACCGAGCTTTCGGTGAATTTCGGCGAGAGCGAAAAGCTCAAGCTACTCGAGAATCTCTACTACTATGTGGACGAAAAGACATCCACGGCTTCGCTGACCAAGGCGGGGCAGAGGTTTCTCGAGCCTGACAACCCCGACGCGTTTGTCGTGCCCGACGTCGAAAAACTTTCGGGCGAAATCGACTCGTCGCGCGCTTTTTCGGATGTCGAGAAGTCGCGGAAAAAGGCGGAGGTTGCCGCGTCGCTTTCGGCGGCGGTCGAAAGGCTTCGGATAATCTCGCAGCTTCTGCGCTCGTTCTCGCTCTACGAGCGCGACGTAGACTATATCGTGCGCGACGGGAAAGTCGAAATTGTCGATCCCAACACGGGCAGGGTGATGGAGGGGCGCCGATGGAGCGACGGTCTGCATCAGGCGGTCGAGGCAAAGGAGGGCTTGAAAATCGGCGCGGAGAACATCACCTATGCGACGGTTTCTATCCAGAATTATTTCAAGATGTACGAAAAGCTTTCGGGTATGACGGGCACTGCCGCCGAGCTTTCCGAAGAGTTTTTGCGCGTCTACAAAACGTCCGTAATCGAGATTCCGCCGAACAGTCCGTGCGTGCGAATCGACAATCCCGATTTGGTGTTTCTGACGCGTTCCGAAAAATTCGCGCGGATTGCGGAAACGGCGAAGTCGGTTGCGGCTTCGGGCAGACCCGTTCTCGTGGGCACGGGCAGCGTCGAGGAGTCGGAGGTGCTTTCGAAGATGCTGAAAATAGGCGGCGTAAAGCACAGTCTGCTCAACGCGAAAAACGACGCGCAGGAGGCAGCGCTCGTCGCGCGCGCGGGCGGCGCGGGCACTATTACCGTCGCCACGAATATGGCGGGCAGGGGCACCGACATCAAGCTTGCCGACGGCGTAAACGAGCGCGGCGGGCTTTTCATAATTTCGTCCGAGCACAACTATTCGCGCCGAATCGACCGCCAGCTGATGGGCAGGTGTGCGCGTCAGGGCGACAACGGGCAGACGCAGTTCATCGTGAGCTTGGAGGACGAGCTGTTCCGCAAATACGCCGACGTTGCGCCGTTCCAGAACGCGCTGAAGTCGAGGCACAGGCAGGGCGTTCCGTTTGTGCACCCGCTTTTCGGCAGGCTCGTCGAGCGCACGCAGGACAGGCTCGAGGGCGACTATTCCGCCGCCAGAAGGGAAATGCTCAAGTTCGACAACCCCGCCAACAAACAGCGCAATGTGGCGTATGCCATGCGCGACGAAATTCTGTCGTCCGACTCGATAGACGGCGTTTATTCAAAGGCGGTTTCCGACGTTTGCACGCGGATTGCCGCCGAGGTTCTTCCCTCCGAGGACATCGAGATAGATTCGCGCCGAATAGCCGAATATGCCGCGCATTTGGGCAAAATTCTGCCGCTTCGCGACGGCGAAATCGTCGGCGGTACGAAGCGCGAAGTCGCCGAAAGAGCGGCGCGCGCCGCCGAAAAAAGTTTCAATGCAATCTTCGGCGCGTTCGACGCGGAGACATCGCTGCGGATAAAAAAGTTCGTCGCCCTCAGAACTTTCGACAGGGCGTGGCGCGAGCACATCGCGCGGCTCGAGTCGCTCCGCGATGCCGTGTTTTTGCGTGGCTACGCGCAGAAAGACCCGTACTGCGAATTCGAAAAGGAGGCGTACGAATCGTTCAAAAATTTCTTCGCGGACTTCTCCGACGCGCTATTCGGGAATCTGTGCGGCTTTCTCGCCGCAGTCCCGACTTCGGGCGCGGAAACGTCGAATCCGTCGAGCAAATACAGGGCTTTGACGAAATGATTTTCACGCAACAATAAAAACGAAAAAAAAGGAAAATATATGACTACTACATTGGCATCCGTCCCGCTTGCGATGTCGTTTCCGCAGATGGTTTCGTTCTGCGGCATCGGCTTTCTGGTGGTGATGGCGGTTCTGTTTATGCTCGGAATATTCACGGGGCTTCTCGGAAAAATCTTCGCTTCGTTCGAACGGAAACAGTGATTTCGCGCCCGCCGCAAAAAGATAAAAAACAGGATTTATTATGATAGACAGTTTAATTGAATTGTTCCTCGAAACGGGCTTTTGCTACGTCGACTGGCGTATGATTGTAATGTGGATGGTGGTTTTGGTGCTCTTCTACCTCGCCGTCTACAAGGAGTTCGAGCCGCTGCTGCTCGTGCCGATAGCCTTCGGCGCGCTGCTTGCCAACCTGCCGACGGAGGGCGTTGTAAACAAGCCTGCGGGCGCGCTCGTATCGCCCGCCGAAGCGGTGGTGCGCAGCGTGTTTGTTGAGCGCGGAGATTCGGTTTTCGTGCCGCGCGTTGTAAAGCACATCCCGAAGACGGTCGGTGAAATCGTATCGCCCGAAACGCTTTCTACACCCTCGGCGCAGGGCGAAATCGCGGGATACTTCGCGTTTGTCGACGACATAACTTCGCCCGAGTCGCGCAAGGACGTGTTCAAAAAGGCGAAGGGCATTCCCGACTTGATTGCAATCGTCTCGCCCGCGAAGTCCGATTCCGCCGCAGCCGAGACGTTTTCGGTCGATTTCAGGGGGCGCAAGCTTTCGGTTTCGTCCGACGACATTCTGGTCTGGGCTTCGGCTTCGGGCGACGTTACGGAAGTGTCGGCAAAGGCGGGCGACAGGCTCGCGCTCGGCGCGCAAATCGTCGACGTATACAGTGCGAGGACGGGCGGTTTGTACCACTATCTGCAGCTCGGCGTGCTGCTCGAAATTTTCCCGCCGCTCATTTTCCTCGGCGTCGGTGCGCTGACCGACTTCGGTCCGCTCATCGCAAATCCCAAGACGCTCATTCTCGGCGGCGCGGCGCAGTTCGGCGTGTTCGCAACGTTCATCGGGGCGATGTTCCTCGGCTTCTCGAGTCCCGAGGCTGCTTCAATCGGCATCATCGGCGGCGCGGACGGTCCGACTTCCATTTTCATCACAAACAAACTCGCGCCCGACCTTCTCGCGCCCATTGCGGTTGCCGCGTACAGCTATATGGCTCTCGTGCCGATTATCCAACCGCCGATTATGCGCGCGTTGACGACTTCCGCGGAGCGTAAAATCAGAATGAAAAGCATGAGGAAAGTCGGCAAGCTCGAGAAGCTCGTGTTTGCGCTTGTCGTGGCGATAACCTGCATTCTGCTCGTGCCCGACGTTTCCGCCCTTGTCGGAATGCTCATGCTCGGCAACTTCATCCGCGAGTGCGGCGTTTGCGAGCGTCTGAGCAAGGCGGCGCAGAACGAGCTTATCAACGTTACGACAATCTTCCTCGGCACGTCGGTGGGCATTACGATGACGGGCGACCGATTTATCCGCGTCGAGACGCTTTCGATTCTCGCGCTCGGCGTTGTTGCGTTCGGCTTCTCGACGGCTGCGGGCGTTGTGATGGCGAAGGTGATGAACCTGTTCCTCAAGGACAAAATCAATCCGCTTATCGGCTCTGCGGGCGTTTCCGCCGTTCCGATGGCGGCGCGCGTCTCGCAGATCGAAGGGCAGAAGGCGGATCCCTCGAACTTCCTGCTTATGCACGCAATGGGTCCGAACGTGGCGGGCGTCATCGGTACGGCTCTCGTGGCTGGCTACTTCATCTCGACTCTTACCGCAAAATAACATTCCCCGAACCCGAGGCGACCCGCCACGCACGTTTTTTCGGCGGCGGGTCGCCGACTTCGCGGGCGGGCGCGATTTTTCCGCCGCTCCAGAAAATGTTTGATTGAAGCGGAAGATTGTACGATAAGTTTCCGAAATATGAATTGAAAACGACGGTGCGGTGCGCGTTGTGTCTGCGCCGTTTTCGAATACAAACGCATTGGGATTATTGCATTGAAAAAATTTCTGAAAGAAAAGTGCGGCGAATTGTACCGCAAAATCGTGCTCGAGCAGGCGTCGCCCGAATACATCGCGCGCGGCTGGGCTATAGGAATGTTCTTCGGCTGCATTCTGCCGTTCGGCGTGCAGCTTCTGTTTTCGATTCCCGCGGCTTTCATCTTGCGCGGAAGCAAAATCGGCGCGACGGTCGGCACGTTCATAACAAACCACTTTACGATTTTCGTGATTTATCCGTTGCAGTGCTATTTCGGCGCGATTCTAATCGGCAAGCCCCTCAGCTATTCGGCGATAAGCGGGGCGATGTCGGGCGTCATCGAAAAGCAGAACTGGGATTCTCTGATGGCGTTGGGGTGGGATATTGTAATGGCGTTTTTTGTCGGCGGCGCGGTGATGGCGTTGCTGTTTACGCCGATAACGTATTTTCTGATTAAGTCGATAGTCGAAAAATACCGCGCAAAGCGTCCCGCGCAACCCGCAGAATAGCGCGCGGAGCGCATTTCCCGCGCCGGCTATTTTCCTTTCTTTCGGGCGAATACGACGGGCAGGATTGCCGCCGTGAAAACGAGCGCGGCGGTCATCGACATTTTGAAGGCGTGCTCTGCGTCGGCCGCGTGTTCCGAAAGGCGAACCATTACGGCAAGCCCCGTCGCCCCGCCTATTTGGTGCACTGCGTTTACGACTCCCGCGGCGGCGCCCGCGTTTTCTTTCCCGATTCCGTTTATTCCCAAATTCGTCAGCGGGCTCATCCCGAGTCCCTGCCCGAATCCGATAAAAACCATTGCGATTCCGAGCGCGGGGTAGCCCCGTTTTGCGTCGGCAAAAACGAGCATCGAAAAGCCCGCAACCATCAGAATTATTCCCGCAAAAAGCGTCTTGTAGTCGCCGTACTTTTTCACGAGCTGCGGAACTTTTACCGCGCCCCAAAACGTGCATATCGTAAGCGGAAAGAATCCGAGCCCGCACTCGAATGAATCGAAGCCGAGCACCGTCTGCATATGTTCCGACATAAAAAAATTCAAGCCCATCAGCGCGCCGACGAACAGCATTCTCGCGGCGTAGGCGCGGCGTCGCACGGGCGAGGCGAAGATTTCGGTGGCGATTAGCGGCGAAGCTTTTTTCGACTTTACAAGCGCGAAGAGCGCAAGCAGAACCGCCGCAACCGCGAGCCAGATGCCGAAATGTTCCGCGCCGTTTACCGCGTAGACGAACGCGAAAATTCCGTATACGGAAAGCAGTGTTCCGCAGATGTCGAATCCGCCCGTTCGGGGGGTGTCGGGGCGCAGATATTTTGCCGATATGAAAATCATAAACGCCGACAGCGGCAGGTTTGCGATGAAGTCGTATTCGGGCAACGAAATCTTCCGCGACGCAATCGACAAAGAGGCGATTGCCGCCATTGCGTACAAGGTTATCGACGAAAAAATCGAGCCGCAGACGGCGTTTCAGGACATCTACAAGGTGACCGAAGTCTACGGCTACGCCCCGGACGGGATCTTCAACACCTATTCGGGCGAGGTCGTGCAGTTCCCGACGCTGCGCGACACCTCGGCGGACGGAAAGGTCGTCAAAACCGTCACGTTCTACTACGGGCTCGGCAAGATATATTTCGACGACAACGACGGTAACTTCAACGTGGGCGATTGGCTGGACTTTCTCGTTCAAGCTTCGGGCAATCTATATACCTGCTACGGAATGCAGCTGAGCCAAGTCTCGGAAGTCCGCACGGAGGGAGGCAAACGCACGTGTTATTGCACGGACATCAGTTGGAACGTGCCGTCGAGCGGATCGACACAGGGCTCGCAGGCGGTTATCGAACAATACGGAACCCGCTCGGGGACGGCGACGCGGACATTTACAGTGCGCGAGTAAGGCAACCAACAAGTGCCGACGACGAATTTCATCAGCTACCACACAAGCTTTCCGAATATCGACGACAAACTGAAGATAATGGCAGGCAACAACGAAAGCCAAGAAATCAACAGCGCGACAACCCCGAGCTATACCCAGTGGCAGACGTGGAAAAACAACGGAACGTTAGTGTGCCTGCTGGAACCCGAAATAACGCAAGTGGGAACGCTGTACAAAAAGACCGTGAAAAAGTGCCGCGCAAGATAGGCGGCGATCGCCGGCGAAATCGGGGCAAACTTAGAAAAACAAAACGGTATTTTCCAAGAAACGCCAGATAACTTAGAAAATGCCGCCCAAACGCTTCCGCAACCCCGACCTTGCAAGCACCCCGCAAAGACAATACAGCCCCCGCGCAACGCATCTGCAACGGGGGCCTCCGCAAGGCGAAAAATCACCCGATTTCCTCAAACGCTCGATTTTTTTCCTCAAACCGTCCGCGCGGATACAACGGATTGGTGCGGATTTCGGGTATCGTTTTCTTTGGCGGCCGTTGTTGTTGGCTTTTTTTGCAACGTTGAATGCAGCATTTTTCCCTGCGGGCGATGTTCTGCTGCTGTTCGTTGTCGTGGGGTGCGTTCTTTTTTTGCGCGGATTGCCGCTTTTGCGGCTTTCCCTTGTTCTCCTTGTGGAAAATCACATTCGGAAAAGTTGCGCCCGCTTACGCGTGCTACTTTTTTTATACAACTTTTTCCTTAGGAAGACTTCGTTTTCCACGGAAAAATTGGGAGAGGGATTGCCGCTTTTGCGGCTTTCCCTTGCTCTCCTTGTGGAAAATCACATTTTCGGAAAAGTTGCGCCCGCTTCGCGTGCTACTTTTTTTATGCAATTTTATCCTTAGGAAAACTTCGTTTTCCACGGATAAAATTGCATAAAAAAAGTAAAACCCCTACGGGGTTTTACTTTTCCGAAAAGATTTACGCGGAGAGGGAGGGATTCGAACCCCCGGACCCTTGCGGGTCAACGGTTTTCAAGACCGCCGCGATCGACCACTCTGCCACCTCTCCTCGCGGTTTCCCGATTTCTTTCATCGGTTTACAAATCCGATTATCCCACTGTTTCCCGTCGTCGTTGCGACTCTCTTCTTATTGTGGGCGTTTTTTATGGGCCCGGTGGGGATTGAACCCACGACCAAGCGATTATGAGTCGCCTGCTCTGACCGCTGAGCTACAGGCCCGATAATTAAAGTTTGTTCTTATCTCATTTATTCCCCGTTCTTGCAAGTTATTTTTATGTTTTTTTTCCCAGTGTTTTTGTTTTCCACTCTCCCCCGCGTTTCGGGCGCAAAAAAACGCGCGGTGTTTATTCCGCGCGGTTCGCTTTACAAGTTTTGTATTCGGGTTGCTTAGTTCAGTTGGCTGAGCGACATTTCCGCCATTCTGCCGAAGTAGCCGCTGTTTTCGTCGTCCATCACGCTTTTGAATGCCGCCTTTGCCTCGGCGGTCTTGCCCACTTGTGCGTAGGACAGCCCCAGCAGGTAGTTTGCCTGAATCCTGTACGAAACGTCGACCGACTTATTCGCCGCGATTGCCGCGTAGGCGTCGATGCCTTTCGCCAAGTCTTGTGCGCCTGCGCTTGCCGCCGCGCCGAGCATTGCGCGCCCTTCGAGCACGTTGCCTTTCAGGTCTTTTTGTGCATCGGCGTATGCCTTTTGTGCGTCGGCGTATTTGCCTTCGGAGAAGAGTTTGTCGCCGTTCTGGAGCAGTGCAACGCCCGCGAGTTTTTTGCCCGAGTTTTCCGCCGCGAATTTCGCCAATTCTTCGGAGGTTGTCGCCTGTGCGTATGCGTTTGCAAGCTGAGCTTTTGCGTTTGCCGCGTAGAGTTTATAGCTCTGCACGCCCACGATTATCACGAGTGCCGCGACGATTGTCGTGATGATGAAATTCTTGTTGCGTTTCCAGTAGAGCCACACTCTGTCGTCGAATTCAACGCCCTCGAGGTCTTCGTCGAGAATTACCGTTTTGCGTTCGTCCGCCGCCGAAACTGCGCCGTCCGTAAGTGTTTCCACGTCCGCGACTGTCGGCTTGTTCTTCGATGCGTGCGGACCTTTTCTAAAATTGTTATCGCTCATATATCGGAAAAAATGATTGTACTTACCGCCCAATAGACCACAAACTTTCCGCATAATCAAGAAGAAAAAGCGGCGAACGGGGCGGCTTATGCGGATATGTTTTGACAACCGCAGTCGTTCGGTTTTTATTAAAGAACAGGCAACTGCGTGTGTTTTCCGCTTTGTCGGAGCATTCTCCAAGAGGAAATAAATTCGAAACAAGCATATGAAAAAATTATTGGCAACATCGGTTATGTTGTTCTCCGCCTCCCTTGCGGCGTTGGCGGCGAACGCCTACTTCATCGGCACATGCGACAAGGACGCGCTGGGCTACAAGGCGGGCGAAAAAATGAAGTTCTCGCTCCAAATTCAGGACGACAAGGGCAACATTGTCGAGGGGCAGAAGTTCAACTGGATGCGTCGCGGCGACGACGGCATTACGAAATCGGGCACGGCGGTCTCGGGTAAAGAGCCCGTGGTGATTGAGGCTTCGATAGATGTCCCCGGCTTCGTTAGAATCACCGCAACGCCCGTCGACGAAAACGGCAAGAAGGCGAAAGGCTTCGACCTCTTCGACGGCGGCGCGTGTGCCGACTTCGACAAAATCGTGCAGATTACCCCCGAACCCGCCGACTTCGATGCGTTCTGGAAACGCCAGCTTTCGTACCTCGACAAAGTCCCGATGAAGTGTACCGTAGCGGAGGTTTTTCTTGTGCGCGGATTCAGGACGTATATATTGACACTGGATTGCGTCGGGAAGCCTGCCAAGGCGTACCTGACGATTCCCGAGGGGGCAAAGGCGAAATCTTTGCCGCTTGCCGTATTTTTTAGGGGATACGGAATAGGGCGAATTTATCCCAATTTTGACCGCTCCTGTATTTCGCTTTCCATAGCCCGCCACAGCTACGAGCTCGGACGGGACGACGGTTATTACAGGAAACAAGCGGAAGTCCTGCGCAATTTCGGAATGAAAGCCTCCGAAAACAAAAATCCCGAAAACAGCTATTTTAGGGATATGCTTCTGCGCGACATCCGAGCCATTCAATACGCGAAAACGCTGCCCGAATGGGACGGCAAAAACATAAAAGTTTCGGGCGGAAGTATGGGGGCTTTTCAATCGATATTTGTCGCAATGCTCGATCAAGACATCACGTATTGCGACGTGTTTATTCCGTGGCTTTCGAATGTCAACGGCGAGGCGGAGGGCAGAATGAAATCAATCTGTCTGCCCGAGTATGTGCCGGCGTTGCTCTATTACGACATTTCAAACGCAATCAAGCGCGTAAAGTGTCCCGTAAAAATATCCGCGCGTTTGGGCGACTACGAATGTCCTCCGTCGGGCATTGCCGTTCTTTTCCGCAATGCAAAAGGTCGTATGGTGCTTGATTTCAGTCAGAATGGTACACACGGCTACAGCTCGCCGTGGAGCGGAAATCCCGTCTATAGGAAAAGCAAATAAGACGAATTCTATCCATTATATGCTTTGACAATGATTCCCGAACACGTTTTTATTCCGACAAAACAGAGGAGGCGGTGCATTCGCGCCGTCTGTCGTCGGTTTGTTTTGTCAAATTTCAACACTAAAATGCATATGAAAAAATTATTGGCAACATCGGTTATGTTGTTCTCCGCCTCCCTTGCGGCGTTGGCGGCGAACGCCTACTTCATCGGCACATGCGACAAGGACGCGCTGGGCTACAAGGCGGGCGAAAAAATGAAGTTCTCGCTCCAAATTCAGGACGACAAGGGCAACATTGTCGAGGGGCAGAAGTTCAACTGGATGCGTCGCGGCGACGACGGCATTACGAAATCGGGCACGGCGGTCTCGGGTAAAGAGCCCGTGGTGATTGAGGCTTCGATAGATGTCCCCGGCTTCGTTAGAATCACCGCAACGCCCGTCGACGAAAACGGCAAGAAGGCGAAAGGCTTCGACCTCTTCGACGGCGGCGCGTGTGCCGACTTCGACAAAATCGTGCAGATTACCCCCGAACCCGCCGACTTCGACGCGTTCTGGAAACGCCAGCTTTCGTATCTCGACAAAGTCCCGATGAAGTGCGACCGCAAGGAAATCCCGAGCAAGGTAAAGGGCTACAAGACGTACGAACTTACCCTCGACTGCGTGGGCAAGCCCGCAAAGGCGTATCTGTCGATTCCCGAAAATGCGAAGGCGAAATCGCTGCCGATTGAAATGTTCGTGCACGGCTACGGGGTCAGCCGCATAAACCCCGCGTACCGCCCGAATGCGATATCGCTTACGGTGGCGCGCCACAGCTACGAACTCGGACAGTCGGACGACTATTACAAGCAGAAGAAAATAGAGCTTTCGGGTTTCGGACTCCGCGCAAAGAACAACAAAAACCCCGAAAACAATTATTTTAGGGATATGCTTCTGCGCGACATCCGCGCCCTTCAATACGTCAAGACACTGCCCGAATGGAACGGCAAAAACATAAGCGTAAGCGGCGGCAGCATGGGCGGCTTCCAGTCGATATTCGTTGCGATGCTCGACCAAGACGTTACAAAATGCCGCCCGAACGTTCCGTGGATGTGCAACCTCAACGGCAAGGCGGAAGGCAAACAGCGCGCGCTGTTCGCGCCCGAATATATCCCCGAAGTGCTGTACTTCGATTCGACCAATGCGATTAAGCGCGTGAAGTGCCGCGTTGAAATCTCCGCAAGACTGGGCGACTACGTTTGCCCGCCGTCGGGCGTAACGATTCTGTTCAACAACGCAAACAAGAACACGACGCTCGACTTTGCGCAAAACGGTACCCACCCATACCGCTCGCCGTGGAAGAAAAACCCCGTCTATAAAAAGAGCAAATAAGTGGTATATTTTTGCGAACGCCGCCCATATCGGACGGCGTTTTTTTTGCGCGAAAAAGACGGTGCGGCGATTTCTGCGGCAAAAAAAACCGAGGGGCGAAATTGATAACTGCGCGATAAATAGGAAGAAACGAACGCGCGGGAAAAAAGTTGAATATTTTCGAAAAAAAAGCTTGCAAGCGAAGAGGAAATCCGTACCTTGAGAGACTTTCAAAAATTCTTTGGAGAAGTCCCTATCGTCTAGCCCGGTCTAGGACATTGGATTTTCATTCCAAGAACCGGGGTTCGAATCCCCGTGGGGACGCCAGAGGGTTGCGAAAAAATGAAGCCGCCGAAAACGCGGTTTTTTTTTGTTCGGATTGTGCGCGGGTCGGGGATGGAATTTTTGCGACAGCAAAGGTGTCTTGTGGCATATCAAGATAATTCTTGATTTTAGCTTTGGAAATTTTGCTTTTCTTTTCGGAATTGAATGTGTTTTGCAAACTTGGTTGGGTTCGTCAGGCTGTCGATTGTAGATGCGACAATACGCAGTAATTTCTCCAACTACTCATTGTTTCGTCCACACGTTAAGCGTGCAAAATCAAGTCTTTACTTTAAATTTCTGCGTAAATACGCAAAAATTTAAAGTGGGCTTTCTGGTAAGGCAAAAGCACGGTACGGTTTTTGAGATAACGTATTCGTGTTGGCGGCGTTTCGATTTTTCGCAATTTGCGTTTCGGGCGGAATTTGCTTGTAAAAAATGTTCGGGGTAAAAGTATCCTCTTCGAAAAGAGGGCGGCGGTTTGTCCGTTCTCGGGACGCGCACACAAACACAAAAGAAATTCTATATATGTCTAAAATCGGAAAGTTTATATTCGTTTTGTTCTCCGTTTTCGCGATTTCGGTGTTTGCCGATGTTTCGAATCCGCCCGACGTAAAGCTTAAGAATCCGCCTGCGCTCGAGAACAAGGACTCGTTCTCGATGATTCTGTTGGGCGATCCGCAGACTTATTCCAAGTTTTCGTTCAGCCAGCCGATTTTCGAATTGATGACGGCGTGGACTGCCGCGCACAAGGATGTTTTGAACATCAAGCTTGTCCTCTGCACGGGCGACCTCGTGGAGCACAACGGGATGTTGACGAAGTTTAATCCCAAGATGAAGTCGGAGACGACAAACGTTCCGTCGGCGTTGCAGTGGGAGAGCACTGCCCGCGCGTTTTCGCGGCTCGACGGCGTGTTGCCTTATGTTCTTTGCACGGGCAATCACGACTACGGCTTTTACTGTTCGGAGAACCGCGACACGCAGTTTGCCAAATATTTCCCGATAACGAAAAATCCGTTGTGGCGCGACTGTCTTGTCGAAACCGCCCCCGATTCGCACGGCGTTATGACTCTCGAGAATGCCGCCTACGAATTCGACCTGCCGAACTGGGGCAAGGTGCTCGTAATATCGCTCGAGTTCGCCCCCCGCGACGAAAGCATCGATTGGGCGAAGAAACTGATGACTTCGGAGCGGTACAAAAACCACAAGGTGATATTGCTCACCCATTCGATTTTGCGCGTCAACAAAAAGGAGGTCGCGGTAATCCAGACCGAGAAGTACAAGCTTCAGCCGCGCAACTACGCCGAAGCCGTATTGAAGAGGCTTGCCGACGATTCCGACAATTTGAAGCTCGTGCTTTGCGGGCACTCGGGCAGACCGAACAGAATGTCGGGCAACATCGACTACACGAACGCGAAGGGGCGCAAGATTCCGTTGGTGCTCTTCAATCCGCAGTCCTGCGGCGGTTGGCACGGAAACGGCGGCGACGGATGGCTGCGCATTATGGAATTTATGCCCGACGGAAAAACGGTTTCGATGCGCACGTACTCGCCCCTGTTCGCCGCGTCCGAGCGCACGCAGGACTTGTCGTGGAACCGCGATTCCGACAACGAATTCAGGCTTGTTTTGGAATAGCTTCGAGCGGCGGCGCGTCCCGTTTTTTTTCGGCGGCGCGCTAATTGAAAAAGCTTTTTGCGTCGCTTTTCGATATGCCACGCATATTGACGTATCGCGAGCGTAAAAGCGAGAGGTCGCGGTGTCCCATATTCAGTTGCAGACGCGGCAGGTCGGCGTAGTGCTTGGCGTGGAAACTTGCGTAGGTGTGGCGCAGAACGTCCTGTACCCATCGACCGCGGAAGCCCGAATTGTTACGGATTTTCCGCCATCGGCGTTCCCAGTCGTCGGGGCAGATGTTTTCGTCCTCGCGGTCGTCGCATTTAATTTTCAGAAGAATGCGTTTGAGCGCGGGCGGAATTTCAACGTGTCTGACTCCGCCTGTTTTCGAGCATTGCGAGCGCACCGTTATTACGCATTCCTCGGTGTCGATGTCGCCCCATTTCAGGCGGCGTACCTCGCGCGGACGTATTCCGCCGAAGACGAGCAGCGCGGCGGCGACGGCGCAGTTTGCGTTTTCCTTTTTTGCGTTTTGAATGAGCTTTTTTGTCTCGGCGAGTTTTAGCGGGCGGATTTCCCGTTCCACGATTCTGCGGCGTTCGATTCGCTTTACGGGGTTTTTGTCGCACCAGTCGCGGCGGATTGCGAATTCGAAGAAGCCGTGCAGCATTGTGCAGGCTTTGTTGAATTGAGGGGCTTTGTCGAAAGCGTCCGCAATCCACATTTCTATTTCGGCGGGCGATAGGGTCGATAGGCGACGCTTTGCCAGTTCGGGGTTCGAGCGAAGCATGCGGTTGCCCATACAGCGGATGTCGTGCAGCGACGAATAGCGCAGATGTTTTTTGCTTTCGACGTACGGGGCGAACGCCTCGGCGAACGTGGTTTCCTTTGTTCGTACGTGGCGTTTGCCTGCTTCGGCGACCATCGTACAATACTGGAAATCGCCCATCGACATTTCGGAATTTTTTGCATCCAAAATATTTTTGACAAGGCGCGCGGCGTCGACAATCGACATCTTCGTGCCCTTGAGGAGTGTTTTTGCGGTAATAAATTCGTTGTTCATCGTATTGGGAATACTACTGTCAATAAAAATCATAAAAAATATTCTATAATCCCTTGAAATAAAATATTTGAGTAGAATAAACGATTCGTAATTATTATGCAATCCATATTGCAATATTCACACTTGCAATTTTAACAGGTTGCAATTCAATTTATTGCAAAAACAGAAAATCAGTAGTATTCCCAATACAATACTCACCCCTTCGTAATGAGAATTACTGTTTGTAATTCGGGTTATTTTTCTAAACCAATAATGAAGGGTCATATGGCTAAAAAACAAAAGAAAGTTCCCGTGCAGAAGCGTACGGGGAGAGTGGCGTTGATTTCGCTGTTCTGTGCCGCCGCGGGCGTTTATGCCGCCGACACTACGGACGGATGGAGTTATAACGCCGAAACGGCAACAATCGAACATAACGGCGAATCGACGTTCCCCCGCACGATTAAGAAGGGTAACCAGTTTGAGGACGGTTCCGAAATCGGTTCGGTATCGAACGTCAAGGTTTCGGGTTCGGCCACTATGGTCAGAGACGGCGTCGTTTTCGACGGCGGCGAAGCAAAGACGGGCACTCTTACGATGGAAGAGGGCGCTGTTCTCGATTCCAACAGAGGTCAAGGCTTTGTCGGCGGAAAGCCCGAAGACATTACGACCGTAAAGTTTGAAGACGGCGTAAAGGGTAAAATCGACGCCGCAGGCGCGACGATTTCGGCTGAAAGCTACAAGGACGCAACCGCAGTTTCGGGCGAAGAAATCGAATCGATTACCGCCAAGGAAATCAGTGCGAAGACAGTCGACGTTGACAACAGAAACGCAACGGCAATCGACGCTACAAACATCGGCAGCGTAAATGTCGACAAGATTGTAGGCGACGTCAAAGTCGGACAGATTAAGGATATTAAAATCGGCGAACTCAAAGGCGGATGGCTGGATGCCGATGTTCTCGGCGATTCCGATTCCAAAGACGCAAAAGTCGATATCGGAGCCAACGACGCCGCTATTAGTGCCCGTACGATTAAGTCCGAAGCGACAATTACGGGCATTGACGACGGTTCGCCGACACGCGGCGGATACGGCGTGTATGTCGACGTTGATAATGCCGAAAAAAAGCTTACACTCAAGGGCAAGCTTAGAGCCGACGTGATAAATGCGTCCGAAGGCATCGTTGTAGAGGATGTTAAGGGGCTTGTAAACCTCGGCGACGAGCAGACAAAGCTCGGCAACACGACGGCGAAGCTCGGCGAAAACGCGCTTGAAGTAAAGGGCACGCTCGACGGCGACCTCAATTCTTTCGGCACGATTTCGGGCAATGTCGAAATCGACACAATCAACGGCAACACGACCATTTCGGCTCTCGACGGCGACTTGACAGCCAAGACGCTCGGCAAGTCCGAACTCGAAGAGGGCGAAACCCCCTCCGAAACGAACATCACCGTCAGTGCGTCGGACAAGGGTAACCGCACAATCGGTATCGATACCATCAACGGAAACGCAACAATTTCGATGGACGACACCGACGGTTCGATGACGATTAAGAAAATCGGACAAGTCAACGGCGAACTGACCGTAAACGATTACGCGAAAATCAAAAACATCGAAAATGTCGACGGCAAACTTACTTTGAACGGGGGCGACAAACAGGCTACCGCAAAAGTCGGATACGCAAAAGAACTCGAAGCCAATGCCGACGGTCTTACCGATGTGGACACTGCCGATACAGTCCACCTCAAGGGCGAAAAACTTACGCTTAAGGGAGAAACGGTAAAGTCGGAAAGCGAAAATTCGCGCACGACAATCGCCGATCTCGGCAAGGGCGACACCATCGGCAGCGTGATTGTCGGCGACGTAAAGCTTGACGGTTCAATCGACGGCTTCAAGGGCAACCTCACCGCAAATTCGACCGACGATGTAAATATTGAAAACGGCTACACTGGCAACATCGACATCAAGAAAGTCAGAGATGCCGACGGCAATCCCGCAGGCAACTTCCGTTCCGACGAAAACGCAATCGCGGGCGACGTAAAGCTCGGCACTGTCGGTAACGTCGAAGTCAACGGCGGAATTGCCGCAAACGGCGAAGCTGCAAACGGCAACCTTGCAATCGACAACGTATCGGGCGATGTAGACATCAAGAACGGCGTTGCGGGCGACGTTAATATCGGCTCGGCTGGCGGCTCTATGAATGTAGAAGGCGGAATCGGCGGCAATTTCGAAATCGCAAATTCCGAAGGTCTCGTAAACGTCGACACGGTTGGCAAAGATATGACAATCGGCGCGAGCGGCTCGACAATCAAAGTCGGCACGGTTGAAGGCACAGCCACAATCAACGGCGAAGACGCCAAGTTCGACATCGCAAATGCGGGCGGGCTTACGCTCGGCAACGCAGGCGGCAAGCTGACAATCGCGGACAACAAGCTGACGCTTTCGGATTCCTCGAACATCAATTCGATGACCGACGAAGACGGCAACGCAATCGGCACAAACATCAAGGCGGGCGGCAACGTAAAGGTCGGTACGCTCGACAAGGAAACGACAATCGACGGCTTTGAGGGCAACCTTTCGGCTGGCACGACTACCGACATCAACGTAGGCGACAAGGGTCTTACGGGCAACCTGACGGTCGGCAATGTCGACGGAAAGCTTGCTTCGTCCGAAAAATCGAAGATTACGGGCGACATCACGCTTATCGACGCAAACGAAATCGCGCTCGGCGGCGATGTTGACGGCAACATTACCGTTGTAGACAAAGCGGGTAAAGTAGACGTTGCCAATGTAAGCGGCGACCTCAACATCGCAACGGCAAACGGCGACGTTACCGCAAACGGTACAATCGGCGGCGACCTCGGCGTTGCGAACGCAAACGGCAATGTCTCGGCAAAGACCGTCGGCGGCGATATGACTGTCGGCAATCTCGGCGGCGGCACGGTCTCGGCGACGGAAGTGGGCGGCACTGCAAAAATCACGGGCAACGGCACGTTTGACATCGCCAAGGCGGGCAATCTCGACCTCGGCACGACAAGCGGTTCGCTGAATCTCGGCGAAAACAATCTTGCGACTGTTGCTGATTCCAACCTCAATTCGGCTCTCGACGAAGAGGGCAATGCAAAGTCCACGACGATTGTTGCGGGCGGCACTGTAAAGGTAGATACGCTCGACAAGACAACTACAATCGACGGTTTCAACGGCAATCTCGAAGCCGCGAACACGTCGGACATCAAAGTCGGCGAAAATGGTCTTACTGGCGACCTGACCGTTGGAACGGTTGGCGGTGACCTCACTGCGGACGGCAAAATTGACGGCAACATCAAAGCCGACGAAACGCGTAGCAAGGTTGCCGTTAAGAACGTAAGCGGCGATATGACCGTTGGCATAGCAGGCGGCGACGTCTCGGCAACGGAAGTCGGCGGCACGCTCGAAGTCGGCAATCTCGGCGGCAAAACCGTTTCGGCAGACAAAGCGGGCAGCGTAGTTGCAGGCGGCACTGGCAACGTAAAGGTTGACAATGCGGGAAGCCTCGAAGTCAAAACCGATGCGGGTTCGCTGACAATCGAAGGTCAGTTCGTTTCGGCAAATGACGGCGACGTTACTGTGGCAAATTCGGACGCTTCGAAAGGTATGGAGGTTACCGAATCTGTAAAAGTTGCAGGTGTTTCCAAGGAATCGAAAATCACGGATTTCAACGGCGACATAACAATCGACAATGCCACCGCAAAGGTCGATGTTAACGCTAAAGACGCCAACCTGAACATAACAATGGGCGGCAACAAAACGGATGAAATCCTGAATGTTGAAAATGCCGCAACGGTAACTGTTAACGGTACGGGTACGGCTACCATCAAAAACGCGGGCGAAATCAACTCCGAAATCACTGCGACTTCTACCGTAATCGACGGGCAAAAGTTGACGCAGGAAAGCCGCAACTCCCTTATCTCGGCTGAAACCGAAGTCGGCGGTTCGTTCAACCTCAACGAAGTACAGGATGTTGAAGTTAAGGGCGGTTTTGACGGGTCGGTTAAGATTGCGAAAACCACGGGTACTATCGATGCCGCAACTGGCGAACAAAACGATGCCCTCAAGGTTTCGGAAGGCGACAAGGCCGACATCACTGTAGGCGTTGCCGACGGCAATGTAACGGTTGATGGCAATATCAAGAATATCGATGTTACATTCGACGATTCCGTAAACCCGAGCTACAAGTTGGATGTTAGCGGCAGAGCCGATTCGGCAACTGTCAACAACGGCAATGCTACGATAGTAGAAGCCGGCGATTTGACGGCGTTCGACAAATCCGACAAGGATGTAAACTTGGATATCGTTAATGGCAAGGTTACGGTAAAACACGCTTCGGACATTCTCGACGCCGAAGGCAACAACATTGAACAGACTGTAAGTGCCGACAAAGTTACAGGCACTTTGACACTCAACAATGTTGCCGATGTAGACCTCGATAACGCAAAGTTCGGCGGAAATATTACCGTTAAGGGTACTGCCAATAACTTCGCAATAGACAAAGTAAACGACCTTACGTTCAATACCGAAAACGAAATCAACGGTTCGCTGACAATTCGTGAATCGGTAAATAAGATTACGACTGGCGACATCAAGAATAACCTCGACGTAGCCCAGAACATTGGCGAAATCAACGTTGGCACAGTCGGCGGAAACGCGACATTCGACGATGCTCAAGGCAAAGTAACCACTAGCGACATCACAGGCAGCCTCGACGTAGCCAAGAACACTGGCGACATCACGGTCGGCACAGTCGGCGGAAACGCGACATTCGGTGATGCTCAAGGCAAAGTAACCACTAGCGACATCACAGGCAGCCTCGACGTAACCAAGAACACTGGCGACATCACAGTCGGCAATGTCGGCGGCAAGATGACGCTCGGCGACGCTCAGGGCGCAGTTGTGGCTGATTCCGCAAATGGTGTCGACGCAACACTTAACGGCGGTTCGCTGAAAATCAACGGCAACGCGGGCGATGTAAACCTTGAAGGTAAAGGCTCGGTAGAAAATATTGCTAACTCCGACAGCCTGACGTTTACGGACGACTTCAATGGACAAGCCCAGTTCGGCATAATCAGCGGCGATGTCAATGCGAACGGAAACTTCGTAAAAGACCTCGACATTGGTACGGTAAGCGGCGCGGTCAACCTCAATAATGTTGACAAGCTCAAGATTGCCTTGGCTAATGGCGGCGAGGATAAATCCGTCTCCGTGAACAACGTTAAAGACTTGAACGTATGGCTATTCAACGATACAAATCTGATCGTAAACGGCGAGGCGAAAAAAGCCAAAGTTAACGGCGGATGTGATGCAACATTCATTGGCAAGGCTGGTACAATCTTAGTCGATGACCATCTGAACGGCACGTTGACAGTCCAAAGCGGTGTTGACGAACTCAATATCACAAACGTCACCAAAACGGTTGTTGAAAACGGCGCAGGTTCTGTAACCGCAAACTTTAACGACCGTGATGCCTCGATGAATATCGATTCAGTCTCTGGCAATATGTCGGTAAATACCACGAAGAAAGTTCAACTCAAGATCGGCAATGTAGACGGTCTCACGAACTTCCTCGGTACTGGCGACATTACGATCTATGACAGTGCAAATGCTTCGTTCCAGACGTTCAGCTTCGAAGACGGTTCTATTACACTCGATAAATCGGTGGTCAAATTCAATGGCGATGTTAACGGCAGAGCCGATATGAATATCGAAGACTCGACTGTAGACTTCGCTACAAAGCTTGAAACGACAGGCGATGTGAAAATTGATAACAGCAAGGTAAGATTTTCCGACAATTCCGACGATCGCAACTCTGTTGTTCTCAAAGCTGCGAAGTTGTATGGAACGAGCGCAAAGGAAATGATTGATTTCCTTTACAACGATACTTACGGCATCGGTGAAGATGTCAATCAGTCGTCGTTGACAAAGCATACGCTCGTAGGCGACCACAAAGACGACGGCAAGATAATTGCCGAACTTGGTGATGATGTCGATAGAACTATAAATGTCGGACACATCAAGGGTTCGTTCTATAACAACGCCGAAAATCGTGTAGCGTTCAAGATTGAAAAGAACTCGTTCTTTACGGACAACGCCACAAGCGAAAACGAAAAGGCGTTTGCGCAGGTTCTCGACTCTGCCGAGTACACGGGCAATGACGCCTCCGACGAAAGGGCGGTTGCGGTAAAGCGCAACTACTATAATCTGGCGCAGAACGGCGGCTTCGCTTCAGCTCTCCCGCAGGCTGTCTCCAGAGCGGCTCGCATGAATATGGACCTTTCAAACATCGTCCATCTCGACACAATCAACCGCACAAGCGCAACCCGCGATATGATCAATGCCTACGGCAAAAAGCTCAACGAGTTCGGACGCACCGATTCGCTCGTAAAGGGTACGTCGTTTGTAACCGTGCGCAACATCAACAGGTTTGCCTCCTACGGCGGCGACTCCTATGCAAGCGGCAGCAACGACTACATCTACGGCGGTCTCGTAAATGCGGAATACCTCGTAAATGAAGACCTCTTCGCGGGTCTGGGCGTCGGCGGCTTCCAAGCGAAGTCGAGCGGCAAGGACAACTCGGGCAAGGCGGAAACGCAGAGCTTCGCACTCAACCTCTACGGCGACTACGCGTTCTACGACGGCTTCGACTGGTACTTCGGCGCAACATATGCGTTCGGCATGAACAACACCGACCGCCAACGCGGCGCGGAAAAGGCGACAAGCGACTGGAACTCGAACCTCGTGGGCGTATTCTCGGGTGTAAGATACACTTGGAAGCCCTTCGAAGACCAAAGCATTGCAATCAAGCCCTTGGTCGGTTTGAACGCAAACTTCCTGCTCAACCCGTCGTACGACGAAGACGCGGGCGGTCTCGACAAGCTCTCCATCGAAGAGCGCGACTACTCGAGCTTCAAGACAATCGTCGGTGTGGAAGCGGTCAAGGCGTTCGACTTCGGACTCTCCGTCGCTGCCAGAATGTTCTACACACACGAGTTTGCCGACAATTCCTACAACGTAGGCGCAACCCTCGGCGATACGTACAGAACATACGGTTCGTTCGTGTACCGCGGCTACGAAATGGATAGGGATGCGGGCATCTTCGGCGTAGGTCTCGGCTACGACATCAACCCCGACTGGCGCGTATATCTCGACTATGCAGCCGAAGTTTCGGGCGATGTCTACCACAACCTGAACGCGGGCGTACAGCTTAAGTTCTAAACGTAGTTTGTAGTTAGTAAACGTATCCCGACCCCCCAAAAAAACGGGGGTTCGGGATATTTTTTGGAAAATATTATCCGTCCCGTTCCGCCGCCGCCGCGGGCGCGATTTGCCGCGCGGTTTCGGCTTCGGGATTTATGTTTGTTCTATTGAGTCTTCGTGTTTGTACTCAAAAAAAAAGGGGCAGTACTTTTTCGGTACTGCCCCTTTCCTTTTTGTCGAATTGCGTGTTATCTTACGACTCTTGCGCCCGCGTTCGTTTCGGCGAGCTTGCGGACTTCCTCGAGTCTTGCGGTGCTCGTGTCGCCGGGGGTTGTCATTGCCAGTGCGCCGTGTGCCGCGCCGTATTCAACCGCCAATTTCGGCGAGTCGAGTTCCATCATTCCGTAGATGAAGCCCGATGCGAAAGAGTCGCCGCCGCCGACGCGGTCGAAGATTTCCAGACCGTCGCGCTTTTTCGATTCGTAGAACTGTCCGTCGCACCAGCAGATTGCGCTCCAGTCGTTGACGCTTGCCGAGCGCACCTTGCGCAGGGTAGTTGCGGTTGCCTTGAAGTTCGGGTATTTTGCGACGGCGTTGTTAATCATCTTCTTGAACGCCTCTACGTTGATGTCGGAGATGTTCTCGTCGAGACCTTCGACTTCCAGTCCGAGGCACGCGGTGAAGTCCTCTTCGTTGCCTATCATTACGTCGACGTATTTTGCGATTTCCGAGTTGATTTCAACCGCGCGTTTTTGTCCGCCGATGTCCGCCCAGAGCGAGGGGCGGTAGTTGAGGTCGTACGATACGATTGTGCCGTATTTCTTTGCGACTTTCGCCGCTTCGAGAACCACTTCGCCCGTCGTTTCCGAGAGCGCGGCGAAGATTCCGCCCGTGTGGAACCATCTTACGCCCTGTTTGCCGAAAAGTTCCTCCCAGTCGATGTCGCCCGCTTTCAGCTGCGATGCGGCGGAGTGTCCGCGGTCGGAGCAGCCCAGTGCCCCGCGGATGCCGAAGCCGCGTTCGGTGAAATTGAGCCCGTTGCGCACGTTGCGTCCCGCGCCGTCCGCCTTGACCCATTTCACGAAGTCCATATTCACGCCGCCCTGCATGATGAAGTCTTCGAGCAGGTAGCCGACTTCGTTCTTTGCGAACGCGCTGACCAGACCCGCGCGGAGTCCGAAGCATTTTTTGAGACCGCGCGCGACGTTGTATTCGCCGCCGCCCTCCCAAGCGCGGAACGAACGCGCCGTTCTTATGCGGTCGTTCTGGGGATCGAGGCGGAGCATAACTTCGCCGAGCGATACGATGTCGAATTTTACGGATTCTTTCGATTTTGTTTTCATTTGATGTAAACGGATTGTTTTAATTTGTTTTGGTTAAATTTTCATTGTGCTTTTGCGGATGATGAGTTCGCCCTCCACGTGGGCGATGTTCGGTTCGGCGTTTTCCATCACCGCCGAGAAGCACATTTTTGCGAAGAGTTTTACGGGTTGGCGGAACGAGGTGACCGACGGGATGTAGTTCGCCGCCGCGGGGATGTCGTCGAAGCCCGTTATCGCCACGTCTTCGGGGACGCGCACGCCCGCTTCGTAGAATTTTTTAATCAACCCCATCGCGATTGTGTCGGTTGCGCAGATGATGGCGTCGGGCAGGTTGTCCCTGCCGTTTTTGAGCAGGTCGCGCGCGATTTCCTGACCGACCTTGAAGTCGTTGTGGTCGGCGGACGGCGCGAGCGAGTCGAAGCGGCAGTCGAAGTCTTTCGCCACTTCCTCGGCGGCGGCGCAGCGCAGATGGTGTGCGGGAATTTCGCGCGAGGCGAACGCTATGCGGCGCAGCCCCAAGTCCTGTACGAGGTGGGTGAAGATTTTGCGCATTGCGTCGTTTTCGTCGATGCTTACCGAAAGGGTGAGGTTGGGGTGCGAGCCGTGTCCGATGCGTGCGATGGGCACGTCCTTGAACGCCTCCGTCCAAGAGAGGTCGCCGTACGAGCCGAGCACGATTATGCCGTCGACGGAGTGCTTGTAGAGGGGCAGGAGGTCGGATTCGCACGGTTTGCGGTTGAGAAAGCCCACGAGCAGAAGCGAGTAGTTGTTGCCGTGCGAGAGTTCCTGAAGCTCGCTGATGACGAACGAAAAGTAGGGGTCGTAGAAGTCGTAGGCTACAATGCCGACCGTGTGGCTTTTCTTGCCCTTGAGGATGAGCGCGGCGGGCGATGGCACATAGTTCATCTCTTTGGCAACTCTGATGATGTCTTCGATTTTCTTCGGGTGCACACCGATTTTGTGCGCCTGTCCCGAAAGCACTCTCGATACAAGCGACGTGGAAACGCCGATTTTTTTTGCAATGTCCCTTTGCGTTACTTTCATAGTGTGTTGAGAAAAATTCCCGCCGATGTGCGCAAAATTTGTGCGCGGTTTATATTGAAAAAAACGGCGCAAATGTGTCGGTTGCGCCGAAATTTACTTGACCTTAACTCAAACGTTTGAGATAGTTTAGTCAATGGAAAAATTCATTTCTGACGATTTTCTTTTGGACAACAAATTTTCGCGCGAGCTCTACCACGAATTCGCCGAAAAGCTTCCCCTTATCGACTTCCACTGCCACCTCGACCCGCAGGAGATTGCCGAAAACAAACACTGGGAAAACATCGCCCAAGTCTGGCTCGGCGGCGACCACTACAAGTGGCGTCTCATGCGCAGCAACGGCGTGGAGGAAAAATACTGCACGGGCGAGGCGTCCGACCGCGAAAAATTCCAGAAGTTCGCCGAGGCAATGCCCTATATGCTCCGCAATCCGATGTACCACTGGTGCCATCTCGAGCTTGCCCGCTTCTTCGGAATCGACGACGTCCTTCTTTCGGGCGACACCGCCGAAGAGGTCTGGAACAGGGCGAACGAGGTTTTGAAGTCGGGCTTGGGCGCGCGCGAATGCATGCAAAAAAGCAATGTCGAAGCCGTCTGCACGACCGACGACCCCGTCTCCGACTTGTCGTGGCACGCCGAAATCGCGAAGTCCGACTTCCCCGTAAAGGTCTGCCCCACGTTCCGTCCCGACAAGGCGTTTGCAATCGAGGGGCACGAGAACTACATCAAGTATCTCGAAAAGCTCGAAAAGGCTTCGGGTATCGAAATCAAGTCGTACTACGATTTGCTCAAGGCGATAAAGGTTCGCCACGACTATTTCCACGAACACGGCTGCCGCGTTTCCGACTACGGAATCGAAACGGTGTGGTTCAAAAACTCTTTCTACTACGAAGTCGAGGACACTTTCAAAAAGGCGATTTCGTCGAGCGAGCACCTCGCGCCCGAGGAGGTCGTTGCGTTCAAGTCGGCGATTCTTCTGGAGTGCGCGGCGATGGACTACGAAAAGGGCTGGGTGCGCCAGTTGCACATCGGCCCCATCCGCAACAATAACAAGGCGATGTTCGCAAAGCTCGGCGCGGACGCGGGTTTCGACTCGATAGGCGAATCGAACTACGCGCTGCCGCTCTCGCGCCATTTGAACAGAATCGCCGAGGCTGGCGCGCTTGGCAAGACAATCATCTACAACATCAACCCCAAGGACAACGCGATGATTGCCTCCATGCTCGGCAATTTTCAGGATTCGCTCTGCGCGGGCAAACTGCAGCTCGGCGCGGCGTGGTGGTTTATGGACAGCTACGAGGGTATGCTCCGCCAGCTCGAGGCGGTCTCGAGCATGTCGCTGCTCGGGCGGTTCGTGGGTATGCTTACGGACTCGCGTTCGTTCCTTTCGTACGCAAGGCACGAATATTTCCGCCGCATACTCTGCAATATGCTCGGCAGGGAAATGGAACGCGGTTTTCTGCCGCGCGATATGGCACTTGTCGGCAAGCTCGTCGCCGACGTTTCCTACTACAACGCGAAGTCGTATTTCAATTTGTAGCATTTCCCGAAATTTCTTCGGAAGTCCGTCCTTCGGGGCGGACTTTTTTTTTGACAAGTCGGCGGCGTTTTGCCAAATACTGTTCAAATTACCATCTCAACAACAAAAACTGTATATTATGGGAAACAGAATCATAACGGCGGCGTTTGCCGCATTGTCGATGCTTTCGGCGACGGCGTTTGCCGAAAATCTCGTGCCGAACAAACCGTCGAAAGGTCCGAACATCTGGTGCACTTGGGGCGTACAGAACGGGGTCGGCGGAGAGCAGGCAAAGAAAGTGCGCGAAACCGTAAAGCGCGAAATAGCCTTTGAGGGCGACCAAGGCGGCGGCGCGGACTTCGCCCGCTCGTGCATCAACGAGGATTTGATATTCGGCGAAAACGGCTGGGTGAATTTCTGGCCCGAAATCCGCAAGGACGTCTATATGCTTCTTGACGACGGTTGGGACGTTCCGTACAACACGCCCGCAAAAAAATCCGAGGCATTCGGCTCGTTCGAGCTTGACGAGAAAAAATTCCCCTCGTGCACGGGAGACCCCGCCCAGAGGCTCAAGACGCTCAACAAAATGCTGAAAAAGCGCGGCTGGCGCGGCGCGGCGGTCTGGATTGCCGCACAGGCAAAGGGCGAATCGTGGCGCAGCAAGCTTTCGCCCGAAGGGCTGCGCGAATACTGGAAGCAGCGCGTCTTGTGGAGCAAAAAGGCGGGCGTTTCGTACTGGAAGGTGGACTGGGGCGTACACGGGCACGAGCCAGAATTCAGAAAAATGCTTTCCGAGCTTGCCAACAAGTACTATCCGAAGCTTTACGTGGAGCACGCCGTTCCGTCGTCGCCGCTCAACGACTTCGACATCAAGACAATGCAGGGCAGCGGCGAATTTTCGAAGACAAAGCCCAAGATTTTGTCGATTGTCGACGACACCGTAAAATTCTCGAACGTCTTCAGAACATACGACACGCTCAACCCGATTAAATCGACGACCACGATTGACCGCGCGGCGTACGAGCTTGCGAGCGGCTGGAAATCCGGCTCGCGGGCGATTATTTCGGTAGAGGACAATATGTCGCTTTCGGTCGGTCTGGGGGCGGCGGTCGGCATTATGCGTTGGGACAACATCGCGCACGACAGCGGCGCGCGTTGGGTCGTAATCCGCGCGGTGCTCTGGCAGAGAATCGCGCCCGCAGTGCCGATGAACGAGCTTGAAATTTTCGTTTCCAAAGAACGTCTCGAGGACGAATGGACATTCAAGCCCAACACCATTTGGTACGCGCCCGCGTGGGGTAAAACCGTAAAGCAGAGCGCTCCCGCGGTCGTTTCGCGCGGCATCGAAAACCCGAAGGTAAAGCCCCGCAACGGCCGCAACATGCAGCCCTACGTTCAGGCTACGCTCCATCCCAACGGCTCGTTCGCGCTTTCGATGACTCCGAGAATGACCGCCGATTCCGACAGAATCCACAACCCCTGCGCGGATGTCGACGTGAACCTCGACTGCCTGAACAGGAAAATCTGTCTGTTCGGCGTCAACGGCGACGTAAGCTTCAAGCTCGGCACCGACAAGCAGGTTGAAGTGCTCGCGCAGGACTTGCTCGAAAAGGAGGCAATCGACGTAAGCGACAAGGTGAGGATTTCGGGCGGCAAGCTGACCGTCCCCGCAAATCTCGGCAAAAAGGTCGTAAAGCTCCGCAAGGGCGACTGGACGGAGGCGTACGTGCTGCTCGTGCGCGAGAAAAAATAGCCGCGCGGCGGAGGTTTTTCGGCAACCGAAAAGTTCGCGTAGGGCACACGCCAGACGCGAACTTTTTTGTTGAAGCCAAGCCGATATTGGCTATTGTGGCAAGTTTAACATAATCAAGACAGCGATATGAAAAAAACGACAACTAAAACGACTGCAAAAAAATCCGCACCCGCGCCCAAACTGATGAAGGGTACGGACGTAGTCGTAAAATGTCTCGAAAACGAAGGCGTAGACACCATTTTTGCGTACCCCGGCGGTTCGATTATCGATATGCACAACGCCCTTACGCGCACGAAGAAAATCAGGGTTGTCCTGCCGCGCCACGAACAGGGCGGCGGCTTTATGGCGCAGGGCTACGCCCGCGCAACGGGCAAGGTCGGCGTATGCATGGCGACAAGCGGACCGGGGGCGATGAATCTGCTTACGGCCATTTCCGACGCGTATATGGACAGCGTTCCGCTCGTTGCAATCACGGGGCAGGTTTTCCAGTCGCTCATCGGCAAGAGCGCGTTTCAGGAGACCGACGTTTTCGGAATGACGCTTCCCGTTGTAAAGCACAGCTACTTGGTGCTCGACGCAAACGACCTTCCGCAGACAATCAAGGAGGCGTTCCTCATCGCGAAATCGGGTCGCCCGGGGCCCGTGCTCATCGACATTCCCAAAGACGTGCAGCAGCAGATGATTGCGCCGAACTTCGACGCAAAGCCCGACCTCCCCGGGTTGCAGAAAATTCCGCACGCCGCCGACGCGTCGCTGGAAAAGGTTTTGGAGCTTATCTCGCAGTCGAAGCAGCCCGTAATCTACGCGGGCGGCGGTATCGTTTCGGCGGACGCCTCGAAGGAGCTCGACGCGTTCTCGAAGTATTTCGACATCCCCGTTGCGAACACGCTCATGGGTATCGGCACGGTAAACCCGCTCGAAGACAAAAACCTTTACTGGTTCGGCATGCACGGCACATACGCGGGCAACAGCGCGGTTCTCAACTCCGACCTGCTGCTTGCATTCGGCACGCGCTTTAGCGACCGCATCACGGGCGCGGTTTCGAAATTCGCCCCGCACGCAAAGGTTGTTCACCTCGACATCGACTTTGCCGAACAGAACAAAAACGTGAAGGTTTTCCACGGCGTCCACAGCGAAATCAAGTACGCGCTCAAGCGTATGCTCGAACTCGCAAAGAAAAACAAAACGCCCAAGCCCGACCTCTCGAATTGGCTCGACCAAATCAAGTGCTGGAAGACGCGCTATCCGTTCCCGTTCTCGTACAGACAGCGCAAGAACCTCACATCGCAGGAGGCGATTTCCGCGCTCTACAAAGTAAGCGGCGGCAAGGTTGTAGTCACCACGGGCGTGGGTCAGCACCAGATGTGGACTCCGCAGAACTTCGTCTTCACGAAGCCGCGCCAGTTTATAAGCTCGCTCGGGGCGGGCACGATGGGCTTCGGTCTGCCGTCGGCAATCGGCGTAAAGGCGGCGCATCCCGAGGCGAACGTTGTCGACATCGACGGCGACGGTTCGTTCCAGATGAACATTCAGGAAATGGCGACTGCCGTTGCCGAAAAACTGCCCGTAAAGGTGCTTCTGCTCAACAACCAGTTCCTCGGAATGGTTATGCAGTGGGAGGATATGATGTACGGCGGCACGCGCGGCAATACCGATCTTTCGCTCGACCCCAAGAACCCCGGAGGGCCCGAAAATCTCGACGCGATTTATCCGAACTACGAAAAAATCGCAGAGGGCTACGGATGGGCTTCTAAGCGCGTTTCCAAGCGCGAAGAGCTCGAGGGGGCGATGCGCGAAATGCTCGACTCTAAAACCCCGTATCTGCTCGAAGTCGTGGTCGAACACGACGAACACGTTCTGCCGTTCATCCCCCCGGGCAAGTCGGCTCAGGACATCATTGTAGAGTGCCCGTCGTGCCCCAAATTCAAAGGTTGCGACATCGCAAAACACAAATAGAAAACTTCAACTCAAGGAATCGAAATGGACGAAAATACATTTGTAATACTCAAGACAACTCAGGGCGACATCAAGCTCAAGCTCTTCCCGAAAATCGCGCCCAAGGCGTGCGAAAACTTCGTAAAGCTCGTTGAAAAGGGCTACTACAACGGAATCATCTTCCACCGCGTCATAAAGGACTTTATGATTCAGGGCGGAGACCCCACGGGCAGCGGTTGCGGCGGCAACTCAATCTGGGGACACCCGTTCGAAGACGAATGCGACGCAAACGTCGGCTTCGACAAACAGGGGCTTTTGGCGATGGCAAACGCGGGCCCGTCGACAAACGGCAGCCAGTTTTTCATCACCACAGTTCCCACGCCGTGGTTGCATATGCACCACACGATTTTCGGCGAAGTCGCGGAGGGCTACGAAGTGGTGAAGAAGATTGAAAACTGCGAGACGGGCTTTATGGACAGACCCGTTCAGGAGCAGAAGATTCTTTCGGCGGAAGTCGTGGAAGCGTAGCGCGGATTTTCCCCGTTTCAAAGCGGTTGCGGGCGTTTTGCCTGCGCCGCTTTTTGCATTTTTGTTGACTTGTTCCGAGCCTGTCTGTACGTATGTTCCTCACGCACAGACTCTATATATGAACAAATTGCAAATTTTACCATCATTGTTGGCTTTTGCGGCGGCCTTCTTTACGACATCCTGCAAAGACGCAAAAGTTCCGTATGCGCAAAACGACGTCCTCGAAACGCCCAAGCTTTCGGACGTAAAAATCGAAGGCGCAATCGGCAAAAAGATGGACACGTTTTTCCGCGAACGCGTGTTTTCGGACTATGCCAAAAGGGAGATTTTCGGCGAGGCGGAAAGTGCGTTCGAAAATCCGCAGGACGATGCCAAAAAGGTTGTCGGCCTCTGGCAGGGCGAATTTTGGGGCAAGCTTGCAATCAGCGGTTCGCGGGTTGCGCAATACTCGAAGTCCGCGGACTTGGCAAAATTCCTCGAGTCGTCGGCCGACAGGCTCATAACGCACCAGCAACCCGACGGCTACTTGGGCACGTACAAAGACAAAATGTTTCTGCGCGTAAACGACCTCGAAGCGGCGAAAAAGGTTATGAAGTGGAGTTGCAACTGGTGCTGGAATATCTGGTGCAGAAAGTACACGCTCTGGGGGCTCTTGGAAATCTACGAGCTTGGCGGCAATCCGAAGTATCTCGAGGCGGCGAGGCGTTCCGCCGTTCAGCTGATAGATATGCTCCGCGCAAACAACGTGCGAATCTGCGATACGGGCACGTTCGAGGGTATGCCGAGTATGTCGATTCTAAAGCCGATGCTCATTCTCTACCGCAACACGGGCGACAAAAAATTTCTCGAGTTCTCGCGCGAAATCGTTGGGTATCTCGACCGCGACGACGGCACGCCGCCGAATCTAATCCGCAATTCGTTCTCCGACAAGCCCGTCCACGAGTGGTATCCGCTGCCCGAAAAATGGGCGAAGGCGTACGAGATGATGTCGTGTATGGAGGGCGTTCTCGAGTACTATCGAATCACGGGCGACAAACGCTGTCTCGAGGCGGTCGAACGCTTCGCCGAAAAAATCTGGAAGTTCGAGCGCAACCCGCTTGCGAGCGTAGGCTACAACGACCAGTTCGCCCACGCCGCCGCGGAAATCAACGGCATAACCGAGCCGTGCGACGCAATCCACTGGATGCGCCTGAACCTCGATTTGTACACGCTTACGGGCAATCTGAAGTATGTCGACGTTCTCGAGGAGACGTTCTGCAACGCCTTTCTCGCGGGCGTGTTCCGCGACGGCAAATGGGGCGCAAGGGGCGTGCGCTCGCACTGCCGCACGATGTACGCCGAACTCCAGTCGGGCTTCACTAAGAACCACTGTTGCGTAGACAACATCCCGCGCGGATTCCTCGATATGGCGCAGGCGATTGCGCAAAAATCGCGCGACGGAACAATCCGCGTAAATCTCTATTTCCCGTGCAAGGTTGAACTCGACGGCGCGAAAATCGAAATCTCCGACGGCTATTTGCAGACGGGTGTCGTCCGCGTGAAAATAAATTCGAAGACGCCGCAAACCGTGGCGTTCAGAATCCCGCACTGGAGCAAAAAAACGCTGCTCGACGGCGCGCAGGTAAATGGCGGCTTTGCCGAAATTTCCGTAGACGGCTCGCGCGAAATCGAACTTCAATTCGACCACTCCGCGCGCGTAGTAGACTCGAATCTTCCCGCAAAGCCGATTGCAAAAAATTCGAATTCCTACTACCGCTGGTACGACAATAGCCTGCGCGGAATCGACAATCTTATGCGCTCCGAACCCGCCGCAACGATTATGGTAGGGCCTTTGATTCTCGCAAAAAGCAAACTTTTGGGCGACACCGAAGCCGAGATTTTCGACTTCGAAACCGTCAACAAAAGCGGCGCAACGTGCACGTTGAAACCGATAAAGTCGGACACTACAATGTGCGCGTGGGAGGCGGAAATTAAATCGCCCAAAGGCACGGTGAAGACCAAGGTTTGCGACCTATCGAGCGCGGGCGACTTCAATAGCGGCGACCCCAAAACATTCTCGATATTCTTCTAAAAACGCCGCAATCACCGAACCCGCCGAAGCTCGGAAGCTCGGCGGTTTTTTATTCCCACTTGGGCGCGATTGTTATTTCCGAGACGGGCAGCGAGTGCCCGCGCAGCAGCTCCGCAAGCGTTTGCACCGCGATTTTGCCCACTTGGCTTTGGTTTTTAATCACCCCCGTCTCGGGCGAGTAATAGCGTTCGTCGTAGTGGAAAAATTTCGGTTTCTTTGCAAACTTCAGCTGCGCGCTTTCGATTGCGTCGGAGATGTCGGTGGAGTAGCTGAAAACCGCGTCGGGCGAATATTTTTCGATGTAGGCCGCGAGCGATTTCAGGTTCGCCTTTCCGTTGCGCCCGAAGAACAGCGGGGGAATCAGGTGCGAACTTTTGCGCGCAAGTTGCGCCCGCAGAAAGCCGCCCGAAAATTTGCCCTCTTCGTAGGAGTCGGCAAAGCGTTCCACTACGAACCCAACGCGCCTGTATCCCGCGCGGATTATCCGTTCGGTAAAGCCGCGCGCGATTAAAAACCTGTCCATAAAAACCGATTTCGAAACGGGCGCATTCGCCCGCACGCCCATCGAAACGAATTCGAATTTTCCGAGCACTCTCTTGAAGCCGTCCGAAATGCTGTCTTTGTAGTAGTGCCCGAAAAGTATGCCACCCCTGATGTTGCGGGCGGTCAGGATTTTCTCGAGCTTTTCGGGTGTGAACGATTTTTCCCCGAGCCAGATGTCGCACACCTTTAGCCCCGTCCGTTCGGCTTGCCGCCTTGCCGCGGCGACGTATCGGGCTATCGCCGAATACGACTTGGAAACGTCGCGCACGCCCTTTGTGTTGACGAATGCCACCGTTTCGATGTCCGCGCGCGACTCCCTTATCGACGACATCGCCCGCGATACGAACTCGCTGCGCGTGTAGCCCGATTTCTTTGCCGCCGCCGCAATCTTCCCCCGCATTTTCGCCGAGACGTATCCGTTCCCCGAGATTGCCCGCGAGGCTGTGCAGGGCGAACACCCCGCGAGCTTTGCGACGTCGGCGAGCGATGTTCTTTTCCCGTTTCGCATTTTTGCCATTGAAGTTTTGCCTTCAAAAATTTCAACAAAAATCAGCCGATTGGCTTAAAATTGGCATTTGCGGTATGCAACCGTTGCATATATGCGCCGTTCGAAAAAGTTGACTAACGCGCTTGATGCGGCGATTCTTTTGTCCGAAAGGTTTTATGATGGAGTTCGGTAAATTATTCTGTGCGTTTTTCGCCGTCTGCGCGGCGGCTTTGCAATCTTATTCTATGCCCGCATTTACGGGCTTCGAACGCGGAATGGGCGTGGGCGGTTGGCTTACGAACTACAAGCGTCCGAACGTTCTGCCCGACGACCAAAAGTTCGCGGTTACAATCGGCGACCTCGAACATTTCGAGTCGTATATAACCGAATCGGACGTCGCCTACATCGCCTCGCTCGGTTTCGACCACGTGCGCCTCGGCTTCGACCAAATCGTTGTGGAGGAGAAACCGAACGTCTACCGCGAATCGGCAATGCGTCAAATGCGCGATTTCGTCGGCTGGGCGAAGAAATACAAGCTCAATGTCGTGCTGAATCTGCACAAGGCTGTAGGCAATTATTGCGACGTTCCCGACAGCGCGGTGCTCCTCGATTCGCCCGAATTGCGCAGCCGGTTCGTCGCGTTGTGGGTCGAGATGGAACGCAGATTCGCCGACGAGCCGCAGGTTGCATTCGAGCTTCTCAACGAGGTTCTGCGCGTCGCGCCTGAGAAATGGAACAGTCTTGCCGCCGAAACGATAGCCGCGATACGCGCGAAAAATCCGACGCGCAAAATAATCGTAGGTTCCGTGTCGTGGAATTCCGCGTGGCGGCTCAAGGATTTGCGCCTATTCGACGACCCCAATGTAATCTACACTTTCCACTTCTACGAGCCGTACGTTTTCACGCACCAGCGCGGGGTTTTGCAGGCGATGCCGCTTGCGTACAACAGGGTTATGGAGTACCCGTCCGACATCAAGCCCTACGCGGAGTTTGCCGAATTTTGCGGCGGGAAAAATCCCTACGGAAACGCGCGGCGGATGGACAGGGCGTTCATCGAAAAAATGCTCGCTCCCGCCGTCGAGTTCGCGAAAAAACATCCCGACAAAATCCTTTGGTGCGGCGAATTCGGCACAATCCGCCACGCCCCGAAGCAGTCGCGCGAAAACTGGATGCGCGACGTAATCTCCATTCTCAAGGAAAACGGCATTCCGTACTGCGTCTGGAATTATCTGAGCACGCCTAACGACGGCAACCGCTTCAGCCTCGTCGACGACGACACGCGGAAAATCCTTTCGCCCGAGCTTGCGAAAATCCTCGTGGGCGACGTTCGGTAGCCGCCCGTTGCGGTTGCGCGACCCGCGAAAATTTGCTTGCAGTTGCGCGGTTGATTTGCAAACTTTTCTCCATAGGAAAAGTTATTTCTAATTCTTCGATATGGTAAAAAGAACAAGGTTGAAATCCGCCGCGCCCGACGATTCGTCGCTTCGCCGCTCGAGCCTGTACAGGGAGTTCCTCGCCGAACGCGAGGAGATTCTCAAACACAAGTGGCTCGAGTCCGAAAAGGCGGGGCACGACATCGGCTACGACAGGGCGTTGCTCGACTGGATTATGAACTACCGCGAAAAGTGGCGTTCCGCCCAGCGCGCATCCGAAAAAGGCAAGACACTGTAGAAATTTGCAGTGTCTTTTTTTGCGCCCGCATCCTCCGCTATTTGCGCGTCGAAAACGATTTTACTTCGAAGATGTACGGCAGCCCGTGGATGTCGGTTTTCTTTGCGGAATTTACGGTCTCCGCCGCGTCGTCGAACCCGCCGCGCCCGAGCTCTTCAAGCTCGCCGCAGTGTTCGAGCAGTGCCGAATTTACGGCGTACTTGAAGTTTTTCCGCGCAACCTTTAGGGCGATGTCGCGCACGTTTTTGTTGTATTTGATGTCGGGGAAGCCGCCCCAGACGGGGAAGTCTTTGTCGCGCCCGAAGTGCGGGAACAGCACTATGTCGATTCCGAATTTTTCGGCGAAGTCGGCGATTTGACCGAACGTCTTCACCGCGTCGGCGTCGTAGCGGCTGCGGTCGTAGTTGTTTTCGGGCATGCGCTGCAATGTTATGTAGACTTTGTCCGCGCCCCAGTCCGCCGCCTTTTCGATAACCGCTTTTATGCGCTTGAGGCTCTTTCGGTATTCGACGGGGTCGTTGTCGGTTATGCGCAGGTCGGGGAACAGGTTTATGCCCGAGGCGAAGTTTACGGCGGTTTTCAGTCCCATCCGTTTCGCCCATTGACCCTCTCGGCGCAGGGCGGTTTTCGTGCGCACTTCGATGTATTTCCAGTCGACGGCGACGGTGTCGTAGTTGCGGAAAAACGTCGGGCGTTTCAGGATTTCGCGGCGCAGGTCGGCGATTTCGCCGAGTTCGAGCGTTTTGCCTTTGGGATTGGGCGCGTCGACGCACTTGGGCAGAATTTTCACGTCGGGGTTTTCGATGGACACTTCGAAGATTCGGATGTCGCCGCCCGCGATTGTCGAGTCGGAATTTTCGCCGAGTTCCGCCTTTATTCCGAGCGGCAGAAAACCCACGGCGGAGCGTTCGCTGCGGTCGATCGGAATTTCGCGCAGGTCGGCGATTTTTCCGCATTTGGATTTCAGAAAGAACTTTTTTTCTCCGAACGAATTGTTGAGCACCGCCACCGTGAAATTCCTCTCCGATTTCGCGCAGACGACGAGCGAAAGCTCGGGGTTTGTCTCGAACGCGTTCGCTTTCGACAGTTCATTCGAGAGCAGGATTTTTGCGTGCTTTAGCATTTTGAACGGCACGGGAAGCGGCGCGTCTTGTTGGCGGAATTTTCCGTAGGTCGCAACGCCCGTCTGCTTCGGGGAGAGCAGGAATGGCGAGGCGAACACGTTGACGCGCCCGCGCCCGTATCCGACGCTTGCGAACACCGCGCGCCCGTCGGCGTTTTTCAGAACTTCGGCGTTCGGCGGAATCTCGAGCCCGTACAGCTCGTATTCTCCGTCCTCCGAAACCGATTCCGCGCCGATGTCGATTTTTGCCGACGACACGCACAATTCGTCCCGCGCCTCTATCCCTCCGATTCCGCCTTTTATCCGCGAGAGCGGGGCGGCGGAAATCGTCAGCGAACCGCCCGAACGCACGTACTCCCGCAGCGTTTCGGCGAGCTCGTCGGAATGTTCGAGATTGGTTGCTACTATCACAAACGGATACTTTTTAAGTTGCGCGGCGGATATGTCCGAAAGCACGCAGTCGGCTATGTCGCCGAACGGGGTGGGGCAGATGTAGCCTCGCTCGTCGCGGAAATACGAGCAGTCGCGGTAGTCGGGGTATATCGTATCGAGAATTGCGTCCGCCATATAGTCGCCGCGCCCGAACGGGCTGTTTCCCCATTTCATATAGGGGGCTTTGCCCGCGCGCGGGAACATCCAGCCAGATTCGAAATCGAATAGCAGCGCGACGGGCGTTTGCATTGCGCCCAAATCGCGGTTTTTCTCCGCCCAAATTTTCGCCTCCCTCTGGATTTTCCCTATCGGCGAAAGCGAGCCGTCGGGCATAAAAAACGACATCTCGAAACCCGCAATCGAGCAGTTGTACATCAGGTGCGAGTACATCAGCCGTTTCATCAAACTCAGCGAAGTTCCGTGCTCGGGGCTTCCTCCGCCCGTTCTCGAGTAGTTTTTGTAGCCCCAACGGTTGAAAACCGATACGTTGCCGAACCACGGCACTCCGTATTGTTTGCCCGCTCCGCGAATGAACGAGTAGTAGATTTGGGTGTTCGGCAGGCTCTGTCCCGTTTCCGCGCCGATGTATGTGTAAAGTCCCTCTTTCAGGAAATAGTGTCCGAAGTTCAAGCCCAAGAGAGCCGCCATTTTGTTGCCGAGACAGTCTCCGAGCCGCTCGAAATGTCGGTGGAAATCGACATAGCGTGAGAAGTCGTCGTCGGGCTGGTAGGTCGAGAATGCGAAGCAGCGCATATAGCGGTAGTCCTGTTCGCCGTTGTCCATTCCGAGCCAGTTTCCCCCGAGAGATTTTTCCGCGTTTTCGAGGACGCGTTTGGGCGGCGCGAACTGAACCCACGGCTCTTCGCCCGCGCCCGACCCCGGGACGAAGCCCCAGACGTCGAAGAGTCGGAACTTGCGCTTTTCGATTTCGCCGAGTATCGCGCCGATTCTGTCGTCGAAGAGTGTCCGATAGTTGAGCCATGCGTAGTTGCCGAGCTGTTCGTATTTGTCGAACTCCTTGGAAATATCGGCGGTTCGCGGAATATGGCGTATCGAGGTGAAGGCGGTTGCGCCGCATTCGAGTGCCGTAGCGGGCGGTTTTACGAACCGCCGCGAGTCGTCCGCCGATTCCCTCGGCGACATTTTGTGCGGATATATTGCCACCGTCGCCGAGGCGGCGCAGGCAAATACGGATATTGAAAGTGCGGAAAGGAATTTTTTCATCGTATGCGGGTAAAAAGAAACGGAGCATTGAAAGAACATCAAAAACTCCGTTCCCAAGTTCGGATTGTTGCGGGAAAAATCTATCGACGCAAGTTTTTAGTTCTGCGGCGCAGCGCAAGCGCGAGTGCGGCAACCCCGAAAATCGCCGCCCATTCGGCGGGTTCGGGAACGCTCTGGAGCATATAGCCGCCTTCGACTGCCGTGAACGAAAGCCCCGCGAGGGCGTTGTCGCCGTTTCGGAACGAGAACGTCATGGATTTTACGTCGTAGCCGTATTCCGTGGATGTTATGAAAAGCCTGCCCGTGTCGGAGTCGAACGAATAGACGTTCGCGAAATCGTTGCCCGTCTTGAAGAAAATCGCGAGATTGTCGGGGTTTCCCACAAAGATATTGGCATTCGCGCCGTTCGTATCGACGCGCGTGTAGTCCACGGTGAGGAGCGAGCCCGCCGCCGCGTTGTAGTTGAGCTTTGTGCGTACGTCAAGCCCGAGGGTCTGCGACGCGCCCATATTGAACGTCGTCTCGCCCGCAACTACAAGGCGCGTGATTGCGGAAGAGTCGGTTGCGTCGGCGGTTTTGAAATTGAGCGTGCTGCCGTTGAATGTCGTGATTTTGTCCGCCCTGATTTTTCCGCCGTCGACCGTTAGCGTCGATTTTTGGTCGAGCTTGATTCCCGAATTTGACGACGTTATCAGCAGCGAGCCGCCCGCGAGGACTTCGGCGTTGCCGTTCGAAAGCGTCAGCGCATATCCCGAAGCCGAGTTTGTCAGCGACTTTGCGATTGTGTATGTCGCGCCGTTCGAGACGGTCTGGATTTGCGAAATAGAGTAGTCGGCGTCGAGAACGTAGTCCGACGTGATGTCGTATGTTATGTCGGCAAAGACGCCCGAAACTCCCGACAATATTGCCGTTGCGGCAAGCCTAAGCAGTGGATTTTTCTTCATTTGCATTCCTTTCGTATATAATTTGCTTGTGTGGAATAAATATCTTAACGTTTAACTATGTTGTCAAGCTTAATTGCAAATAGTTGCGAATGCTGAAATTTTTATGTATGTATCGTTAATGGATTGGGTTCTGCTTGTGTAATATATTGAAGAACATTTTGTTGTGTAAATTCGGCGCATTTTCGTTTTTTGTTGACAAATTGCGGGCGATTTTCGATAAATCCGCCAAGAAACCGCACATTACGCAAAGTGAGAAGAAAACCCCAGACATCCATAAGGTTCATCGCCGAAGTTTCGAACTGTTCCACCGCGAGCGTTTCGAATGTCATCAACGGCAAAGGCTCGGTCGGCGAGGAAACGCGCAGGCGCATTCTCGAGAACATCAAAAAATACAAGTACAAGGTCAACCGTTCCGCGCGCTCGCTGCGCACTCGCACGAGCAGCACAATAGGCATCGTTTTCAGCCCCGCAATCGATCTGTTTCAAAGCGAATTCTACCTGAACGTGATAAGGGGTTTCCACAAGCGCATTTCGCGGGAGGGCTTCGACTTGATGCTTTCCGAAACCGCTCCCGATTCGGGCGTGCCGCGCTTTGTGCTCAACGGCAAGGCCGACGCGGTTGCGTTCCTCAACGTTCCCGTCGACGCGAAGACCGTGCGCGCCCTGCGCGGTTACGAAACTCCTGCGGTCGTTCTCGACGCGCCGAGCGGGCTTTTCGACAGTGTTTCGAGCGACGGACGCTCTGCGGGCGCGGAAATTTTTTCGTATCTCGACCGCGCGGGCTACCGCAGTTTCGCGTTCTTCGGGCTTGCGCGCGACGGCGCAAATTCCGAGACGAGAATGGCGGGGTTTGTCGACGCGGCGAAGTCGCGCGGAGCGGATGTGTCGGCGAAAATTTATTCCGACGAAAAGGCGGTTTTTGCGGAGTTCGACAAAATAGCGGGCGGGGCGCGGAAGCCGTTGGCGGTTTTTGCGTGCAACGATTTCCTCGCCTATCCGCTCGTGCGCAGGGCGGCGGAACTGGGCTTTTCAGTCCCCGACGAAATCGGCTTTTTCGGCTACGGCAATGTGTCGTTCTCGTCGCACTGCTCCCCGACGCTCTCTTCCGTCGATGTGGACTGCGCCAAGTTGGGGGAAAGGGGCGCGGAGCTGCTTTTGCGGCGCATAAAAAATCCGTCGGTCGGGATAGTCGGCGAGACGCTCCCGTGCGCCATCGTTCCGCGCGAAAGCGTCGTCAAATTTTCTGTCTGATGATGAAAAAACGTATACTAAACCTGACAGTGTTCGCTTTCGCAATCGCCATGTGCGGTTGCGCGGGGCGGGGCAATAACGACAAAAAATGCGGCGGGTACGTTCGGAAAAGTCCCGACAACTGCCGCTACTTTTCGACCACTACGGGCGAAACGTACATTCCCGTGGGGATGAATATCTGTTTCCCGAGGTTCATAAAAGACCCCGACGAGGCTCTCGCCGACTACGAAAAGAAGTTCAAGGCTCTTTCCGAAAACGGCGGCAACTACGCGCGCATTTGGCTTTCGCACCCGCTCTTCGAAATAGAAGACGCAAAGCAGGGCGTGTTCAACCCCGAGAAAATCGCGCGTGTCGACAGGCTTTTCGACCTCGCCGACAAGTACGGAATAAGGCTCAAGCTGTGTTTCGAAAACTTCACTTCGCTCTATATGGAGAAGTCGTTTTTCACGTTCAACGCCGCGCCGCCGTTCGACAAGCGCATTTACCACAAAAGATTCGGCGGCGACTTCGAGACGATGGACGAGTTCTTCGGCACGCAGCACGGCAGGGATGTATATCTTGCCCGCGTAAAGGTTTTCGCCGACCGCTACAAGGAGCGCAAGTGCGTGTTCGCGTGGGAGCTTTGGAACGAGTCGTCGTGCGTGAACATCAAGAAGAACAAGCTTGAAGTGCTTAAGGACTGGCACTCGTATATGCTCAAGCGGCTTCACAAGATGTTCCCCAACCATATGGTTGTAATCAGTATGCCGAGCTACGACAACAACAACGTGCGTAACAATGCCTATCCCGCGCTTACGCCCGATCCCGACAACGATGTCGCGCAGGTTCACAACTATCTCAACGAGGGGCACGCACTGCCCGTGTCGCAGTCGCCGACAGACATTATGTGCGCCGACGCCGTAAACTCAATGCTTGCGCTAACTCCCGACCGCCCCGTTCTTTTTGCCGAAGTGGGCGCGACCGAACCCAACCACGCGGGCGGGCCCTCTCGCTACTACAAGCGCGACAAAGACGGCATTCTGCTTACCGACCAGACGTTTACGCCGTTCTTTCTCGGCTCGGCGGGCAACGGGATGTCGTGGCACTGGGAATATTACGTAGAAAAGAACAATCTCTGGAAGATTTTCGGGCGTTTCTCGAAAGCGATTGCAGGTCTCGACCCGATTGCCGAAGATTTCAAGCCCAAGTATTTCGAAACTCCGAATATGAGAGTCTATGTTCTCGACGGCAAAAAGACGCTCGTAGCCTATTGTCGCGACAAAAACAATTCGTGGCTTACCGAGTTGAAGGCTGGCATAGCCCCCAAAGTGCTCGCGCACGAGCTTCTGCCGTTCGACAAGCTCGGCGTTTCCGCAGACAGGGCTTCGGTATATCTGCCGTACGCCGACGCAACGATGTTGGTGAAGTCTTCGGGCAACGGCATTCTTCTGCCCGATTTCCTCCGCGCGGCGGTTGTGAGAATCGCGAAGTAGGGCGGTTGCATATCGACAAAAAAGCAAAGGGCTTTGCGGCTCTTTGCTTTTTTTTGCGTCCGGTTCTTTTTCGGAAAGGCTATTTCGACAGGTGCGCCTTGACCCGCGCGGTGATTTGCTCCGTGTTCAGATTGAATTGACTGCGGATGGTCTTTACGTCGGTGCCGTGCGGTATGAATTTGTCGGGCCATCCGATGATGTCGAGCTTGCACTTCGCGCCGTTTGCGTACAGGCACTCCGCGACCGCCGAACCGAACCCGCCCGCCACAACGTGGTCTTCAATCGTGATGATAGTCTTGTTTTCGGCGGCGTGTTTGAGCAGAAGCTCGGTATCGAGCGGCTTTACGTAGCGCGCGTTGACAACGCCGACCTTTACGCCGCATTCGGCTTCAATCGCCTTTGCCGCCGCAGTCGCTTCGGCAACCATATTGCCGAGTGCCCAAATGCAAACGTCGCCGTCGGATTCCCTCAGAACTTCCGCCCTGCCGATTTCGAGAATTGCAGGCTCGTTTTTGATTTTCACTCCGACGCCCCTGCCGCGCGGATAGCGTATGAACGACGGCAGTTTCGACTTTATCGAAGTCCAGAGCATATCGGTCAGCTCGTCCTCGTCTTTGGGCTGCATAACAACCGCGTTCGGGAGCGGGCGCAGATACGAGATGTCGAAAAGTCCGTGGTGCGTCGCGCCGTCGTTGGGGCTCAAGCCCGCGCGGTCGAGGCAGAATGTCACGGGCAGCTTTTGCAGGCATACGTCGTGCATTGCGCAGTCGTAGGCGCGCTGCATAAATGTGGAATAAATCGCAACGACGGGCGTAAATTCTTTGCACGCCATCCCCGCGGCGAAGACTGCCGCGTGCTCTTCGGCGATGCCCACGTCGAAGAACTGTTGCGGAAGCTCGTTTTTGATGAACGAAAGCCCCGTACCCGAAGCCATCGCCGCCGTGATTCCGACTATTTTCTTGTCGTCTTTTGCGAACTTGAGCAGAGCCTGCCCCATCGCGTCTTGGTAGTTGGGCACCGATTTGTCGGTATTGAGCGACTCGCCCGTAACGATGTTGTAGGGCGACGCGCCGTGGAATTTTTCGGGGTTGCGAACCGCCGCGTCAAGCCCCTTGCCCTTTTTCGTGATTACGTGCAGGAGAATCGGGCGCGTTGCGCGTTTGCAGTAGTTGAGGTAGCGTTCGAGCAGCGGAATGTCGTGCCCGTCAATCGGTCCGAGATACATCAGCCCGAAGTATTCGAAGAACGGTGAGGGAACAAACCAGCCCTTTGCGTCGCGCGCGGTGTTTTCGGTCATTTTGATGACCGTTTCGCCGAAGGGCAGCTTCTTGAGGAACGAATTCATATCCGAGTACAGCCTGTTGCACGCGGGGTTTGTGATTACTTCGTTCAGGTACTGGGCGATTGCGCCCACGTTCTTTGCAATCGACATTTCGTTGTCGTTGAGCACGACAATCATTTTCTTTGTGGTCGATGCGATGTTGTTGAACGCTTCGAAAGTTACGCCGTTTGTCAGAGCCGCGTCGCCGAGGACTGCCACAACGTTTTCGTCGCCGCCGAGCCTGTCGCGCGCCGCCGCCAAGCCGCTGTCTCTTATACACATCTCCGAGCCC
>URJY01000006.1 GCA_900548275.1 uncultured Opitutales bacterium | reverse complement strand
AGACAATAGGGTTTGCCCGCAAAGCGGAGCAAACCCCAATTATTCATTATTCATTATTCATTAAAAAAATTCGGTTTCGGAAATCACCAAATTAAGTTCGAATACCCAAAGCCATTGGCAAAGCCAATGCGAACTTATAAACAAAAGGCGCGGCTATAGCTGCGCCGCAGCATCACAAATAGGAACGAAGTTCCGATGCCGTGCAGGCTGCAGCCTGCCGTCTGTTGCATAAAGGTGTTGACAAAGATTCGGACTGTGCCATCCTTGAAGACCTTTAATCGAGTTGGAAAACAGTCCCGCGATTAAAGTTTACAATATGAACAATCAGAAAGTACTCGTAGCAGACCCCATTTCTCCGAAAGGGGTCGAACTCCTCAAACAAAAGGGCTTCGATGTAGTCGAAGCCTACGGCTCCACTCCCGACCAGATTAAGGAGCTTATTAAAGACGCCGAAGCGGTTATCGTCCGCTCGGAAACAAAAATCACCGCCGACGTTCTGGCTTGTGCCGAAAAGCTCAAGGCTGTCGGTCGCGCGGGCGTAGGTGTCGACAACATCGACATTCCCGCGGCTTCCGAAAAGGGCGTCGTGGTTATGAACACCCCCACGGGCAACACAATCGCGACGGCGGAACTTACGTTCACGCATATGCTCTGCGGCACCCGTCCGATTTCGCAGGCGAACGCCTCCATCCACAGCGGCGCGTGGGACAGAAAATCTTTCAAGGGCACGGAACTTAAAAACAAGGTTCTGGCGGTTCTCGGTATGGGACGCATCGGCGCGGAAGTCGCAAAACGCGCAATGGCTTTCGGTATGAAAGTTCTCGCGTACGACCCGTTCCTTACGGAAGCGCGCGCAAAGGCTCTGGGCGTCGAAATCGTTCCGCTCGAAGAGGCTTTCAAACGCGCAGACTATGTAACGGTGCATATGCCCCTCACCGAAGCGACCAAGTATATGGTCGACGAAAAGGCTTTCGATTTGATGAAAAAGGGCGTCCGCGTCTTCAACTGTGCGCGCGGCGGAATCATCAAGGAAACGGCACTTGTCGAAGCCCTCAAGAGCGGCAAAGTCGCGGCGGCTGGCTTGGACGTTTACGAATCCGAACCCCTCGCCAAGGACAGCCCCCTGCGCGATTTCCCGAACCTCGTTCTCACTCCGCACTTGGGCGCGTCCACAAAGGAAGCGCAGGAAAGCTGCGGCATCGAAGTTGCCGAAGTCATCGCCGACGCGCTCCAGAGCGGCGCAATCCGCAACGCAATCAATAAGCCCTCAATCGACGCGGAATCGATGAAGCAGATTTCGCCGTACGTAGTTCTCTGCGAAAAGCTGGGCTTGTTCGTTCAGCAGATTTCGCCCGAACGCGTGCAGAAGCTGACAATCAAGTTCTTCGGCAAGCTCGGAAACATCGACAACAAGCTTTTGACGCTCGCAGTCCAGAAGGGCTACCTCTCGAAAATCGCCGAAAACGCCAACGACGTAAACGCTCCCGCAAAGATGAAACATCTGGGAATCGAAGTCGAAAGCATCAACAGCAACGCCGATGTGGACTACGCCGAGCTTGTCGAAGTTGTTGCAACCTGCGAAAAGGGCACGGTGCACAGCGCGGCGGGTACGGTTACGGGCAAGAGCGCGAAACCGCGCATTGTGCAGGTCGACGCGCACTCGATGGAAATCAATCCATGCGGTCGTTGCGTGATGGTTCTGAAGAATCAGGACACCCCCGGAATGGTCGGTATTATCGGCACGATTCTCGGCAAATTCGGCTGCAACATCGCGAATATGTCGCTCTCGCGCGAAGAGGGCGCGGGCAGGGCGTTGAGCGCGTTCGAGCTTGACGGCATTCCCGTAGGCGAAGCGTTGGCGGACCTGAAGGCATTGGGACAAATCGAAGACGTTAAGGTCGTCGACTTCGCGTAGTTCCGATTATGGCGTGGGTCGATTTCATCACGGTCGCCGCGGCGGGATACCTCTTGGGGGCGATTCCGTTCGCGGTGATTATCGCCCGTTTTTGCGGTGTCGATATTTTCAAGGTCGGCAGCGGAAATCCGGGGGCGACCAACGTCAAGCGTTCCTGCGGTAAGACCGCGGGAAATTTGTGTTTTATTCTCGACGCGTCGAAGGGGTTCGCGGCAACGGCGTTCCCCCTCTACGCGCATTTTTTCGGTATCGAATTTTCCGAGCCGCAGGCTTTGGCATACGTAGGCTTGGTCGCGGCAATCGTCGGGCACTCGTTTTCGGTGTTCATCAAATTCCGCGGCGGAAAGGGCGTTGCGGTTACAATCGGCGGGCTTCTGGCTATTATGTGGGCGGCGATTCTCGTTGCGCTCGTCCTGTGGGTCGTCGTTTTTTATTCGACGCGCTATGTTTCGCTGGCTTCGATTGCGATGGCTCTCGCGCTTCCCGTGGCGGCGGCGTTCCTGTATCCGACGGGCGTCCACACATACATAGCAATCGCAATCGCCGCGGTGATTGTGGCAAGGCACAGAAGCAATATCGTCCGCCTAATCAAAGGTACTGAAAACAGGTTCTAATTTATGGAAAAGAAAACTTTCAAAATCGGTTTTATCGGGATGGGCACAGTGGCGCAGGGCGTCTGGAAACATCTCGAAAACAACCGCGCCCAGATGGTCTCGCGCTTCGGTTCCGACTACGAACTGGCGAAGGCGTGCGTGCGCGACATCTCCAAAAAACGCGCCGTCGAAATTCCCGCCGAAAAGCTCACGGAGAATCCGTACGACATCGTGAACGACCCGTCAATCGACATCGTTTGCGAACTGATGGGCGGCACGACGGCGGCGTTCGACCTCACCGTTGCGGCACTCAAGGCGGGCAAGGTTGTGGTCAGCGCGAACAAGGCGGTCATCTGCCAAAAGGGTGCGCAGATTTTCGAAGCGGCGGAAAAGTCGGGCGGCGCATATTTCTTCGAAGCGAGCGTCGCGGGCGGTATCCCGATTATCAAGGTTCTGCGCGAAGGGCTTGTCGCAAACAGATTTTCGCTCATCTACGGAATTTTAAACGGCACCTGCAACTACATTTTGACCCGTATGGAGCGCGAAAACGCCACCTACGAAACGGTCATAGCCGACGCCCGAAGGCTCGGATACGTCGAAGCCGACGAATCGCTCGACATCGACGGGTGGGACGCGGCGCACAAAATCTGCATTCTCGCATACCTCGCCCACGGGGTCTGGATTGACCCGAAAAAGGATATGCTCGTTGCGGGCATTCGCGGAATCCGCCTTGAAGATATGGTCTGGGCGCGCGACTTCGGCTACAGAATCAAGCTTGTGGCTTCGGTTCGCAAAAATTCGGACGGGGCGATTTTCGCGTCGGTCTATCCCGCATTGCTCCCGCTCTCCGACGTTGTTGCAAACGTCAACGACGTGTACAACGCCGTTTCGCTCTGCGGCGACGTTGTGGGCAGAACGGTGCACATCGGTCGCGGCGCGGGGCAGGACGCAACGGCGAGCGCGGTCATCGCCGACATCGCCGACGCCGTTCAATACCTTTCGGGCGCGCCCGTGCGTCCGCCCGTTGCGGTTTCCGCCGATGCAAAACTTGCGACGTTGGAGGAGGTCTCGGGCGAATTTTATTTGAGGATGGAAGTTCCCGACGAATCCGGCGTGCTCGCTTCGATAGCCAAAGACTTGGCTTCTGAGGGCATTTCGATAGAGCTTCTGCAACAGCGCAAACACGAGACGGCGGGCAGGGCGTGGCTTCTTCTGACAACCCACGCGACGACCGAAGCCGCCGTAAAGCGCGTCTGCAGCAAGCTGAGGGAAGCTCCGTACGTCTACGGCGAACCGTTCCTGCTGAGAAAGGGCTAATCCCTTTCGGACAACTTCAGCCAATCCCAGAGCCGCGACGAAAGCCGCGGCTTTTGCGTATGCGCCCGCCCGCATAGGGGGTACTTGGGGGGCGCGCAAAAAATGGCGGGGCGCGGGTTTGAAGTGTTGCAATGTTTTTGCGGGGTGTTATAGGTGGGAATAGATTTTTTTTCGGCGGATATGGGTTCAAATTTCGTACATCTTCACGTTCACACAGACTACTCGGTTCTCGACGGTTGCGCAAAGTTGCCCGTTCTCATCGGCAGGGTTAAGGAACTCGGTATGCCCGCAGTGGCGATAACCGACCACGGCAATATGTGCGGGGCAATCGACTTCTACCAAGCCGCCAACAAGGCGGGCGTAAAGCCCATTATCGGGATGGAGGCGTATTACATCAACGACCACACCCTGCACGACGACATCAAGGAACTGATGAAGTCGATTCGCGACAAGGAGAAGTCCGACGACATCGACGGAATCGAGAGCGACCCATCGCTGCTCAATCCGCAGAACTACCCCAAATACCAAATCCACCACAAGACGCTTCTTGCGCGCAACTACGAGGGCTTTCTGAATCTGGCAAAGCTCACGAGCGAGTCGTACGAGCGCGGCTTCTACCGCAAGCCGCGAATCGACTTCGAAACGCTCGCAAAATACTCCAAGGGCGTGATTGCGCTCAGCGGCTGCATCAACGGCGTGGCGTCGCAGTACCTGCTTTATTCCGACTACGAGAATGCGCGCAGGGTAACCGCAAACTTCGTGGACATTTTCGGGCGCGAGAACTACTACATCGAAATCCAGAACCACTTTCTGCCCGCCGACAAGAAGGTTCTCCCGGGGCTTGTGAAGCTCGCGCGCGAGTTCGGGCTGAAGATGGTAGCCACAAACGACAGCCACTACGTCTACAAAAAGGACGCCGACGCGCACGATGCAATGCTTTGCATAAACACGGGCGCGCTCGTTTCGGACGCAAAGCGAATGCGCTATCCGAACAAGGAATTCTACATCAAAACGCGCGAGGAAATGGAGTCGCTTTTCCCCGAGCTGCACGAGGCTCTCGACAACACGGTTGAGCTTGCGGAGGGCGTGGACATCAAAATTCCGATGGGCGAGAACCACTACCCCAAGTACGAGCAGCCCGTGGACATCAAGTACGACCGAGACGAAGCCAACTTCAACCGCATTCTCGACCTTTACGTAAAAAAGAAGAACGAAGTTCTGCGCCAGAACGGCAAGCCCGACGACTTCTCGCTTTCGTCCGAACGCCGCAAAGAGCTTATGAAAAACGGGCTTCTGCTTTTCGACCTCTCGAAAAAGGGTATGATGAAACGCTACGGCGTCGACTACGACCATCCCGAAGCCTACGTTCCCAAGCCCAACGAGCCAGCCGACAGGGCGCAGTTTTTGCGCGACAAGCTCGACTACGAGCTTTCGATTATCGTCGGCGCGGGCTTCGTCGACTACTTCCTCATCGTTTACGACTTCATCAACTGGGCGCGCAACAACGGCATTCCCGTGGGCCCCGGTCGAGGCAGCGGCGCGGGTTGTATGATTGCCTACCTCATTAAAATCACCGACATCGAGCCGATACGCTTCAACCTGCTTTTCGAAAGAATGCTTTCGCTCGAGCGCGTTTCGCCCCCCGACTTCGACGTAGACTTTTGCGAACGCAGGCGCGGCGACGTCATCGAGTACGTCCGCCGCAAGTACGGCGTCGACAGGGTTTCGAACATCGTCACCTACGGCAAGCTCGGCGCAAAGGCCGTCGTGCGCGACTTGGCGCGCGTAAACGGCATTCCGTTCGACCGCGCAAACGCAATCGCCAAGATGGTTCCCGACGAACTGAAAATGACGCTCAAAAAGGCGTTGGAGATGTCCGCCGAACTTCGCAACGAGGTCGAACACGACCCCGAGGTAAAGCATATTTTCGAGCAGGGCGAAGTTCTCGAGGGGATGATTCGCCAGCTCGGCAAACACGCCTGCGGCATCATTATCGGCGACCAGAAGCTCGACAACGTTGTGCCGATGATGACTCAGGAAAACACCCTTACGACGCAGTTCGCCAAAACGCCCGTCGAAGAACTGGGGCTTCTGAAAGCCGACTTCCTCGGTCTCAAAACCCTGACCGTAATTTCCGACGCGCAGGACAACGTGCGCCGCACGCGCCACAACAATTTCGACATCGAGGAAATCATTCTCGAAGACCCCGCCACCTACAAGCTGCTCAACAGCGGCATAACCGTTGGCGTGTTCCAACTTGAAAGCGAGGGTATGCAGAATCTCTGCCGCAGAATCGGGCTAAGCGTGTTCGAGGAAATCATTGCTCTTATCGCGCTCTACCGCCCGGGGCCCATGCAGTTTATAGACCAGTTTATCGAGGCGAAAAAAGACCCGTCGAAAATGCACGTTCCGCACCCGCTCCTTAAAGACCTCGTGCAGGAGACCTACGGCGTGCTCGTCTATCAGGAACAGGTTATGATGGCGGCGCGAATCATCGCTGGCTACACGCTCGGCGAAGCTGACATTCTCCGCCGCGCGATGGGCAAAAAGAAGCCCGAGGTAATGGCTCAGCAAAAGGCGATATTCATTTCGAAGGCGGAAAAGTTCAACAATATGCCCGCCAAGGAGGCTGAGGACATCTTCGCGGTTCTGGAAAAGTTCGCGCAGTACGGCTTCAACAAATCGCACTCCGCCGCGTACGCAATGCTCAGCTACCGCACGGCGTATCTCAAGGCGAACTACCCCGTGGAATTTATGGCGGCGTTGCTCTCGAGCGAACTGGGCAATATGGACAAAGTGTCCAAGTTCATCGAATCGGCGGAAGCCATAAACATCAAGGTGCTCGGGCCCGATATCAACGTTTCGCGCGAAAACTTCACCCCGATTATCGACCCCAACTGGAAGCCCGATCTCGACGGCGATATGTTCGAGGAGTCCGCAGGCTCAATCCGCTTCGGGCTTGCGGCAATCAAGGGTATCGGCGGTATTGCGGCGGAGGCGATTGTAAAAGAGCGCGACGCAAACGGCGACTTCAAGGACATCTACGACTTCGTTTCGCGAATGGGCAGCAAAACCCTCAACAAACGCGTATTCGAAAACCTTATAAAAACGGGCGCGTTCGACTCATTCAATATCGACCGCGGACACCTGCTAAATTCAATCGAAGCCATTTTGATGGAGTCAGCCGAAGCCGAAGCCGACGCAATCACGGGGCAGCAAAACCTTTTCGATATGCTCGAAATGGACGACGGCAAATCGATGGCGGGCAACGCAATCGACACTTCAAAGCCCGTAATGCCTCTCGCAGAAAAACTCTTCGCCGAAAAGGAACTGCTCAGCTTCTACGTCTCGGGACACCCGATGAACGAATACGCGGGCTTCGACAGCGCACTCGACGACATCCCGCCCGCCGACGCCGTAAAACGCCTTAAACGCCTGCCGTTCCGCGCGTGCGGCGTGGTCTCGAACGTGGTCAAAAAACTCACTAAAAAGGACAATAAACCGTGGTGCTATTTTACGCTCTCGGGCAGGGACAACTCAAAGGTTTGGTCAATAAACCTTTTCCCCGCCGCATACGACGAATATTTCCCGCAGGTGCGCGACGGCGAATGCGTCTGCGTCATCGGCGAATGCCAGAGCAAGGACGGTTCCGAACTGCGCTTCAACGGCGAAAGCGTGCAGAGTATGGCTTCGGCAATAAGCACTTATTGCGACGGCATAGAATGGCTTATCGAAGCCGACGACAGGGCTTCGCGCTTCGTGAAAATCCTTTCTCACGGCGTGTACGAAGACGCGAAGGGCGACGACATAGCCCACAAGATAAAAATAAAGGTATCCGACCGCGACTACGTTGAAATGAGCTCCGAACGCATTATGCGCACCGCTTTCAGCCCCGCGCTTTTCAAACGGCTCGAGGGCGAGCCCGCGCTCGTGAAATCGAGCTTCAAGGCAAAGCCAATCCCGGTTCGCGAGCGCAAACGGGGCGGCGGCGACGGCTTCCGCAGGGGCGGCAACTGATTTTTTTTCGCTCGGTTCGGACGGGGAGGGCGCATTATGCCCGCTGTTTTGCATTGCGCCTAAGGTTTACAGTTTACCAAAAAAGGCGAAAAAGATGCTTGCAAGTCTGCATTTTTGTGGTTTTTTAACTTACTAACAAACCTGTTCTACGGAATTTACCCCGCACATTATCCCCAACCCCGTACATCCAGAAAGATTGTTATGAAAAAATTGTTGTTATCCCTTTCCGCAGCCGCGTTCGCAACGCAGGTGTTCGCCCTTAACTACGTTGATCTCGGCGGTTATACGAGTATTGGGAGCCGCAAAGATCTCCCCTCGGGAGGTGATCGGCAATATGTTTTTAGTGACAATTCGCGCAGTAATGACGAAGTTGCTGCAGGTACTTGGAGAGACTATTACATCAATATGAACCCTCCGAAAGACAGCTCCGGGATCGCAAGGGTCGATTCGTTTTTGTACTCTGTTGGCGGTAAGGGTGTTCACGCTGACTATCATATGATATTCAATGATTTTCTTGGCATGGGCGAAATTACATCGTCAAACGGTGCTATGTTCAGTTTCAATGCCTTTGAGTGGATAGATAATGGAGAAAAGAAATACAGTAGTACATCGTCCTCCTATTACCTCGAGACGGCAATGCCAAATGTAAAAGGCACTGTCAACAATACGGCTAAGCGTCTTTCCTTAGACCTTTACACGATAGATGCCAGTTATGCCGACCCACAAAATCCCTATAGCCAATACGGCAGAACTTTCTCAATCGGTACGAACATTACCGTAAATGCCAATAGCCTCACGGTTAAGGGCAGATATAACGGCGACAAATCCAAGCCGATCACCGAAGATTCCAAGTTCATCGTCTTGGGCGATGTGAATATTTCGGACACGAGCATTCAGTCTACCAATTCCGAAGCTTCCCTGCACCTTACAAATACCGATGCGTTTGTGGAATCGACCGGTAATATGACCACTGCGGGCGGTATGTCGGTTACTGCGGGCGCGAACTTGTACATCAACGGCGGCAGCGTCGCTGCGGCGAAAAATTCGTTCGTGGACAAAGCGAACCTCGAGATGAACGGCGGCACGCTGACAATCGGTTCGTCTACGTCTTCGGCAAATTTCGGCGTTGTCAACGGCGGTAGCCTGACGCTCAAGAACGGCGCGTTGATGACCCTCAACACGACATCTTCCGACAGCGACTCTTCTGTTTCGCAAATCGGCGGCACGGTTTTAATCGACGCTTCGAAGCTTGTCCTCAACACAACCAAGAACGCGACTTTCATCGCAAACATCACGGGCAATATGAGCGTTCTCAACGGAAGTACGATTTCGTTCAGAAATGTGAACACTCTCGGCGTTGCCGCCAATGCGATGTTGCACGTAGACAAAACTTCGAAGATAGACGGTGCTGTTATTTCCTTTAAGGACAACGGTTCGCTTTCCACCGTGAAGCTCGACAGCGGCAACTCGTTCACCGGACAATTCAAGGTTATCCGCGCAAGGAATAACGTCATAGAGCTTGCGGCGGGCGAATCGTACAACTTTTCAGGTATACTCTTCAAACAGCAGTACAACGGACAGAATTGCGAAATCATTTTCGACCTCAACGGCGCGGCGGGCTTGACAATCGGTTGGTTTGCCGGCGAAGTAGACAATTCCTACTCCGACATAGTTTTCAGGGACTTCGAAAACGGTCTCGTGAAAATTTCATCCATCGATGCTACAAAGCTTGACGAAAGCGGAATTTATACGATCAGCTCAAGTAAAAAATTCACGTTTAAGGGCTACGACCTCAACGGCGACGAACTCAGTGGCGGCAAATGGTCGATTGATTCGAACAACTACCTAATCTACGTCCCCGAACCCTCTGCTTACGCCGCTATTTTGGGGGCGATTGCGATTGCTTTTGCATTGAAGCGCAAGGCTGCAGCCTTGACGGCAAAGAGGGGGCGGTAGCCCCCAATAGGCGGTTTTTTCTCCGAAAAAACTCCCGCCTTCCCCCTACTGTTCGAACTCTCGAAGACATCGCGAACTCGCGGTGTCTTTTTTTTTTGAGCTATCCAAGAACAAGCGATTGGGCGTTTGAAAATTCTACAATTCAAAAAAGCTTCGCAACTGCGAAGCTTTTTTTGTCGTATTATATAAAAACCGAGGGAAGCAACGGTGTTTCGAATGTTTCGGTAAACAGCAAGATAAGTTCGAAAAACCAAAGCCATTACCGTAGGTAATGCGTACTTATACACAAAAGGCGCGACTATAGTCGCGCCGAGGTATCACAAGTAGGAACGAAGTTCCGTAGCCGTGCAGGCTGCAGCCTGCTTATACACAAAAAGCGGCAACTATAGTTGCCGCGAAGCATCACAGATATAAAAAAATTAGACGTAGAGGAGTAGTTGTTTTTTTAGGTCGTCTTTTGACCTTGTTCCCGCCGTTCCTACGGGGTGCCCGTTTTTGAATATAAGCAGAGTGGGAATCGCATTTATACCGAAACGCTGGGCAAGGTCGGGGGATTCGTCGACATTGACCTTTGCCACGCCGACGGAGTCGTCAACTTCTTCGGCGAGCGCGTCAATCGTCGGACCCAACATTTTGCACGGTCCACACCACGGTGCCCAAAAGTCAACCAAAACGGGCTTCGATGTGGAGACCGTTTCGTCGAAATTTTTTTCGTTCAAGTGGATGACTTTTGACATAATTTTTTCCTTTTGTTAGATGTCGAGAATGATTAACACCGCAAACGCTACGGCAACCGCAGCGGCGACAACGTCGACCGCTATGGCAAGTATCGACGGTTTTTCTTCGACATTAACCACATTTTTCGGCGCGGCAACCGATACGGGCTTCGCCGCGGCCGCAAATTTCGCCTTGGGCAGTTCAACCGCAGGCGCAACGGGCTTGGGCGCGGAAACGGGAGCCGCGGGAGCTGCGGGTGCAGCCGCTACGGGAGCGGGCGCAACGGGGGCTGTTTCGTTCGAAACGGAGGGGTTCGCTTGGGGGATTTCTTCTGACATATCGTATTTTTTTGAAATTAAAACGCGCTCGTGCGTCGAACGCTTCTTGTTTGTAAGTATTCTTAGGTATTTTCCGATTTCAAGCTTTTTTGTATTGATAATGTGCCGCCGATTTCGAAAATGGAACATATGATAGTCGATATGGAAGTAAAAGCCGCCGCCGAGGACATCTCGCGCAGGGCGGGGTATTTGTGGAGGTTTCTTTGACGTCCCCGCGAAGTGCGACCGCATAGCGGAGCTTGAAAAACAGATGGCGCGTCAGGACTTCTGGGACAACCAGACCGAAGCCCAACAGGTTGTCGCCGAAATGACGCACCTTAAGGGGATTGTCGCGCCGCAAACGGCTCTCAAGCAGAGAGTCGACGACCTCAACGCGCTTTTCGAACTCGCCGAAGAGTCCGAGCCCGACGAGGCACTCGCCGCCGAACTTGCCGACGAAACACGCAAGCTTCATTCAGATTTGGACAAAATCGAGATTGAGTCGTTCCTCTGCGGGCCGCTCGATTCGTCGAACGCAATTATGACAATCCACGCGGGCGCGGGCGGCACGGAAAGCTGCGACTGGGCGGAAATGCTCTTCAGAATGTATATGCGTTGGGGCGAACGGCGCGGCTTCAAGGTAGAAATCGAAGACGTGCAGGACGGCGAAGAAGCGGGGGTATCGCGCATCACTTTCAGAATCGTTGGGGCGAACGCATACGGCTACGCAAAGGCGGAACGCGGCGTGCACAGACTCGTGCGCATCAGCCCGTTCGACGCAAACAAACGCAGACACACATCGTTCGCGTCGGTAGACGTCATCGCGGAAATCGAAGACGACATCGATATGGACATCAAGGAAGAGGACTTGAAAATAGACACATATCGCTCGAGCGGCAAGGGCGGGCAGCACGTCAACAAGACCGAAAGCGCGGTGCGCATAACGCACATTCCGTCGGGGATAGTCGTGGCGTGCCAGAACGAGCGTTCGCAGTTCAAGAACAAGGCGAGCGCAATGAAAATTCTCAAGAGCCGACTCTACGAAAAACTGCTCGACCAGAAACGCGCCGAGATGGACAGATTCTACGGCGAAAAGGGCGAAATTTCGTGGGGCAACCAGATACGCAGCTACGTCTTCCAACCCTACCAAATGGTGAAAGACCTGAGGACTGGCGCGGAAACGGGCAACCTGCAGGCGGTGATGGACGGCGATATCGACCTGTTCATAAATGCGTGGCTGAGGGCGGGCGGCCCGACCACTCGCAACAAGAACTATCTGACCGAAGACGAATAGCGGCGAGCCGATTGCGCCGCCGCCGCGCCCGAGGTTCGACGGAAATTTAAAACACCGAAAACTTATTGGTTTTCGGTGTTTTTTGCGGGGGTTGCGTTTTGCTCGGATTCTTCGATTTTGCGCAACATTTCTTCCGCCTCTTTTATTTTGTTTTTTTCAATCATTTCGGGAGCTAACGAGTATGCCCAATGAATGGATTTTGTGAACATCTCTTTTGCCATGGCAATGTCTTTTTTCACTCCAGTGCCGTTATAAAATAGCATACCGAGTTCGTAGGCGGCTGAACTATAGTGGTCCCCATACGCTACCGCAAAGTACCCGAAAGCTTTATTTATGTCTTTTTCAACACACGTACTCACGAAGCAGAGGTTGTCGATTCCGTACATTTTTAGTTTATCCAATATGTCATAATAGAATGTTGGGGTACCTGTTAGATACAACATTCCGAGTCCGTAGCGGGCGAAACTGTGTGCTATAGAATTAGCTATTGAGTCACGACCTATGCTACTAAGCCATTTTTCGGCTTCCGCTATATTTTTTAGCGGATTTGGGTTGCCGTCGATATCTTTGTCTGCCAAATACATGGCGGAAAGCATTAGCGCGGCGTATCCATCTCCTTTTTCGGCTACCTTTTTTAGCCACATTTCCGCTCCGATAAAGTTTTTATTGGAAACGTATAAACGACAGGCTTGTGCCGCCGCATACGAATTTCCTTTTTCGGCTTCCTGTTTGTAAACGGCAATGGCTTCCTCTATTTTGCCAGCTCTTTCGAGGTCGTCAGCCATGTTGTAGGTTTTTATCCATTCAGGTAAAAGAAACCATCCTGCGGTCAATATTATGGCGCATAAAACACCAAGTACGAGTGCTGATTTTAACAGAAAAATAAGTATTGCTTTTAGGGCTTTTTTCATATTCGTTATTTTTCAGTGATCACATATTCGTAATTTTCAATGTTCATTCTAGTTAATATCAGTTTGGCTTCTTCGTGTCCACGCTCACTTGCTTTCTTGAGCCATATTGTCGCTTCGGCACGATCTATCCTTGGTGGGTAGCAACCCATCGCGTAACATAGCAATTCACTGCCGTGAAAGTATGAGCTTATAAGAGCTTTACCATAATGAATATCTCCGCCTATTAGGTAAAGTGTTCCAAGTATACCCATGGCATCTACATTACCTTGTTCCGCCACTATTTTGATCAATCTTATTCCTTCGTCGATATCTTCGAGGTTGTATTTTGCCCCAACGTTGTAACTTTTCCCAACGATGTAACGCAAACCAAGGACGAACATAGCGTCGATATTATCCAGTTCCGCCGCTTTTTTGAGCCATTTTTTCCCATCCTCCAGTTGTAGTTCTCTACGGCAAATGAATGAAAGTTTTAACATAGCATTAGGATTACCCAGTTCTGCCGCTTTTGTAAGCCACATTTTACCTTCCGGTATATTTTCTTTTATGTTATAATGTCTCAAATTTTCGTATGGATTAGTGTTGCGAGTTTTGTATGCATAAGCTCCAAACTCTGTCCAAATTCTATCTAAAATGGGTTCGGCGGGATTTTTATACTTTATATACAATCCACCAAGCAAAGACATTGCATCGGTATTACCTTGTTCCGCCGCTTTTGTAAGCCACTTAACCGCTTCTGTTTCCGATTGTTCTACGCCCTTTCCTAATAGATAGTAATTGCCAAGTTCGTATTGTGCTTGGGCAAAACCTTGTTCCGCCGCTTTGCGGTAGTGTTTTGCCTTTCTCGCTTCGGGCGAACATCCCGCCAAGAATATTGATGTAAAGAGTAATGCGAGTGTAAACAATACGAGTTTTTTCATTTTAGTTGTTTTCGATTCTTTATTTTTTTTTCGGGGGAAGTCGGGAAATCTTCCCTTTATCTTCCTCTTTATTTTACTTTGTATTTATATGTATATATTTGTCAAGATTTGATTTGTTGTTCTCCTTTTCCTTGTGCGCAAAAAAACGCGGGCTCTTTCGGGCTCGCGTTTGTAAGGTTTAGATGTTGTCGCCTATTTCTTCGACTTCTTTGCAGCTTCCGCTTTCAGGGCGGCTTGTGCCGCTGCGAGGCGCGCTACGGGCACTCTCGGCGGCGAGCAGCTTACGTAGTTCAAGCCTACGTCGTTGAAGAATGTGATGGAGTCGGGGTCGCCGCCGTGTTCGCCGCAGATGCCGAGCTTCAAATCCTTGCGGACTGAGCGTCCCTTTTCCGCGCCGATTCTTACGAGCTGTCCGACGCCGTTTACGTCGATTGACGCGAACGGGTTCTTCGGCAGGATGTCGAGTTCCTTGTAGCGTCCGAGGAAGCTTCCCGCGTCGTCGCGGCTCATTCCGAGCCCCGTTTGGGTGAGGTCGTTTGTGCCGAACGAGAAGAACTGCGCAACTTCCGCGATTTCGTCCGCCGTGAGTGCGCCGCGCGGAACTTCAATCATAGTGCCGAGCATATAGTCAATCTTGACTTTCTTTTCTTTCATCACCTGTTCGCAGACTTCCCTAATGGTTGCCGCTTGGAATTTGAGTTCCTGCACGAAGCCCACGAGCGGCACCATAATTTCGACCTTGACCTTTTTGCCTTTCTTAATCAGCGATGCCGCCGCTTCGAATATTGCGCGAGCCTGCATCTTGGTGATTTCGGGGAAGCTGTTGCCGAGGCGGCAGCCGCGGTGTCCGAGCATCGGGTTCTGCTCTTCGAGTGCCTTGCAGCGTTCCGCCAGAATTTCGGGCGGCAGGTTCATCTTTTCGGCGAGTGCGTTGCGCGCCGCGCTTTCGTGCGGGAGGAATTCGTGCAATGGCGGGTCGAGCAGTCTGATTGTTACGGGCAGACCCTCCATTGCCTTGAAGATTCCCTCGAAGTCTTTTCTCTGGTAGGGTAGGAGCTTTTTGAGCGCCTTTTCGCGTTCGGCGAGGTCGCTTGCGAGAATCATTTCGCGGACGGCGTCGATTCTGTCGCCCTCGAAGAACATATGTTCCGTGCGGCAAAGTCCGATACCCTCCGCGCCGAACTGCACTGCGCGTTTCGCCTGTTCGGGCGTGTCGGCGTTCGTGCGGATTCCGAGTTTGCGGTATTTGTCCGCCCACTTCATCACCGTTTCGAAGAGTCGGTAGGTATAGCTCTTGGCGGGTTTCATTTTACCCGAGAGTACGCGGATTACTTCGCTCGGTGCGGTTTCGATTTCGCCGAGGAAAATCTCGCCCGTCGTGCCGTCGATTGAAATGTAGTCGCCTTCCTTGATGATGTAGTCGCCCACGGTCATCAGGCGTTTTTGGTAGTCCATCACGATATCGCTTGCGCCGCATATGCAGACTTTGCCCATCTGTCGCGCGACAAGTGCCGCGTGCGAGCTTACGCCGCCGCGCGATGTCAGGATGCCTTCGGCGGCAATCATACCGCGCAGGTCTTCGGGCGATGTTTCCTCGCGGCAGAGTATGGACTTGCGTCCGCGCGATGCCACGAGTTCCGCCTGAGCCGCCGTGAACACCACTTCGCCCGATGCAGCCCCCGGGCCCGCCGCGAGACCTTTTGCCACGACTTTTGCCTTTTTGACTGCCGCGGGGTCGAACACGGGAACGAGCAGGCTCGAGATTGAGTCGGCGGGGATTTTCTGAACCGCCGTCTTTTCGTCCATGAAGCGTTCCTTGTTCATTTCTACCGCGATGCGCACCGCCGCCATGCCCGTGCGTTTGCCGTTGCGCGTCTGGAGCATATACAGTTTGTTTTCTTCGATTGTAAATTCGAAGTCCTGCATATCCTTGAAGTGGTTTTCGAGCTTTTTGCGGATTGCCAGAAGTTCCTTGAACGCCTTGGGCATTTCCTTTGAAAGTTCGGCGATTTTATGCGGCGTGCGCACGCCCGCCACCACGTCTTCGCCCTGTGCGTTGATGAGGTATTCGCCGTAGAACTGGTTTTCGCCGTTTGCGGGGTCGCGCGTGAATGCAACGCCCGTTGCGCTCGTTTCGCCCTTGTTGCCGAAGACCATTGTCTGCACGTTCACCGCCGTGCCCCACGATGCGGGGATGTTGTATTTCTGTCGGTAGAGAATTGCCCTTTCGTTCATCCACGAGCCGAAGACCGCGCCGATTGCGCCCCAGAGCTGCTCGTAGACATCCTGCGGGAACGACTTGCCCGCGCGCTGTTTGATGAGCACCTTGTAGCGTTTGACAAGCTCCTTGAGTGCGTCGACCGTAAGGTCGGTATCGAGCCTTGCGCCGACTTCCGACTTCAAGCCCTCCATCACGTGGTGGAAGGGTTCGACATCGGCTTCATTGCGGGCTTGGACGCCCATCACAACGTCGCCGTACATCTGGATGAAGCGGCGGTAGCAGTCCCACGCGAAGCGCGGATTTTGGGTTTTTGCGGCGAGCCCCTCTACGGTTTTGTCGTTGAGCCCGAGGTTGAGGATTGTGTCCATCATCCCGGGCATGGACTCGCGCGCGCCCGAGCGCACGGAGAAGAGCAGGGGGTCTTTTTCGTCGCCGAAAATTTTGCCCATCTGCTTTTCGACCGACTGCACGCCCGCCCTGACTTGTGCGTCGAGGCACGACGGATATTTTTTCCCGTTTTCGTAGAAATAGGTGCAGACTTCGGTTGTGATTGTGAAACCTGGGGGAACGGGCAGACCTATGCGCGCCATTTCCGCGAGGTTCGCGCCCTTGCCGCCGAGGAGGTTGCGCATTTTCGCGTCGCCGTCGGTTTTCACGCCGAACAGGTAGGTATATTTTTTATTTTTTGCGTTTGCCGCCGATTTTGCGGAAGCTTTCTTTTGGGGTTTTTTTGCAGCAACTTTTTTTGCCATAATTTATTGTCTTTCGTTGTTTCCGTTTTTTTGTTTGTCCGCCGACCGACCCGTTTACGCGGTTTGACGCATCCGAACGGACGCGTTCGCGGCAGGCGGTATCTGCGGGGGCGGACATTCCCCGAGCCTTTCGAGACGGAAAGGCGGAAGACCGAGAGAAACGCGGACGGCAGAGCGCAGTTGCGAGATAACCAACCCGAAATAATCGGTCTACGAGTGCCAATTCTCGCACACTAAAAAATAAAGTCAATATTTTATATTTGAGATAACGCGCAATAATCGCGGTTTTCGCGGAAATTGCGGTGTCGGCGTTTAAGTGTCGGTGTTTTATTTTGCGGAATATTCACGTTTTTTGATGTTTTTTATGTCGCGCGTTCCTCCCGAAAAACAAAAGAAAAACCGTCGGGAAAAACTCCGCGACGGTTTAGAATGTGTTGAAAAATCGGAACACTATCCGCGTCTGCGGTACGCCGCAATAGCCAGTGCGAGCGCGCCGAAAATCGCCGCCCACTCGGCGGGTTCGGGAACTGCCGCGGCGTTGTAGAGGAATCCGTTCGAGTCGACAGACCATCCACTTGCGAGCAGGTTGCCCTTGGCGTCGTAGCCGATAAGCGCGGAGTCGGCGAAATATGTTCCGTCTTCGTTTTGGTGCGCGTCGAGGTACGCCTGCCCTTCGGTCGTGTTCGCAAGAATGTTGTTCACTTCGCTTGTTGTGAGCGTGAAGCGCAGGTACGAAGCCGATTCGCGTTCGACAATCGAGAATTTGCCCGAGAGGGCGATTTTGTTGTTTTCGAAATTGTCTACTTCGATAAGCTGTTTTGCGGAGTCGGGCACAAGGGCGTTCCAGTCGTAATTTTGCGTGATGGTCGCCGCGTACGTGCCGCTGCCGAGGTTGAATTTTACCGTCGAGAGGGGCGTTGTCGAAACCGTTCCGATGTTCATTGCGGACGCATTCTTTACGGACGAGAGGTCGAAGGTCAGGTTCGATTTGCGGTTCGTGAAAGTTGTGCCTTTCGTTCCATCTTCGTTCATTATCGAACTTGCGTCGCCGAACTTTATTGTAATTGTGCCGTTCTGCGACATCAAAATCGATTTCGTCAGAATTTTGCCGCCCGCTTCGACGTCGATTGTAACATTTGTGCCCTGAATGAGAATGCCCTTGGGCGTGCTCAGTTCGCCCGTCGATGTGATGAGCAGCGTGGCGTTGCTGCCGCCGAGAGCCAAGCGGTTTTCGTACGAAACCGAATCGCTGATTGTGGCGTCAAGCCCGAGCGAATCGTCGGCGGCATGCGCGGAAATCAACGCCGCAAATGATGCAAGTATAGTGAGTGATTTTCTGATTTTCATCCCGCTGTGATATCGTATTCGAAATACTGTAGTCTAATAAAATTCGCAAAATTTTTTCGAACTTTTTGACACAACACAAGTAAACACAATCGCAGAAAATCAACATTTTCCGAAACGGCAAATTTTCGGATGAGCGCGTTTTTTGTGTCTTTCGCGGGCGGATGGATTATGTCGTTTGTCGGGGGGTGCTGTTTATGTCGTGCTTATTGTTTTTGCGGCTTTAGGTTGTCGTAAAAGTATGCGGCTGTCGCGCCCCCGTCTACAAGGAAATCGGCTCCCGTTATGAATGCTCCTCGGCTGTGAGTATCGTAACGCTTTTTTTCATATTGTTTTCCGTGTCTGTTTTTTTCGGTTTCGGGAATAGTTGGGCTAATCGAGCTTTTTCTCTGCGAGCCATTTCGAGAGGATGTCGGCAATCTCGACGTTGTTTGTGTCCGACATCGGGAAGTGTGTGTTGCCGCGCACGCCGATTTCGGGAAGGTGGACTACCCTTACGTCGCCGCCGATTTTGTTGAGCATTTCCTCCGACGGCAAAGCTACCCTGCGTTTTAAGAACGATGGGCTGTTCGGCGAAAAGACCGCACGCGGCAAGGCAGAGAAAGGCAGTCGTTCTCATTTCTGGACTTTCGATTCCTGCAGAGCGTCGTAACGGCTGCCGACGACGGGAATTTTCGAGATTGTGTTTTCGAGCGCGAGCATTTCGTCGGGCGAAAATTTAACGTCGGACGCGCGCAGGTTTTCCTCCAAGTGGGCGATTTCGATTTTAGTCGTTCCCGCTATCGGCACGATGAACGGTTCTTTGTTCAGCAGCCACGCGAGTGCGACCTGCGCCGAAGTCAGACCGCGCGGGCGTCCGAACGCGTCGAGAGCCGCTACAAACTTCGTGTTTGCGCGTATCGCCTCGGGTTGGAAGCGCGGAAGGGTTTGGCGGTTGTCGTTGTTCGGGCCGAAGCTCGTCCATTCGTTGATTGCCCCGCAGAGGAAGCCGCGGTTCAGCGGGCTGTACGGGACAAAGCCGATTCCCAATTCGCGGCAGGTTTTCAGCACGCCCGAAAATTCCACGCTGCGGTGCATTATGTGGTATTCGCTCTGGACTGCGGTGAGCGGGCAGACTGCGTGGGCGCGGCGGATTGTGTCGGCGTTTACTTCGCACAGTCCGAAGCCCAAAACTTTGCCCTCCTTTATCAGTGCGGCGACAGTTTCGATTGGCGTTTTCGGGTCGATTCTGTGTTGGTAAAAAATGCCCAATGCTTCCGATTGCGGCGGAATGATTTTCGCTTCGGACTGCACTACAACAGCGATTTTAGTGTTATTATTTCTTTCTGCGGTGTTTTAAATTCCATGTCGGAATTTTCGTATTTGATGTGCGCTTCGGATATTTCGAATTTTTCTCCGCTGCACGTTAGCGTTGCGCGCCGCGGAAATTTGACGGTGTTGCGCCCCTCGAATTTTGCGAAGTCGGCGACGATACGGATTTTTTTGCCGTTGCAAGACAACGTAAATTCGAGTCCGTTTATTTCAACCGGACAGTGCAACTCGGGCGCGTCGAATCGGCGCAAGTCGGGTGCGTCGATGTCGATTTTAAGCCCGTCCAAGACGAGCGTTTTGAACGCGTTTACCTTGAAATAAAAACATTGTCTGCGCGATTCTATACGCGCGTCCGAAAACGAAATGCGAACCGCCTCGCGCCCCGATTTGTCGGGGTAGGTCAGTTCCATTCCCTTCATTCCGTCGAGGCTGAATATGCTTGTGCTGTCGTCCGCAAACAACGCCAGCGACGACAGCGCAAGCAACGCCGACACTCTAATTTTCCGATACATTTAGGCGGAAGAATATTTTGCCGTTTATCGCGTTCCTGTTCGTTATTGTTATTCGGCTGCGTCCGTCTCCCAAATCGACATTTTCGACGATTTCGGGCGAATCGACTTTTGTCCACGTCTTCAGGTCTGTTGAGCACTCGAGCGAGACGGAAACTTTTGCCGAATTGTTCAGCGTGTAGGTGATTCCGACCGCGCCGTTTTGATTGTAGATTTTCGGGGCGTCGGCGGTCGAATTTTTAAGCGGGTCGGTGCCGTAGGCGTATTCCATAATGTTGGGAATGGAGTCGCCGTCTGGGTCGGCTGTCGGCGACGATACCGAGGAATCCCGCAACTGGGCGTCCGAGAATTTCGACTGCGCCCAGTCGGTGTAATTGTCGTCGGCGGCAATGTTAGAAGCCGAAACGTAGCACACGGGCGACATACATACCGCCTTTGTTCCCGACTTGTCCATCAACGCGATTGAATAGAGCGCGCCCGCCTTTCCTTCGTCCGAAACGCTCGGCAATTCTATCGAAAGCTTTGTTTCCGCGCCCGAAATATTGACCGATTTTTCGACGGTTTTCGACTTGCCCGAAACCGCTTTTGCCACGAGCAGCATTTCGGCTGCCGAACTGGACGCATTTTGGGCGACGCTTATGTTTGCCGTTGCTACGCCGTTCGAAAGGGCGATATGCGGATTTTTCATATAGACTGTGTTTGCCGTGTTTGTGTCTACGACAATCGGCGTTCTTTCCGCAACTATGCTTGAATTGAGCAGCTCCCTCGGTTTTGAAAGAAGCATAATTTTGTTCTGGGAAACAAACCGAATGCTTTCGGGATTTCCGTAGCCGTAGTTCGAAATGGCAGACAGGTTTTGCAGAACCTTGTCGGTTTTTGTCGCCGTATCGTATAGCCCGATTTTTCCGCGCGATTCGATGTAGAATATTTTCTGTCCGTCGGGCGAGAGGGCGATGTCGGATATCGACGAGCTTGTGTTCGGAATTGTGTATTCCGATGTACTGCCGCTGTTGATGTCGGCAACGCATATTTTTTCGCTGTAATCATTGTACGGATAGTATTGCCAGCTCCGATAAATGTACGCCATTTTTTCGCCGTTTGCGGAGTACACGGAGTCGGACGACGAGCCAGAAGTGGGCGCGAAACTGTCTTTGTAATTTCCGGTTTCGACATCATAACGAGAATTGCCGATGACAAAATACTTCGAGTCCGACGTAATAAACGGGCTTGAATTGCCGTACATCGACGAGAACGAAAAGCTCGTTCCGCTTTGAATGTTGTAGACGATATACGACGACAAGTCTCTATAGGCAATCTTCTTTCCGTCTGGGCTTATTATTGCGCTTTGGGCGTCGACGGTTTCGTTTGTAATCGGTGTCAGCTTGCCCGTTTGAATGTCTTTAAGGTAGACGATGTAGTGGGGGACTATTTCGAGCGTTATCTTCGAAATTTCGAACTGTTGTTGGGCGGACGAACTGCCGTAGTACGAATAGTATCTAAACGATAACGAATTGCACTCTCCCGATTGGTATGAGCCCGACATACTGCTTTCGCTTGTCGCTATAAATGTCCGTTCGCCGGCTTCTTCATCGTATTGGTCGTTCGACTGATTCAGCCATATCGACGCGCCGGACTTCGAGCGCAATTCGAGTTGCTGAATGTATCCGCCGTACGGATCGTCGAGCTTTAGTGTTAACGAAATTCGAACACTGTAGTTTTCGGGAATGTAAAAGTTTTCTCCGAAAATGAAATCAATGTCGGTATTGACGGCGTACGTTTTGTTGACCGCAAAGCTTCTGCGCACCGAATTGTCGCTCAAATTCAGCGGCGTTATGTCGTTCGAAAGGAATACTGCGTAGCGTCCGTCGGAGCTCATCGAATTGTTCTCCGAAAGTTTGCAGCTGCCGCGCAACGCAACGCCGTTCGAATTTGTCGACACGAGTTTTTCCGTGTTCGTGTCCGAATAGTAAATGCCGTTGTCGCCGTCGACATTATATTGGTAGACGAATTTCGAGGCGTCCGAATTTGTTCCGATTGCCTTTATCGGGTCGGTCGAAATCGAGAAAAGCGGAAGCGAATATTTCATCGAATAATTGCCGCGTTCACCGATTGAAAATTCGTCCCTCGACGCGAATTTCGAAAGCTGTTCGTCTATGAACGAACTATTGGCGGACGGAAACAAGCCCCCGATTGTCGGGTCGGGATACGTTCCCTTGACGACGGTGTTTTCCGAGATATACGGCTCGAACGAGCGCAAATCGAATCCGTCGACAAACAGCTTCGAAAGGTTCACTTCCACGGGCTCTACGTCGGGGATGTCCGAGACGGTGATTACCGTTCCGTTAGCCGATTTTTTCGCGTCCGCCATATAAGTGCGCAGCTCCTCTTCGGCGGTCAGGTTTTTCGATTCGAGAACGAATATGTGGTTTGTGTCTCCTTCGCTTCTGCTCCGAACCTTTTCCGAAGCCGCGTTGTAGGAGTCGACAAACTTCAGAAACCAATCTTTAGCCTTTGACGCATTGCCGATTTTTGAAGCCTTGAAAATGTTGTTGTATGCCGCAAGCATTGATTGCGCCGAAACATAGTCGCCGCAGTCTGCCGCAAAATACGGATATGCCGAAATGTCGAAGTTCGAAAGTTCGTATATCGCGGCAATCGCGCCCGTTAGAATCGACCTCAAAACAAGGACATCGGCGTAGTCCATTTCAACGGCGGTTTCCGTCTCTATCCTGCAACCCAGAAGCGACAGTTGCGAGTCGGCAAACTTTATGCGAATGTCCGCATTGTTTACCTTTTCGAGATTGTTCAATGCGGAGAGCAACTCGGGCAGGCATTCGCCCAACAGATAGTCCATTTCCTCTTTCGTGTTCCATTGACGATTGAAGACGGGAATCTTTCCGTTCAGGGGAAATTCGAAATCGGGACTGTATAAATTACTATCATTAACAACCGCGCCGGTGTTTTCCACAAGCTTTATAAATGTGTCGTTTTGTAATAACGCAAGAACCCGCACAAGCCCGTACATAGCCTGCGCCTGCTGGTCGTTCGGATTTCCCTCCGCGGCACTTTTGAACGAATCGCACGCCGAAAGAATGTCGTGATTTCGCAAATACATATGACCCTTTTCGTACGCGGAAGCACCTGTGTTGACCGTCAGTCTCGCCGAATCGGAAAGGGTAAGTTCGTTGTCGAATACATTGCAGCGGAAGAGCCTGCCGTTCTGCGAACCCGCCGCTACGAACGTCAGCGTGTCGGACTGTCCGCCGTCGGCTACGTCTTTCCAAGTTTTGCCGTTGTCGTCCGAAAATTCCCACTGGTACAGCAATTCGCCGTGCCCGCTCGCCTCGACCGCAAACGAGACAATCTCGCCTTCGATTACGTCCGCATCGGACGGCTGGCTGAATATGACCGGTAGCGGCCACGGTTCGACGTTTTCGATGTAGCAGGGCGAATCGAGCGTTGCCGTTCCCAAGCTGTTCGAAACGACACATCGATACATATTATTAACAATGTCAATATCCGACACGAATATGCTCAGTTCGTCGGAATAACATTCGATGTCTGTCCAAGTATTTCCGTCCTGCGTAAACTGCCATTGATATTTCAAATTGCCGCCGAAGGCTTGAACTTCGAATGAGACGGTATCGCCCACATATGCAAGCGAAACGGTGTTTTGATAACAGTAAACACTCGGCTCGCTTATCGATATTGCCTTTGCTACGGCGGAATAGAGCACCGTGCTGCCGTTGCGCACAACGCAGCGGTATACGTAATTGCTGTAGTATTCGGAACTATCCTGCGTGTAGGTGTTGGATGTCGCACCCGAAATGTCGCTCCAATTATATCCGCTGCCGTAGTTGTACGAGCGTTGCCATTGGTAGGTTACATCGCCGATTGCGCTGACTCCCACATAAAACGCCGCGGGATGACCCGACCACGTTTCGGCATCCTGCGGCTGTCCGACGATTTTCACAGACTCGTAAACGCGGAGTACCGCAGCTTCGGAAACTGCCTGACTCCATTCGTTCGAAACCCTGCATCGGAAAAGCCTTCCGTCCATTTCGGAACTTACGCGTGCGATTTTCAACGTCGGCGAGTTCGAGTTTCCCATTTCCGTCCAAGTATTGCCGTTGTCGTCCGAATACATCCATTTGAATGTAAGCGTTCCGTCGCCGACATATCCCACGCTAAACGAAGCCTCTTCGCCGTCGTGGGCGTAAAAATGCGATACGTTTTCCGTGATTTCTACATCGTGTAAAATATTAACACTAACATCGGGCGAATACATATAGCCGCTGCCGTTTGAAATCTTCAGCCTGTACAGCCCCGCCTGCGAATAAGCCGACACACGGAAAGAGTAGGCGGCGGAATTGGCTCCGAGCAAATCGACCCAACTTCCCGAAGAATCGGACTGCCACTGATACTTCAGCGAATACGAGGAATCGACATTCATCGAAAGCGTCGCCGTTTCGTTTAGCTTAAGCGAAATGCTCGAACTTCCCGAAACGCTTTTGACTATGTTGTTGTTCATAGTCAAAAGCGCGCCGTTTGAAACGGCGGAATATCCGTTTTCCGAAACGAGACAGCGATACATTTTTCGGTTCGTTTCGGACGACACCCCGACGGTAAGCTTTTTGCGCGTTTCCGAGGCGATATTACTCCACGTCTTGCCGACATCTCCCGAAACCTGCCACTGATAGGAGGGACTCGCGCCGTCCGTCGAGACCTCGAAATCGGCAAAGCCGCCCGAGTTTATCGAAACTTTTTCGGGATGCTTTGTTACGGTTAACGCGAACAAATCCGCAGCAATTAGAGATAACAATAACGGGAGTAATTTTTTCATAAATGCGTTTCCTATTTTTCCTCGACGACGAGCTTGAAGAAGAGCTTGCCGCCCTCGGGAACGGTCTGCTCGGTTTGCATTAAGTTGAAGTCGCCCGATGCGCCGATGTTGGAGGAGGGGGCTTCCGCCCAATTTACGAGGTCTTCGGAAGTCATCACTTTGACGTTTACCGAATCCGCCGCGTCCTTACTAATCGGGAATTGGAAACAAGCCTTCCCGTCCGAATAGCTCTGCTTAAAGAGCGCATTCTCGGAATAGCTCGCCGCCTTGTTACCGCTAAGCCCAAACGCAAACTTTTCGATATTGCTAATCCCGTCATTAAACGGCGTAGCAAGCGCATTGGCATTGTCGCCCGACAAACCGTTTTTCGATGTCCACAATGCGAATCCGCCCGTTGCCGTTTGCGCGTTTACAAGCAGGAGATTGTCGGGATACGAGTACGGTTCGCCTCCAATTTCCGAGTTGATTGTCGTTGTCGCAGTGTAGAGGCGTTTTGCGGAGGCGTCCCAAACTTTGAATGCAATCTTTTCGCCGTTTGAGGCAACATTCACAACGAGGTTTGCAATCGCCTTGCCGTCATAGATAACCACGGTTTGTTTGCCGCGCAGTTCCTCGCCGACATAGGCGGCAACAATGTCGCCGTCGGAAACCGTCTTACCGTCTATTTGCACTTCGACATACAGCGACATCGGGGTATTCGGGTAAACCACAGGCTCGGCGGGTTCTGTGTCTCCGCCGACCGACGGCGTTCCGCTTGCCGAAAACTCAAGCAGATTGTCAGGATATGTATAGGGAGCCGCGCCGCTTTCCGCCGCAACTGTTGTCGCGAAATCGAGCGTCTCGCCCGTTGCGGAATTCCAAATTTTGAAGCCGATTGTTTCGCCGTTTTTGGCGACGCTTACGGTGAGATTTGCGATGGATTTTCCGTCGAGCGAAACTATCTCCTGCTTTGCACGAAGTTCGCCGTCTACAAATGCCGCAACCACGCTACCCGAGGGAGCCGCCGCGCCGTTTACGAGAACGTTCGCAAGAATCGTCATTTGAACATTCGGGTAAACCATGGGCTCGCCGAAGTTTTCCGAAGCCGAGTTTGCGGCAAATATAACGGCGCGGGACTTTAGCATCGCTAGTTTTGCCGTTGTGATTTTGTCGTAGGCGATGGTTGTTGCAGTATTCGCCTTCACCCAATAGCCTTCCCCTGGGGTCATTGTTTTGAGCGAGTTGAGAACGTCGGGCGTTGCGGGATTGAAGTTGCCCTTCGAATTGATTATTCGTTCAATCTTGCCGTCGGCGAGCGCAGTTGCGAGCACCGTGCGGATTGAAGCCGCCGTTGCGGGCGTGTAGCCGATGTTGTTCCAACCCACATTGAGCGAAATTGTCTTCGCCGAAACGTCGAGCGCGGAACCCGTCAGCGACACCGAAGCCGCCGCGTTCATCTTCACCCAAAAACCCGATGTGTTGTCGAAGGATTTGAGCGTATTGAGCGAGTCGGGCCAGCTCGGATTGAATGACGTTCCGCTTCCTTGAACGAGGGCTACGTTGTCGATTATGTCGGAAAGAATCGTGCGCACCGCCATATTTTCAAGACCGACATTGAACGAAACCTGATTCCAACCCTCTTTGAGGAGAAGCTCCAGATTCAGGTCGTTTGCGAATACTATCGCGAACGGGCTGTCGAGCGAACCAAGCGAGTCGCCCGAAGCGGAAACCGCCGTGCAGTCTGCGCGCGCGTCGATGATTTTACCATCGCTCGGTGTCCAAATTTTGAATTTGATTTCCTCGCCGTTGGCGTTGACGTTGACCGTAAGGTTTACGAGCGAACGTCCCGAAATATCGACCACGCTCGATTTGCCGCGAAGCTCGTTGCCGACATACGCGGCCACAACACAACCGCTGTTTGCGGGACTGCCGAAGAAATCGATTTCGCCCAAAATTGTCATCGCAACATTCGGGTAGACAACCGCATCGCCGAAGGGGTCTACAACGGGCTTTTCGACATACGTTGCCGTAACCGTCGCATTCTTTGCTGGCATTTTGATTGTCGTCGTGTAAGCCGAAACATCGGCGACAGTCTCGACATCGCCAACCCATTTGTCGAACACCATTCCGTCGGCGGGCGTATCCGCGACAATCTGAACCGTATCGCCCGAAGCAACAGTTCCGCCGCCGCTGCCGTTTTCAACCGTGAGCGTGTAATAAACAGCTTCTTTTACTTCAGTAATAGAAACCTTATTTGTTACAAGCGTGTTCTTTGTATCGTTTATTTCACAATAATAGGTGTTCTGGATAATATTTTCATCCACGTCAATTATGAGCGTAGAAGATGTCGCTCCTTCTATTATCCGTGGAGTTTGAGTTCCGTAACCCCCTATTACATACCATTGATAACTCAAGTTATAACCTTTTACCTCCACTGAAAACACGGCTTGTTTCCCTATATACGCTACATCTATTGAGGTTGGTTGACTTGTTATTATGGCATCGGTTGCCAAACTTAAAACTGCCTCGTCTGAAAGTTTGGATATATTACCATTTGTAATCACACAGCGGAATGTTCTACCGTTATAACTTTCTTGCATATCGACAATAGAAAGCGTTTCGGATGTTGCTCCATCGATATTTTGCCAAACCCCATCTACCTTTTCTTGCCATTGGTATGTTAGAACGCCAGAATAATCAACTCCAACGCTAAATGAAGCGGTATTACCCTCAAAAACATATAAATTCATCGGCTGACTTATTATCGTTGTATGGCGGTAAACAGTAAGCTTTGCAGGGGTTGAATAGATATAGCCACAACCATTATCAACTTTTAGGCGATAATAATTACCATCTAAAGAATAGTCTACATCAGAAATAGAAAGAGACGGAGATGTTTCATTTTCTAAATCTAACCAAGTTGCCCCATTATCAATTGAATTTTGCCATTGATATGTCAATGTATCTTCGCTTGCTACATCAACTTCAAACTTCGCTGTTTCTCCTTTCTTAACTATTTTGTCATATATGTATTTTGAAATAGTAATAGCTGAATCGTTAATGATGAGTACCGTTGGTGTCGTTTCTATTACAGTGCCATTTTTAGATGTAACAACACACTTGTATAAATAACGATTCATACCTCTATCAACGAGAAATTCCAATGTTGATGATGTAGCGCCGTCAATTTCAGTATAAGTTGTTCCATAATCTGAAGACACATACCACTTAAAGGTAGGTTCACTAGCGTCGTGTGAAACCTTTAAATATGCGTACCCTCCGTCATTTATTGAGGCTTGGGTTGTTTGAAGTGATGCATTGGTTAACGTTGTATTTTCCGCTAATATCACTTCATCTGAAATAACGCTTACGCCATCGCAAATATTTTTAATTATACAACGATATTTAGCATTGTTCAAATCGGAAGTGCAGTTTTTTACCAAGTACAATGGAGATGTCGCATCTTTAATATCTTCCCACTCTCCCAAAGAATTTAAAACTTGCCATTGATAGGCAACTTCTCCTGCCCGACTTGAGGCAGAAATACTGAATGAAACGCTATCACCAACATTAAAACTCATATTTGTTGGTTGAATTGAAATTTCTGGCTCTATGTATTCATATGCGCCAATCGTTGGCGTTGTAGATCGTGTCATACCCCTCGCATCTGTAGGAACATCATTATCATAAAAACCAACATTTACAGCTGCACCTGTTTTTTCAACAGGAATAGTTTGAACATATCCTCCATAGTAGCCGAAGTTAAGAAGATATCCTCCGTTGTAGCCTAAGATAAAAAATCCAGGGGATCCCAACCTTATTGATGTTCCATTATAGTCCGTAGACATTACACAATTTTTTACATTAGTGCATGAATCGGGTGAAATTGTTTCCCCAAATATGATTGAGTTTTCAACAAAACAAGAATTTGTTATGAATACCTTCGTAGAAATTATCGTAGAAAATGAAATTTTTCCGTTAGTAAGTGAGATGTTGCCATCTTTGTTATTATAAAATGTTGAGTTTATTATCTTTCCCGCATTCATTTTTAACAAATATGGATTTACTGATGTTGATGATCTATATCCCATTCCTGCATAATTACCAGGCTTTGCATCGGCATTCCCAATCGATGTATTCCCATAAAAAGTACAATTTTCAACGCATCCATTTGCAATTATTATCGCTGAAATAGGATTAGCTTTTGCGTCAGAATGTCCATATTCATTAAAACAATATGACGATGCTTGAGCTGTATTATTTGTTATCTCACATGATTCCAATTTACCTGAAGCCATGTAGATGGCTGGCAAAGTAGATGCGGTAGCATAAACCCAATCTCCAATCAATTTTCCATTTTTGGATACATTTACAATTGACTTATTATTTCTAATCGTGCAATTCCTTACGATACCTCCTCGCACTCTGATACCCGTAGCGTGTTGTGATTTTCCATCATCATACCCGTCACTAATAACTAGTCCATCAAGAAGAGTGGAATCTGACAACGTTTCATTTGTGTTATATATTACACAATAACTATTATCACTTTCTGAACTTTGGCTTCCTATATTTCCGCTAAAAACAGTTTCAAATTTTTTTGGATCCCTATCGTTAAAACCTGGATCGCCTGACGTTGGAAAGCCACCATAAACCTTTACTCCTGATTTTTGTTTGAATGAGAAATATCGGGTTTCGGAATTTGAATCGCCACCCCATCTATACCTATGAATATCTCCTTCTGTGGGATAGTATGTTCCTGCAGCAATCCATATTTCATCACCGGTATTAGAAACTGCCAAAGCTGCAGGATATGTCCTTTTGGCAGTAGCCCAAGTTAATCCGTCGTTGGCGTCGTTTCCGAATGTGCTGACTTTATAGACTATATCGCGCGCGAACAGGCTAACGCTTGCAAAAACAGATACACAAATAAAAGATATGATTTGTTTCATAATTATTTCTCCTTATTTCATTTGCTTTAATATCGCATTCGCAAACCTCTTGCGCTCGGAAAATTCTATCTCGGTATAGTGGTCAAAAATGGCTATCAAAGCCGACGCAAACTCCAATTTATCCATACCTTTTGAATCTTCAAAAAGTTTCTCAATTTCACTTGCCATCTTTTTCTTGGCTTCTTCTTGCTCTTTCGATTGTGTATAAACTTCCATATTCAGTTTTTTAATTAAATTTAATTTATTAAACGCTTTAAAATGTTTATTGTTCTGACAAATAATCTTCTTTTAGTCGTTTTTTTAACCCCACATAAAATCCATACATATCAACAAGCTTCGGCTTTCCGTAAAAATTGAGATTCAACTTCCCATAAGACTCAAACAAACTACTACGGATTTTTGAGATATCATCTTCCGTTATGTTTTCGAAAGCTTCCCGCAGTTCGCATATTACTTTTTCTATTTTCGTTGTTGGGTAAAAACCAAAAGCCTTATTAAAATTTGTATCTAAGGCTGGCATACTACCCCAAACACCGAGTATTATTTTTGAAACCATTGTATTTGAGGAAGAAATATTATCTTTATCAAGTCCCTCGACTATCTTCTCGAACTTTTTTACAAAATCCAAAATCTCTTCATCTTTAATCGAAAAAATATCATTATTTTTGAAATATTCAAAATTCTCATAAATAGCCTGTACTGTATTGCTCAAACCGTAGGGACTAATATTCATCAACCCCGTATTCCGCAACATTCCCCAACTTGATAAAAACGCGAACAAATATACGGCGTCTTTATCTTTATTTTCTGATAGTGTAGGCGCAAAATGTTGTCTACATATATCATAAGAGAAAACTCTATTATTTTGTATATCCGAACAAGATGTCATATAAGCGGAAAGGAAACCATTTATTCCGGTTTTGAATTTTTCAAAATCTACAGTTTGTGTCATATTACTTAATTCTTTCCAAAATCTGTCTGCGTTGGGTTGTTGTAGTTGTATCTGAGGTTCTTTGTTGTTCGGAGGATTGAGATGGTTCTGCTTGCGGGGTTGGAATTGCTGAAAACGGGGTTTGTTCGTCGAAGGTTATTATAAAGTTGCCTCTGGGGGTTGATAGTTCGGCGGTTTGGGTTGTTTGGTTATAGGCTGTTATTGCGAAGCCTTTGGCGTTTTTCTTATTTGGGGTTATTGTTATTGTTTCGCCTGTGAGTCCATCGAAGACTCGGAATATCCACCTATCGTTTATGCAGCAGGCTGAGACTATTTTTATTTTATCCGTTTTCTGCGGTTGTTCTTTTGCGCCGCAGGGTATCGAAAACAACGAACCGAGCGCAAACAATAGAAGTATCTTTGCGGCTCGGTTCATTGGTGGTCCTTTATATATTACTTACGGCGGCGGTAGGCTGCAAATCCAAGTGCAACTGCGCCGAAAATAGCCGCGTATGTCGAGGGTTCGGGAACTGCCGAAACCGTCTGCGAGAGTGTCGTGAACGAGTTGGGAATCGTACCTTCGATATGTTCGTTATACAGGTACCATCCGTATGCGCCCACGTCGGAGGTCGGCATTTCCCATTTAAACCCGCCGCTCAGTTCGCCGCCTGCAAGCGACGGAGTGACAATCGTATACGAGTCGCCCGCCGAAAGTATGTACGACTTTTCGCCGAGGTTACTCCACACAATGATGGCAGTTTCTTCGCCGCCCTTTGCTCCGTAGTCGCCGTTGCTGATACGCCAGCCGTAGGAGTATGCAAGGAAGTAGCCTTCGCCGTCGGGGTCGGTAAGCTTCCCCGTTTTCATTGTCATATACTTGTTATCGGAGTTGATAAAACTTCCCTCTGCGAAAGAATCGCCCGCGGAAAGTTCCAAGCCCGAGAACCCGTAGTTGTTCATGTCGATTATGACGGCGAAATACAATTCCTCCTGAATTTGTGTTCCGTCTTTCAAGAACCAGTCGCCCGCGCCGAAGTCCAAGTTCCATTCGGCGAACGACGTTCCCGCCGCCAGTATTGCTGTTATTGTTGTTATTAGTTTTTTCATCATTTTGTGTAGTTTGGTTTGAAGATACATCTGTAGGCAACGGGCGTTGTATCCGCCTTTTTGCGAATGACAATTGCAGTGCCCGCCTTAAGTGTGAGGGAGTCGGCATCGTTGCGGTTGTCGTCCATCCACTTCGCAACGCTTCCGCGTTTTCTGTAAAAAACGAGCTTGTCCGCCGCAAGATTTTTCCCGCTACGTTCGTTCCCGTATACGTAAATCGCATCGATTGGGTTCGCGGCGATACCCGTTGACGGCACTAATGCGCTCGAATCGATAAGCACGGTTGTAAGCTCCGATAGGGCAATGTCGGTTGCCGACGGAACGCTTAGGTAGATGTCTTGCGTCTCCGTGCCCGATTCGCCTTCCATCGTGAAAATTTCGAACGAAGTGGCGCACATCGGAATCGTTCCCGATATCGCAATGCTCGAACTTCCATCGGCGGGTTGGGCGACCTTTAAGAAAGCATTCGGCTCAATAACGGCATCGGAAGCATCGTTTTTTTTCGCATCGCGCCAACCTACGGCTGATCCGCGTTCGCGAAAGCTGAACGATTCCAACGCCGCTTTGTTTGCGCCCGTGGGATAGACAACGCCGTTTTCGAAAGCCGTATTCTTATAGAGAATGGAAGCACCCGCAGTTGCCGCGATTTTCGTTGCCTTGAGGAATCCGCCGCCGTCGGGGAAGAGGGTGGACATCGTCCAGTGGGGGATGATTTGGAAAGAGTCGCCAGCCGCAACTTTCGCAAGCTCCGCCGAACCGATTTCGATTTCGAGCGAATATGCGTCATTCGATTTGATGTCGAACCACGCGCCTTCGAGTTCGCCCGAGGTGAACTTCAGGTAGTAGTGGTTCGGTTGCGAACTGGCCACGTAAACAAATTTGTTGGTCGCCCACTGCGGCTCACCCTTGGCGACAATCTTGAAGTTCGCCGTCTGGACGCCTTCGACCACACCCGAAAACTCGGGCGTGCGCGTGGTTGAAATGCCGATGTAGGTATCGCTGTCGGCGGGGCAATCGACCTTGTAAACGCCGAACACGGGGCTTGTCGCCGAGACCGCATACGCGCCGTACGCAGCTGCCGACAACATAAGGATAGATAACAATTTACTTCTCTTCATTTTTGCTAACGTTTGTACGAAGAGTAAGTATTCCCAATACTGTAAGCTTTTTGTTTTTCTTATGTTTTGCAGTTTAACAAGTTTTGAAAAACGAAAGTACGGGTTGTATTTCCGTTTTCAACATCGGGGAGAAATTTTTGTGCATAAATGTTATGCTTTTAAAACCTTATAAAAATTTAAGGAAAAACATTTGACAACAGTATTGGGAATACCATATGCAAAACGAAATTAAGGCGGCGGAAAGTTTGTTAAAAGGTTCGGGAATTAGCGTCCTCGACGCGGCACGGCTAATCAGAAATGCACTCGACTACGCGGGAAACGGTTATAAAGACAACCTGCAATATTGCCGCGAAGTGATAGAATGCGGAATGCGACACATCGGCAAAATATCCCGCAAAATGACAATAAACACGGCGTTCAGCGAATATTTGGAAGCGAAGAAATCGCTCAGAAAAGAATCCTTGCGCGACATAAAGTATCTTGGCAACCGTATACTAAAACACTTCGACAAAAGCCGATTGATTTCGGAAATTTCAACCGAAGAATGTTCAAAGCTGCTCGAAGAAACATTTACCACGCCGAGCCAACAAAACAAAGGCAGAACAATGCTTCACGGACTTTTCAACTACACCGTAAAAATGAAGTGGTGTGCCGAAAACCCGATAAGCGAAATTCCGCCGAAAAAAGTTGTCGAGCGTGAAATCCAGCCACTGTCAATCGGCCAAATTCAACGCCTTCTAAAATGTACTTTAAGCGAACACCATTGCGATTGTGCCGCTGCTGTCGGAATTATGCTTTGGGCGGGGATTCGCCCAAAGGAAGTCTCGCGGCTGACTTGGAAGGATGTTGACCTTGACGAGCGCGTAATTGTGGTTCGCCACAGAAACAGCAAAACGGGAGGAGTAAGACATATCGACATTTGCCCGCCTTTACGCCATTGGCTCGGGAAAATCAAAAAACGGAATGGACAAATCTGCCCGAAAAATTGGATACGGAAATGGCATAGACTGCGTGTCGTCGCGGGCTTCAAACACTGGACGCAAGATGTCTTGCGCCACACATTCGCGACCTACCATTTGAAACGCTTCCATAACCTACCCAAACTGCAATCCGAAATGGGACACGCCGACCTCTCGCTAATAAGAACGCGCTACGTCAACATGGGCAACATAACCAAAGCCAACGCAAAATGCTTCTTCGAACCCCGCGGAATTTTGGAGTATGGCATTGAATGTAATAGCGTGCAATGTGTTTCTGTGTAGAGTTGAATCGTGATTGCGTTAAATTAAAAATACTGGTGAATTGGGATTGCCGCTTACGGCTTTCCCCTGTTCTTCTTGTGGAAAATTACATTTTCGGAAAAGTTGCGCCCGCTTCGCGTGCTACTTTTTTTATGCAACTTTTTCCTTAGGAAAACTTCGTTTTCCACGGAAAAAGTTGCATAAAAAAAGTAAAACCCCTGTGGGGTTTTACTTTTCCGAAAAGATTTACGCGGAGAGGGGGGGATTCGAACCCCCGGTGGGCTTTTGACCCACACGCGATTTCCAATCGCGCACGTTCGGCCACTCCGTCACCTCTCCTTGTTCTTAAAGTCTGGCTATATTCTATCTTTTCGTTCTTTCGTCAATATTTTATTTTCTTTGTCGTTCTTTTTTGTCTTCCGCCTTACCGTTTCTTTGTGCGGATTTCCTTTGTCCTGCTTTTCAGCCCTTCGATTTTATTTATTGACGTCTGCAGTTTTGCGTCGGGGGTGGCGTTTGTCGGTATGCGTTCAATCAGCAGGTAGTTGTCGGGTATATCCGAGTTTTGATACAGTTTTATGTTGTCGATTTTTCCCGCGCTTTTTACTGCGTCTTTGAGTTTTGTCGCCTGTTTTGTTTCGATGTCGGTTATGCGCAAAATTTCCCCGCCGTCCGCCGAAATTTTCAGTTGTTCGATTGTCTGTTTTGTGTTCGGCGACTGTTCGGCGTTGCGTTTTAGGTTGGTTTTCAGGTGGATGCTTTCGTTGTGTTTTTTTACCGCGTTTTCGCTTTCGAATTCGCCGTAGGTGAGGTAGTCGGAGTTGTCGAATGCGTTGATGTATGTGTCGAAGCGCGTGCATCCCGATTCGTCGGCGTTTGTGAGCACGGCGAGGTTTTCCTGATTGAGTTCGTAGCGCAGTCGTTCGTCTTTCGGCACTTCCGCCCTTACCATCAGGATTTCCGTCGGCGGATTTTTTGCGGCGGGCGGAGGCGGCGGATTGTCGGCTTCGGCGAGCACGGTCAGTTCGTAGTCGTCGATTGGTTCGACTGCCACCTTATTCCATTTGCCGTCGATTTTTACGAGCACCATTTTTTTGTCTTTGTCGAAATAGATTGTGCCGTCTTTTGCGCGTTTGAGGGCTTTGTATTTCGAATACTTTGCCGACTCGCGGTAGTTGGCTTCGTCGTCGCCTTTTGGGGCGTCGGGGCGGAGGCTGTCTTTGCCGATGTTTCCGAGGGTCAGCGCGTTTTCGAGTTCGAGCGAGCCGTAGAAAATTGCGCGGTCGCGGCTGAACATATACGAGTGTCCGCGCACGTCGGAGCCGATTTTCACCCAGTTGTATGTTTGGTCGCCGTGTCCGTATTTGGACGCGTAGTAGTAGATTTCGGCGACATCCTTGCCTTCTTCGGCGTGTTTGTTTACGAGCATTGTGATGCGCGAAGTATCGTCGTCGGCGTATGCTTCGAAGCAGTGGTATCGCCAGCGTTTGCCGAGGCTGTTTTGTCCGCGCACCATAATCGTCGAGTTTGTGTAGAGCGGCGCGTCTACGAACACCGGAACGGGCACGGTGTTTTTGTCGAATCCGAAGAAGTAGCCGCGAGCCTTCCAGAAGTCCCACGCGGGGTTGACGCGCGACTTTATTTCGACGGGCGATTTGTCCGTTTTCGAATTGTCGTTGTCCGCAACTTCTGCCGTCGCGATTGCCGCAGCGGCGAGTGTCGATAGTGCGATGAGTGTTTTTTTCATAAGGGTGTGCTTTCGGTTTAGAAAAAATGTTTTGCGGATATGCTTCAAGAATTTTTGCGTTGAAGTCGGATTTTTTTAGGTTCATTGTTTCCGTTTTTGATTCGATGGAAAGCAATTCGTCAAGGTTCGAAGAGGCGGAGTCGTTTTTGTACGCGCTCCGAAATGCGGGTTCGAAGTATTCGCTCGACCGCATTGCCGCATTGTGTGCCGCGCTCGGCAATCCGCAGCGCGACTATCCGAAAATCCACGTTGCGGGCACGAACGGCAAGGGTTCCGTCTGCGCTATGCTCGAGCGCATTCTGCGCGGCGGCGGGCTGCGCGTCGGGATGTTCACATCGCCGCATTTGACGTATCTCGGCGAGCGAATCCAGATAGACCGCGTTCCGATTTCGCGTTCGAAGCTTGTCGGATACGCGGCGGAGCTTCGCGGCGCGGCGGACGGAATTTTCGACCCCGCCGACATCGCGGCGTATCCGTCGTTTTTCGAATTTATGACGGCGATGGCGTTTGCCGAATTTTCGCGCGAACGCGTCGGCTGTGCGGTTGTGGAAGTGGGCTTGGGAGGGCGTCTCGATTCGACGAACATAATTACGCCCGAGCTTTCGGTGATAACTTCGATAGGGCTTGACCACATCCAGATGTTGGGTTCGACCGTCGCGCAGATTGCCCGCGAGAAGGCGGGAATTATAAAGGAGGGTGTGCCCGTGGTGTGCGGATTTCTGCCGCCCGAGGCGATGGCGGTAGTCGAAGAGGTTGCGGCATTGCGCAATGCGCCGCTTTACAAGGCTGCGGACTTTTTTCCGACCGACGCGGACTTGCCCGAGACTTCGCTGTACGGATATTTTCAGCGTCGCAACGCGGCGACCGCGCTTCTGTGCCTGCGTGTGTTGCGCGAACGCGCGGAGCGGGGGAAGGCTTCGCCGATTTTCGGAAATCTTTCGGAGGCTGCGGCGCGGCGCGATTTGCTCGACGTATCATGGGCTGCGCGTTGGCAGAAAATTCCGCTCGCAAACGGCGCGACTCTCATTCTCGACGCCTCGCACAACGAGGAGGGCGCGCGGACGCTCGAGAGCAATTTGGCTTCGCTCGGCGGGGTGCGTCCGACGATTGCCGTGGGCGTGTTGGGCGAGGAGCGTGCCGTGCCGCTTTTGAAAGTTGTGGCGAAATACGCCGAGAGGATAATCCTGCTTGTTCCCGACCAGCCGCGCGCGCTCGGCTTTGCCGCGTTGCGGAAGTGCTTGGGGCAATGTTCCGTCGAGGTGCTCGAGGCTCGCGTGGGCGACGTTTTCAAGGCGGGCAACGTATGCGATTTTGTCGGGGCGGGCGAAACGATTGTTTCGACGGGTTCGATATATCTGGCGGGCGAAGTTTTGGCTGCGCTGGGCGGCGGCAAGCCCGACAATCTTCAGGACATTCCGTACAAGTAGGCGGGGTTGCGCGGGGCGGTTTGCGGCGGTTGGAGTCGGCTGGGCGCGGTCTGCGTTTTGCGCGGGGCGGTTCGTCTTCGTCCGTCCGCTACATTCCCACGTTCGGGTAGTGTCTAATCGACACCGTTTTTTCGTCGCCGTCGAGTTGCACGTCCACAACGTCGAAACGCCACGTGAGGGGCTTGGGGCGCATTTTCGCGATGTACGTTCTTGCGCATCGCCGCAGGGCGTGCGCCTTCCGCTTCGAGACCGCCGCGAAGAATCCGCCGACCATCGCGTCGGGCGCGCGCGTCTTCACTTCCACGAAAACAAGCGACTGCCCGTCGAGCGCAACTATGTCTATCTCGTCCCTGCCGCTTCTGTAGTTTCGCGCGACAATTTTCATTCCCGCCTTTTTCAGATGTTTTGCGGCGGCGTTTTCGCCCAGTCTGCCGCGCCGTGCGGCGGGCGTTTCGCGCCGTTTGAAGAATCTGAAAATGGTTTCGAGCATACGGCGATAATTTCGCCGAAATCGGAGCGGGTCAAGTTTTTTGGGCGATTGAATTTGACACGCGCCGCGAATCGAAAAAAATACCGACAAAAACAAAATCGTGAACAAGCATATTTTGAGATCGTGGATTGAGGTGGACTTCAACCGCCTCGAGTCGAACGTGCGGAACATAAAAAATTCGCTGCCCGCAGGCGTGAAGTACGTTGCGGTTGTCAAGGCGGACGCGTACGGGCACTGTATGCCGCAGGCTCTCGTCCGTTTCCTCAAGGGCGGGGCGGATTTGTTTGCGGTAGCAAATCTCTACGAGGCTTCGCGCGTGCGCGAGGTCGTCTCCGACAGGAGCGTTCTGGTTCTCAGTCCGATACTGAAGGAGGAGCGTCCGCTCGTGTTCGACTACGGCGCGACTCCCGCGCTTTCGTCGTATGCCGAAGCCAAGGCGTTCGACGACTTGGCTGCCGAGCGCGGAAAAATTCTCGGCGCGCACATCAAACTCGACACTGGGATGGGGCGCGCGGGCGTGTGGCACGAAAAGGCGGACGAGGTTTTCCCGAAAATACTTTCGCTGCCGCATCTGAAAATCAACGGGATATTCTCGCACCTTTCGAGCGCGGACACCGACCGCGACTACACTTTCGGGCAGGTCGAAATCTTCAAGAAAGTCGCCGCAAAATACGCGACTGCCGATATGCTGCTCCACATCCACAACAGCGCGGCGTTGCGCTACGTTCCGATTGAGCCGCCGTTCAACGCGGTCAGAATGGGGCTTGTGCAGTACGGAATAAATCCCTTCGACGACGGCGGCGGCTTCGAGGGCTTGCACTTGCAGTCGGTCTTGGCATTCAAGGCGCGGATACTGGCGGTGGGCGAGCGCGGAGGAAAAACCGTTGCCTCGGTCTGCGCGGGCTATGCCGACGGCGTCCCCGCGGGCTTTACCGAAGAGGCGCGCGTGCTCGTGGGCGGCAAACGCTGCAGGATTCTCGACTGCGTGGGGCTTGACGAAATGTTCATCGACGTAAGCGGAGTCGGCGCGAAAGTCGGCGACGAAGTAACGTTCATCGGCGACCAGAACGGCGCGGAAATCTCGCTTGCCGACTACAGCCGCTGGACGAGCCGCATTCCGTGGGAGACGATGGTCGCCATTCCGAGGCGCGTCGACAGGATTATCAAATAACATCATTTTGCAATGGAAAATAACAGAAACATAGGGGACAAATTCAAGAGCGGTCAGACGGTTTTTTCGGTGGAGTTTTTTCCGCCGAAGACCGAGGAGGGCGCGCGCCAGATTCTGCGCACCGCAAAGAAGCTCAAGGAGCTTTCGCCAGACTACGCCTCCATTACCTACGGGGCGGGCGGTTCGACGCGCGAGCGCACGCTCGACTACGGCGAGCTTTTGCACGACATTTTCGACTTCGAAATGATGCCGCACCTAACCTGTATGGGGCATTCGAAAGACGACATCGCCGCGATTGTCGAACGGTACGCCGCCGCGGGTTTCCGCAACGTGATGGCATTGCGCGGCGACCCGCCCAAGGGCGAGACGGCGTTCGTTCCGCACCCCGACGGCTTCAAGCACGCAAACGAGCTTGTCGAATTTGTGCGCTCGAAATATCCCGATTTCGGAATCGGCTGCGCGGGCTATCCCGAAAAGCACCCCGAGGCCGCGACGCTCGACGACGACATCGCAAACCTCAAGCGCAAAATCGACGCGGGCGCGGACTTCGTGGTAACGCAGATGTTCTTCGAAAACTCTCACTTCTTCCGCTTTGTGGAAAAATGCCGCGCGGCAGGAATCGACAAGCCCGTGATTGCGGGCATTCTCCCCGCGCTTTCGCTCAAACAGGTGATGAATTTCAAGTCGATGTGCTCGACGGAAATTCCCGACGCGCTCGTGCAACGGCTCGAAGCCGCGTCCGAGGGCGACGGCGCAAAAGTCGGCTTGGAATGGGCGACTGCGCAGATTGAAGAGCTGAAGCGCAACAAGGTTGCGGGAATCCATCTGTACATTCTAAACCGCGCGGAATCGGCGATAAAACTTTCGCACATCATACGCGGCAGATAACATATTGCGCATTTTTTTTGAAACGGCGTTCCTGCGGGGGGCGTCGTTTTTTTTGCTTTTTTGCTTTACACTTTGAACGCGCAGTTTAAACTCGCCTATATGAAACGAGCACTATTATACCCCGCATTACTGTTTCTAATCTCGCCGCTTTTCGGCGCGAACGCCGACTATTCGGCAATGTTCGGTTCGGACAGGCTGAAGTCGGCGGAGTCGGCTTACGAAAAATTCGGCTACGTTTCGCCGCTTGTAGAGCTTGCAAAGACCGACGGCGCGGCGCGGAAAAAACTGGACAAAATCGTGGCTGACTTGAAGTCGAAGAGCGAAAAAAGCTCCTACGCGCGCGACAGGCTCGCCAACATCTATTTTCTGGCGGGCGACAGGGCGCAGTTCGAGAAAATCGCAAATCCCGACTTCGCAAAAGTTGTGTTTTCTTCGCCCGACGAAATTTATCCCAAGCTCGACGCCGAGACATATTCGGTTCTTACGAAAGATCTTCGGTATGTCTTCGGAACTGCCATATCACGGTTCTGCAACATAGGCAGGGAGGACATCGCAAAGGAAATCTGGAATTCGGACGGATATTGGGAACGCGAATTTCAGCCGTGGGATGCCGTAGCGGATTATTCGAAGCTTCAAAAGTCGGGGGTAGAGGGCATTTCGAAAAAACGGCTTATCGGGCTTCTTTCGAAATTTGCCCCCGAACTCGATGTATTCTCGGCTACGCGCATGTATGTTCTGACTATGAACGATGCGCAGTATGCAAAGGAATTTGAAGCGGCGAAAAAAGCCCTCGATACCCTTTCCCCCGACAGGAGGGCGACTGAAATGCGGAGCGCGTTTGACAATTTCGAAATGAAAGAGCTTGCCGCCGAGCAACTCGAAAAACTTTACGAAATGGGGATGCTCAATTTATACGAAAAACGTTCCCTCCTTTCGTATTGGATATACGGAAACCAAAATGTCTGCAGAGATACCATTCCCGAGAGCTTTTTGAGTAGCCCCAATCGCGCCAAGGCGGTTAAATTGATGGAGGAAATTGCTCCCATTGACGCCGCGGCTTCCGATTCCACTATCTCCGTAATGCTGATTTACTATTATGCAAAAATCGGCGATTCCGAAAAACTTTCGCAGGCGTTAAAAAAATTCCTTCCGAAAATCAAAAGTCAGTGGCATTTGAGACAGCTTGCGAAGTGGCTAATTCTGGGAAACAACGGTTTCCCGAAAGACGAAAAACTTGCCAATTCGCTACTCGACAGACTTACGGACACCGAAAAGTCCGATTTTTATCGAGAGTTTGCGCTTTGGGGTACTTACTGTAATTCCGACTATTACATAGCCCCGAAACAGATGAAAAAGTTTTTAAGAGCATCGGCGGAGTTGGGCAACAAGGACTCTGTCAAACAGCTTGTCGACTGGTTGGGCTATTCCGATGCGCTCGCGTTTTGCGATTCGCTCAAAGACAGGGCTGCAGCCGAGAATTTGAAGGCGTATTATCAAGCCGAAAACGGCGACTGGAACGGCGCGGTGGAATCGTTCAAAAAATCGGCGCAACTCGGCGACGAATGCGCAAAGTTTACTCTTGCCTGTTGCAAGTACGAGGGCAGAGGAATGGCGGGCGACAAAGCCGCCGCGCTTTCCGAAATGAAAAAACTCTTGGATTCCCTCAAATTCTATCCGAGCGCATCCACGTTTTATAACAATGTGCAATCCCAAATTTCAGTGCTTTTCGGCTCAAAATCGGAAGTCTACGGAAAGTTTCTCGAGTTGTGCGCTCTCGCGGGAATTGCAGATAGCGCCTACGACAAATATCAAGTATTGGTGGACTACCCGAAAGAGGGGCGCGAGACCGAGATTCTCGAGCTTGCAAAATCTTTCGACTCTTGGCGCAAAGACAGTGTTTATTCTTCGGGAGAATTTCTCGAAAACAAAAAAGAAAAAAACAGACGGACAAACATAGTCTTGGATTATACATACGCGTTTTCGCTTATGAGCGGCGCGGACGGCGAAAAGAATCCCGAAAAGGCTTTCAATATCATTAAAAATCGTTCCGAGTACGACAATCTGGGCAAATTCTGGCTCGCCTATTGCTACCGAAACGGAATCGGCACGAAAGCCGACCCCGACAAAGCCGACAAGCTTCTGGCGTCAATCGATGTGTCGGACTCCGTACCCGAGTATGCTTCGTTCGAAAACGCCCCGAAGCTTCCCGACGACGCGCTGAAACCGTTTGTAGAACGCTATATTGCCGAAGCAAAGACGGGCAGAAGATTTGCGAACGCCGCGCGGCTTTATCTGCGCGGCACGAACGGGCTTGCGCCCGACTTCGCCCGCGCAATCGCGCTTTATGAAAAGGCGGCGGCTCTCGACGGCAGCCTTTTCGAAAATCTTGCGAATGCATACAAAGATAATTGGGTTTTGAAAGACGACAAAAAATATTTCGAGAACCTCAACCGCTATTTCGACTATTGCAAAAAGGAATTATCGTATGTTCCGCGCGACGCCTACTTCGATTTGGCTCTCTGCTATTTGAACGGCAGGGGAACGGCGCGCGACGGAGCAAAGGCGTTTGCGTATTTCGAAAAGGCTGCCGAACGCCCGTATTCGACCAAAACAGTTCCAGCCCTCGAAGCCCTTGCGTACTGCGCCGAAAAGGGAATCGGGCGACCCGCCGACTCCGCCGAAGCCGCAAAACTGCGCAAAAAGGCGGAGGAGCTTATGCTCGCCCAAACATACCCGACGGGCGCGAAGAATGCCGTTGCAATAGCCAATCTTTACAACAAAGGCGGTTTGGAGGGCAATCCCGAGCGTAAGCTCCAGTGGCTCGAATTTTCGCGCAAAAACTATCCGTCGGTTTCGATATACTGGCGGCTCTACGATTTCTACACGCAGACCCCGAAATACCGCGACTGGAAAAAGGCGAACGAAATTCTCGCCGAGCACGCAAAGTACGCGCCGCATTCGCCGTGGGGCTTGTACCGCCGCGGACTTTCGCTTATAGTCGGCGCGGGTATGGAAAAGGACGCCGCAAAAGGCGCGGAGCTTCTGGAAGACGCCGCGCGGCGCGGCAGAAACGAGGCGGTTGAATTTCTGGCGTACATCTACGAAAAGGGAATCGGCGTTGCCCGCGACGAAAAGAAAGCGGAAAAGCGGCTTGCCGAACTTAAGAAAAGCGTGAAAACGAACTATGTACACCTCGCAAAGAAATACATCGACGGCACGAATTTCATAACCGACGCCGACCGCGCGAAGTTCCTTTTGAAGCTCGGCGCGGACAACGGCAATTTGAGGGCGAAAGACAAGTTGGACAACTTCGAAAAGTTCGTCGCCGAAAACAAAAAATAGATTCCCCCGAACACGAAAAAACGGCGCAATCCGAAGTGGTTTGCGCCGTTTTTGCAGGCTGCCGCCGCTATTTGGTTTCTATCGGCTTTTGTATTTTTAGCGTGAGCGTCTTCGGCGCGAGCATGTGCCCGTACGCCGTGATTTTCACGTCGCCCGATTCTCCCGTAGGTTCTACCACCGCCAGCAGTTTGCCGTTAAACGACTTCATGTAGTTCGACGAGAACGCAGTCTGGTCTGTGGCGTCGCCGTTGCAGAGCGCGCGCAGTTTGCCCGCTCCCTCGACTTTCACGAACATGAAATTCGCCGCGCGCGGGCAGAACGTGCCGTCCTTGTCGACGATGTCGATTTCGACGAAAATCAGCTCCTTCGGGTCGGGCAGAAGGGTGTCGCGGTCGGCGGACATCCTGAATGTCGCGGCTTTGCCCGCGGTCTTTACGGTCTTTTCCTCGGCGGCTTTGCCGTCGTCGCCGTACGCAACAACCTTGATTTCGCCCGCCTGATATGAAACGTTGTCCCAGATTATGCGGTATCTTTCCATGACATTTTTGGATTCTGGGTTTTTCGTCCTGACTCCCATACTTTTGCCGTTTACGAAAAGCTCGGCTTTCGGGTAGTTTGTGTAGACGTGGACGGGCACGTTTTGTCCGAGCCTGTCCTCCCAGTTCCAGTGCGGCATGATGTGCAGCACCTTTACATCGGGGTTCCAGCGAGCCTGATAGGCGTAGAAGCGGTCTTTCTTGAAGCCCGCGAGGTCGACGATTCCGAAGTACGAGCTGCGGGCGGGCGTCCCCGGGTTGTAGGGCGTGGGTTCGCCGAGGTAGTCGTAGCCCGTCCATACGAATTCGCCGAAGAAAGTCGGGTTTTCGTCGAGCGCGGCGAATTCCTCGTCGGGAATCTGCGCCCATGGCGGCGTTTCGGTGTCGTATGACGAAACCTGATAGTCTTCGTGGTAGGGCAGGCTGTCGCGCTTCACGGGGAAGTGGTAGCTTCCCCGCGAGCTTACGGTGGAGGCTGTTTCGCTTCCGTGGAATATCATGTTCGGATATTCCTTGGCATATTTTGCGTAGAGGAAAGGTTGGTAGTTCAGCCCGACAACGTCAAGCTCCTGCGGAATTTTGCTGACTTCGAACGCGCCTTTGATGTTGTTGATTCCCGCCGTCACGGGGCGCGTGGGGTCAACGCGGTGGACGATGTCTACAAGGAATTTCGCCGTCGCGCCGCCGTCGGGGAAACGTTGGTCGTTGACTTCGTTGCCTATGCTCCAAAGTGCGACGCAAGGGTGGTTGCGGTCGCGCTTGACGAACGCGGTCAAATCCTTTTCCGCCCATTCGTTAAAAAGCTTGTGGTAGCCGTTTTCGCATTTCTGGTGCCGCCATTCGTCGAATGCTTCGTCCTCGACGATGAAGCCCATTTCGTCGCAGAGGTCGAGCAGTTCGGGCGAGGGTGGGTTATGCGATGTGCGGATTGCGTTGCAGCCCATTTCTTTGAGCGTTTCGAGCTGGCGCTTGAGCGCGCGCACGTTTGTAGCCGCGCCAATGGGCCCGAGGTCGTGGTGCATACAAACGCCGTTGATTGCGGTTTTTCTGCCGTTGAGCACAAAGCCGCCGTCGCGGGTGATTTCGATTTTGCGGATGCCGAAACGCGTCGTGTAGCGGTCGATTTTCGCGCCGTTTTTGTCGAAAAGCGACGTTTCGAGGCGGTAGAGGTTGGGCGATTTCACGTCCCAGAGCTGCGGGTGGGGCACGTCGATGAAGATTTCCCCCGCGACGTTTTCGGATTCCGCCGAAGCCGCAAGCTTGCTGTCGGGCGCGTAGATTTTGTGGACGATTTTCGCCGCACCGGCGGGGTTCACAATGTCGGTTTTGACGTTCACGGAAGCCTTTTCCCTCGCGATTTTCGGCGTGGTTACGAACGTGCCGCAGTACGCCACGTGCGTGGGCGACTTGTACACGAGCCGCACGTTGCGGTAAAGTCCCGCTCCAGAATACCAGCGCGACGACTGTTCCTTGTTGTCAAGCCGCACCGCGAGCAGATTCTTTTCGCCGAATTTCACGAATTTTGTGATGTCGAAGCTAAACGACGCGTAGCCGTAGGGCCACGTCCCCGCGAACTGCCCGTTGACGAAAACTTGTGCGTTGCTCATCGCGCCGTCGAACTCGACGAACACGCGCAAGCCGCTTTTGTCGGCGGGAATGTCGAGCGTATTTCTGTACCAGCCCGCGCCGAAGCAGGGCAGGGCACCCGTACGTCCCGTGCGCAGCATCGCTCTTTTGTCGCCGTCCTGAAAGACCTGAACGTACTGCATGTCGATGTTCATATCGAAGGGCTTGTCGATTGCCCAGTCGTGCGGGACTTTGACGGACTCCCATTTGGAGTCGTCGAAAGAGGATTTTTCGGCGTCGGGGAAGTCGCCTTTCGCGAATTTCCAGCCGTCTTCGAGCGCGACCGTCGAACGCGGCGATTCGCCCCCGAAGAGTATCGCCGAGAACGCGGTTGCGGTGAGTAATGTTGTAAGCAGTTTTTTCATATATACAGAATTGTGGTAAGGAAAAAGCGTTTACCACTTTTTGGGTTCGGCGCAATGATTATTTGAGCAATTTTTTGCGGCAAAAATAAATTAATAAAAAGCTTTACAAAACGGAGTTTTTGCGGATTATGTCTGTCTTTTAAAAAACAGAACTTTATATTCAATCAATAAAGGTAGTAAAAATGGCAAACCTGAAGAAAAAACGCAGACTCAAGATGAATAAGCATAAACGCTCGAAGCGTTCGAAGGCAAATCGTCATAAGAAGCGCACATGGGCGTGCTAAGCGCAAAATCCGTCCGTTAAGCGCACTGAGCGTTTTTTTGCTCGAAAGTTTGCGAAGCCGACATATTCAAATATGTCGGTTTTTTGTTTTTATAAACTCCCACGAAAAACGTTTTTCATATGCCCGATATTCTCGAGAAAAACAGACTGCTTACCCAGCTCGACCGCTTCGGTTTCGGCGGTGCGCTGCATTTTTTCGACACGACCGAAAGCACGAACGACGACGCCATGCGGATGTTGCGCGAAGGTGTACGTCCGCCGTTTGTCGTTGCCGCAAAAAGGCAGACGCGCGGGCGCGGGCGGCTCGACCGCCGTTGGTATTCCGACGAATCGGCTACGCTCTGCATCTCGACGGCGGTTGAATTGCCCGCCGACTCGGGGCTTGTTTCGTCGTTTACGGTCGCCTGCGGCGTCGAAATTTGCAATGCGCTAAAGCGCGTTTTCGGCGCGGAGCTTTTCCTCAAATGGCCCAACGATCTCTACTCGAAACGCGGAGGGAAAATCGGCGGTATGCTCGCCGAGCTGTACGCGGACGGCGGCGCGAGGAGCGCGGTTTTCGGCGTTGGCATAAACTGTTTTTCGGCGGTCGGAAATTTGTCCGCGCCGAGCGAGGTTCTCGCGTCGATGGACTGCCTTGAATCGGTCTGTTCGCGCGAAGTTTCGATGAACGCTGTCGGCGCGGCGGTTGCGGTGTCGGCATTAAAGGCGGCGGGGCGCGTTTCGACACGCGGCTTGGCTGCGGATTTTTCGGCGTTCGACTGGCTGCGCGGCAGGCGTATGCGGCTCGACGTCGGGGGGCGGATTATCGACGGAATCGCCTGCGGAATCGACGATTCCGGCAGAATCGGGATTTCCGAAAACGGCGGTAGCCCCAAGTATTACGCGGCGGTTGAGGCGTTTCCCGTGAAATAAAAAATGCGCGGTTGTACGCCGCGCATTGTCCGTCGGGAATTTTTCGCCCGTCTTTATTGGTAGAGCATTGATGCCGTTACCGACGGAGACTGTCCGAGGGCGCGGAAGCGCACCCAGTAGCCCGAGAAGTTTTCGGGCATAAGCTTTTCGAAAAGCGCGCCGCCCTTTACGTCGACAACGCCGTATTCGAGCCAGAGCCCAGTGCCGTCCACGTCGATTTCCACCGCGATTTTGACATCCTTTTCGGACGAGATTTTCAGCGTCTTTTTGTCGTAGCCCGTCAGCAGGAACGGGTCGGAAACCGAGCCGTTTTCGACGGGCTGGTTCTGCCACGCGCAGCCTTCGCCCACGGGTTTGCCGAGCTTCCAGAGGTCGTCTATCGAGCCCGCCCAGAGCGAGAATTTACCGTCGTCGGAAACTATGACGTGCGGGTTGTTTTCGGCGGCGGCAGTGTCGGACATACCGCTAATGAACATCAGACCGCAGAACGAGGCGTAGTCGAATACTGCGAACGGGTGCGAGGCGATGGGGCGGATTTTCGCCATTCCCTGCGCGTTGCGCGCGGGCAGTTCGTAGAATGTTCCGCCGCAGTTGAACAGGTCGCGTTCGGTTGCCACTTCGCGCGCGACTCTTGCGCGGACGGGCGCGTTCAGAAAACGCCTGTCGAGCGGTAGCCTGTAGCGTTTGCCGTCTTCGACGACGAGCACAGAGCCTTTGTCGAAACTTACGCCTTCGGGCTTAATCATCGTGGAGCGCACGTCGGCAGCGGTTTTGGAATCGAGCTTTGCGGCTTTGAGATTGAGATTCGTGTCGAGCGCGTACGTGCCGATTTCGTCGAAGCCGCCGCTTTTGTTCCTGCGGAGCGCGACGACGGCGAGGGTCTTGTCGGCGGTCGAACGCATCAACGCCACGGAGTCCGCCCCGTCTTCGATTCGCGCGATTCCGTTGAAGTCGGCGGACGCGCGCAGACCGCGTTTTTCGGGCGCGGCGAGGTCGAAATGGGCGGTGAAGTTGTATACGTCTTCGAGTGCCTCTATTTGTACCCATTCGGCGGAATCGTCGAGCGTTTCGAACTTGGGGGCGTTCGCCGAAATTTCGACGGTCCTTGCGGTCTTTTTGCCGCTTGCGGAAATAGAGATTACGCCCACTTTGACGGGCTTTTTGTTGTCGCACGAGAGCGTCAGAACGCGCTTTTCGAAGCCGCCTACGAGCATGGGTTCGGAGAGCGTTCCGCGGACGGCGTCTTCGCGCAGGAACACGCTGCCGCGTCCGATAGGCGTACCGAGCCCGTCGAGCTGTTCGGGCGCGAGGAAGACGAGGTTCGAGTTCGACTTTTCGGGCGAGCAGTTTTCCGCCTTCATCGGGCGTAGGTTATAGAATTCCTTTTGCGCCGAGTCGTCGCAGCCGAGGACGATTTTCCCGTTCCATTTGCAGAAGTCGCCGACGACCTTCAGATAGTTCGAGCGCATTCTGATTCCCTTTGCGTGTTCCGAGTCGAAGTTCGGCGGGAACTTCCAGAACGCGCCGTGCATTGTCATCAGAAAATCGTCTTCGCCGATGTCTCGGATGCGCGGCCATTCGGTGTTCCAGCCGTGCGAGCCGTCGTACGAGTGCGATGCTTTGGGCAGGCGGTACGAGAGCCATTTGCCGTTTTCGCAGAGCATTAAAATTACCGATTTCGCGTCGAAGCCGAGCGACCAGAGCGGCGTTTTGTCGGGCGCGGAACTGCCCTTGATTCCGTCTTTGCCCGTGATTTCCGTAAACTGGCAGATGCGGATGGGCGTCCAGTCCTTGTCGTTCGGCGACCAGCTTGCGAGCGCGCCCGACTTCAGCGTCGGGTCTTTGTCTACGTCCTTGTGGTGTACGCCGTTGTTCGAGTAGAACAGCTTGCCGAAGCCCGCGTAGAATCCCTTGCCGTGGTAGCCGTGGAGCTTCGAGCTTTTCGGCTTTTTGCCGTCTGCGTTGTCGAGGTAGGGCTTCAGGTTGCCGTCGCGGATGATTTCGCGCACGTCGAGCGTGTTGACGTCGACTTCGTAAAGACCCTCTTCCATCGTGGCGAAGAAGACCTTGTTTTTGTCGTCCGACTGCGAGCGCGCCGTACCCGTGAGCCTGCCCGCCATTTTTCTGCGGTCGATTGCGCGCACGTTGCCCTTTTCGTCGATGAAATAACAGCCTATCACAAGCTGCTTCGAGGCTTCGTGCACGAGCCTGTTTGCGTGCGTTCCGCCGAGCGATTCGGGACGGATTGTGCGGTCGAGGTTTTTGCCGATTTCGTAGAGCCTGTCGTCGGACTCGAACACTACGTGCGGCCCGTATGTTACCGCCCAGAGCTTGTCTGCCCACGGAACTACCGCGCCCGTGCCGCATTCGCCCTCGCTGTTCCACATCGAAAGGTGCGGATAAATGCCCGATATCGATTTGTATTTTTCCGCACCCGCAAGTGATGCGGCGGATGTTAAAGCGATTGCCCCAATAGTTAATAGTATGTGTCTTCTCATAGTGAAGGGGACATTGTCGCGGAAGAGCCTTTTTCGTCAACGTTTTTTTGGGCGTCTTCCCTTCAAAAGTTTGCGGAGTTTCAGCCTGTCTTCGACCGCCACGATGTAGCCGACGCATTCGGGGAATCCGCAGCGGCACGGGTGGTCGAGAAAGTGCTCGAGCGCGTAGCCGTAGTTGTAGAGAATTTCCTCGCCCTTTTGGATGTCGCGCGTGGCGTAGAAGCGGATTTTCCCGTCTTCGCAGACCGCCTCGCAATTTGTGCGGCAGGCGTGGTTTATGAAGCGCGCGTCGTTGTATTCGAAATTTCCGTCGATGTCGAACTTGTCGTCAAGCTCGAAGATGTACACCGCGCCGCCGCCGCTTTCCTTTGCGGCCTCCTCCGTAGCCAAGCCGCGGCGGTTCGACTCCTCCTTGTCGATTTTCTCGCCGAGGTAGTCGACAATCCACTCGCCCTCCGCGATGTCCTGCGCCGCGAAAACGCCGTTGCCGTGGATTGCCGATTTTCTGACTTCGTACTTTTTCATCGCTTTTCGGGGAAACGTCCGTTGCGCACGTCGGCGACGAATTCCGAGAACGCGTTCTTGACGATTTCGGCGACGTTTGCGTAGCGTTTTGCGAAAGAGGGCGGATTTTCCGAGAAGCCGATAACGTCGGCGAGCACGAGCACCTGACCGTCGCAGTCCGCGCCCGCGCCGATTCCGATTGTCGGCACGGAGACGGCTTCGGTAACGGCTTTCGCGCATTCGGCGTCGGTCATTTCCATCAGCACAACGAACACGCCCGCGGCTTCGAGTGCCTTTGCGTCGGCTAAAATTGCGGCTTTTTCGGCTTCCGTTTTGCCGAATTTTCTGTATCCGCCGAGCTTTAGCACCTGTTGCGGCTCAAGCCCGATGTGCCCCATTACGGCGATTCCCGCCTTTGTCAAACGCGAAATTTTTTCAGCCATATCCGCGCCGCCCTCTATTTTCACGGCGTCCGCGCCGCATCGTACGAGGCGTACGCAGTCGTCGAGCAGCCTGTCGAAATTGTGGTGCGCGCTTGCGAACGGCAGGTCTGCAACAATCAGCGCGTTCGGCTTTGCGCGGGCGACGGCGGCGGTGTGGTGCGCCATGTCGTCGATTGTAACGGGGACTGTGTTTTGGTATCCGAGAACGGTGTTGCCGACGGAATCACCTATCAGAATTATGTCGACGTCGGCGGCGTCGGCGAGCGCGGCGAACGGCGCGTCGTAGGCTGTCAGCATCGCGATTTTTTCGACGCCTTTTTTCTTCAGAATTGTCTTGGTTGTCTTTTTCATTTGCGTTTGAAAATGTTGAGCTTTTCGATGGCGTTGCCGACGGCATTGCCCACCGCGCCCTTTGTGGATGTCAGAACTTCAAACAGGTTGTTCGACGGTTGCGAAACCGTGCCCGAAACCCTGAATTCGGGGCCCGTATAGTAGCCCTCGACGTCGGCGGGCGAGTTGCCGAAACCGATTTTCTGGAAAAGCCCGCGCGAGGTTTTCGACATATATATCACAATCGGGATGTCGAGCTTCTGCTCCTTGAAATCGACCGTCGGGTCGAAGAGAATCGCGCCCGATTTCGAGCTGAATATGAGCGAATCGGTTTTCATTTCGACGAGGTCGATGTTGTAGTTGTAGTCTTTGCTGTTGCGCGAAAGTTTGACCACCGCGCGGTTGTAGTCTATTTCCGCAAGCATCGAGACAAGTTCGCCGATTCCGCCCAGCTCCTTCACCCTGTTGTTGAGAAGCTGCCCCGCGATGGAGAGCGCGTTGCCGACGACCGACGCGCCCGCGCCCGCCGCCGAATTTTTGTCGAGCACGCGGATTTTCCCGCCGCCGTCGGACTGCACCGTCGCCGAACCTGTCGCGTATTGCAAAAGGTGCTGGACGTTGTTGCCCGCGCCCTCGACCGAGAAATTCGCGCTGAATACGCCCTCCACGGGCGGAAGCTTTTTGTTGTCGAAGATGTTCGCCGCCTGCAACGCGGTCAGCATAAAGCCCGTTTTTTCGAGCCTGTAGGGGATTTCGCGCTTTGCGTCGAAGTCCGCATTTGCCGAGCCGTCGAAGCTTGCGCCGAGCAGCTGCCCCGAGAATTTTTCGAGCGTAAGCGCCGATTCCGTCGCCGTCGCGCTTGCGGCGAATTTTTCGAGAAGCGTCTTGCCTTTCGACACCACGTAGCCCGCCGAAACGTCCACGGAAACGTTTTTGCCGAAATACCAGAACGCCTTTGCGTCTTTCTTTGCGATTGAGTCGGCGGCGGACGTTTTCGATTCGGAAAGCGCGTCGAGCGAGGGGCGGGCAATCGGGCGTTTTTTGCCGCCCGAAGCCGAAGTCGCCTGCGCCGATTCTTCGGTATAGTTCGGGTTGGAGAACGCCCCCGCAAGCGCGAGCACGTCTTCGACAACGACGGATGGCGCGTCGAGCTTTACCTCCAACACGTCGGCATTTTTTACGTCCGCCGAAGCGCGCGTTTCGCCCGAAGTCGTCTTGATTTCGACCTTGGCGGCGAGGTTTTTCATATCCGTTGACGCCGAAATTTTCACGGTATCGAGCACGTTGTTTGCCGTGCGCGTCGCGAGCGAGTGAACCGCAATGTCGGCTTTCGCCCCGCCGTTTTCGTAGACCGCCGAAATGTCCGCCGTGCCGCGCGAGATGTTCGAAAATTTGAGCAGCGCGGGTTGGTTGAAAATCGGGGCGAGGGCGGTTGTCGCCGAAATCTTCGCAGTCGGCGCGGTTTTGCCTTTCGTGTCGTACGCCGCCGATGTCTTGAACGTGCAGAACTTTGTCGAACCCTCTCCGATTGTGCCTTCGGGAATTTCGAGTTTTGCGGTTGCGCCGTCGAACGAGCCTTTCGGCGCGATGTCGACCGACAGCCCGCGCAGCAGATATTTGCCGTCCTTTTTGTACGAGAGCGCGTATACCGAAAGCGCGGAATCCAGTTCGTAGACGTTCTTGCGGGGCGACGAAATTTCCGCGCGAGCCGACGCCCTTGCCGCGTCGATTTCGGGCGCGAAAGGGCGCACGAGCGCGAGCGGAAATTCGGGCGCGTCTACAAGCAGGAGCTTCGGCGAGGCTGCGGAAATCGAGCCGCTTGCCGTATCGTATTCAATCTCCGAGAGCGCGGAGATGTCGGCGGCTTTTTTGCCGTCGGCGGTCGAAACGGTCAGATTGAAAGATTTCAGAACCGCCTTTGTTTTTGCGTATCCGAACGCCGCGTTCGATTTCGCCGAAAGGTCGAGCGACGACACCGCCGACATCGACGGAACGTTCTTGACAATCGGGTTGAGCGAGCCGTCGAGTTCGAGCGTTCCGCTTGCCGCGCCGTCGGCGTATTTTGCGTCGAGCGCGAGGACGAGCTTCGAGCTTTTCGAGTCGGCAAGCTCGAGCGATATTTTTGCGTCCGTCTGTCTTCCCGCGACAACCGCGGCGTTTGCGAACAGGTTCAGGTTCGATGCGAGAATTTCGCCGCCTTTTTTGAACGTCGCGCGCGTAAGCGAGAACGGGGCGGTCGTTGAAATTGCGAAGTTTTCGCCCGCCTTGCGAACGGAGAATTTGCCCGCGATGTCGTCGGATTCGAGAGTCAAGCCCTTTGCGAACGCGTTTACCAGACGCGGCGGAATTTTGACGACTCCCGCGATTTCCGCCTTTTCAAGCTCTTTCGCCGAGGCTGCTTCGAACGGCTTTGCGGACAGCCCGAGCACCGAAGTTCCGCTTTCCGAAAAGTTGGCTTCGAGCTTTTTGAGCGAGATTTTTTCGCCGCGCTTTTCGGCTGAGACGCGCAGTTGCACGCCGATTTCGCCGAGAACTTTCAGCTGTTCCGAGTATTTTTCAAGCCCCGAAATCTTCGAGTCGCCGACAATTTCAAGCTCGGCGTTTTCAAGCTTTGCGTCGCTCTTGGCTTTTGCGTAGAGCGCGAGCGAAAACTTGGGCAGGACAATCGACGGCGGCGCGAATTTGGCCGCAAGCGCGTCGTCCGCGTCTATGCGCGTTTCCGCCGAAAACGATGAGTAGTCGAGCGGCGCGGACACCGCCAGTTGCAGGGGTTTTGCGTTGTCGGCGGCGGCTACCGCCTTTATTTCGCGCAGCTTTCCCTTCGTCTCGACGGACGCTTCCACGGACGCGCCGTCGGTCGAAATCTTGATGTGCCCCGAACGCGGTTTCAGATTTTTTTCGACGAAGACGTTTTTCGCCGAAGCCTCGAATTTTTTGCCGTCGATGTCGGCATCGGCCTCGAGCGAGCCTACTTCGACCGTCCACGGAAATTCGAATTTCTTTGCTTCGCTCTTTGCCGAAGCCTGCGCCTTGGCGGGGCGGGCGGCTGGGGCGTCTGCGCCTTGTTTTGCGGCTTGCGCGTCTTCTGCGGGTTGCGCGGCTGCCGCCGTCTTTTCGGCTTTTGCCGTCGAAATTTTCGCGCCCGAGATTTTCGCCGAGTCCACTTTGATACGGTGTGAGAGCAGGGCGGAAAGCGAGTATTGCAGCTCGACGGAATCCGCCGAGAATGCGTTTTTGAGCGCGGGTTTTTTTATCTGCGCGCCCGTAAGCCCGATTGAAACCGATTCCGCCGAGAAGTCGGGGTAGACCGAATTTGCTATTTTCGTCTGGATGCCCGAGTTGAAAAGCAGCACGCAAACCGCCGCCGCCGCGAGCGCGAGCAGTCCGCCGATTGCAACAAAAAATATTTTCAGAATTTTCATTTGTCGGAAGCCTTTGTGATTTTATCGAATAATTCCCTTTTTATAAAAACGGTCAGAACCAGATTTTTCCTCAGACCGTAAAATTCCGATTCGTAGGCGTCGGGCGAAAGCCGTTTTTTTACGGATTCAGCCGTCGGCGTGTCGCAGACGACCACTTCGAATATGCCGATGTTTTCGGGGATTTGTCCGCCGCTCCAGAAGCCCGCATTGCGGAATTTGCGCAGGTCGAACGGCGCGGGCCACGGGGAGTTCTCCATTACGAACGCAACGGGAATGTCGGCTTTGTATTCCGAAAATGCGGCGGCTTCGTTGATGCGCCTTACGAGGTTCGAGTAGTCGCGCACGGTATGCGAGTATATGAACGGGTTGCGGGGGTCGCTTGCATAGCGCAGGGTTGCGTTTTGCGAAAGTTTGAATTGCCAGAATCCGAGTGCAACCAGTACCGCAACCGCCGCAATCCACGCGAAAATATTTTTGCGCCGAAGCATTTCCGCCGCGCCGAAGCCCGCCGCAGAGCAGAGAAAGACCGTCGGCGAAAGCAGAAGCCACGGCGTTTTGTAGGTTATGAGCGAGAGCGCGGCGACCGCAAAAAACGCGTTGCAAAATGCGAAAACCGCAAACGTGCAACGCCACGCCGATTTTTTCATTCCGACGACTGCAAAGACAAGCCCCGCCAGAGCGAGCAGGGCAAGCGGCAGTTCGCCGAAACGCGCGCCCTCCGATTTTTGAAGCGTCAGCAGTTGCAGGTAGTATGTCCAGCCCGACTCGAACGCGGGGTTGACCGACTTTTCGAAAAAGTGTCCGTACGATTTCACCGCGTCGGCGATTCCGCTCCAGTTCGAGCCGAACGACGAGTAGAACGCGCAGAAGACCGCCGCGAACGCAAGCGCAAAGCCCGCCGCGTATTTGAAAAAGCTGCGCGTGAAAAAGGCGTGTTTTAGGTTGTTGCGGATGTGTTCTTCGAACGCCGCGCATACGCCGAGTGAGAGCGCGACGGCGGCGAAGGAAATCGGCGCGGTCTCTTTAGTCGCCTGCGCCAGAGCCGCAAGCGCGCCCGCCAGAGCCGCCGCGCCGACAGACGGCGAACACGCGAACCGCCACACTGCAAGTGCCGTCAGAAAAACCGCGAGCGCAAATATTATTTCGTGGACGAAGTAGCCCGAGTATATCTGCGCCGTCGCCGACATCGCAAAGCACGCCGCCGCAGCCCAAGCCGCGCCGCGCCCGACGTATCTGCCCGAGAGAATCAGCCCCGCGAGCACGAGCACGGCAATGGGCGTCATCGCCCTGCGGAAGTCGGCGATTGAAAGTTTGGCGGAGTCGGGCATTGCGAGCGCGTCCGCCCAGTAGTAGAGGGTGGGGCCGTGCGGGCCATGGGGGTTGTATTTGTATTCGCCCGTGTCGCGCAGGTGCATTGCAGTGGTCGCCTGTTCCGATTCGTCCGCGTGGGTTGCGCGCACGAGTATGTTCGCGCTTCTCGCCGAGAATCCCGCGAAGAGGCAGCACAGAACCATTGCGATGTATGCGGCGTATTTCATTACTTGTCGAACGCCTCGAGCAGGGTGTCGAGCACGTCCTTGGGCGGGCGCACGGGCTGCCCGAGCATATTTACGAACACGTGCATTGTGTGCCCCGTTGCGAGCAGTCTGCCGTTGGCGAGAATTTCGTATTCCACCTTCACCTTGACTGTGGGACGCTCCTTTATCGACGCCCTGATTGTTACGAGGTCGTCGAATTTTGCGGGGTGTTTGTAGTTCAAATGCGCTTCGACGACGGGCAGATGGTAGCCGTCGTCGTTCATTTTTTTGTAGCTAAGCCCTATCGACTTGATGAGGTTGAGCCTGCCAACTTCGCACCACGGCAGGTAGTTTGCGTGGTAGACAACGCCCATCGCGTCGGTTTCGGCAAAGCGCACGCGCAGCTGTGCTTCGGCGGCAATCATAGCTCGTTTTCGAGGATTTGGTCGAGGCTCTGTCGGCGGCGGATGAGCTTAAGCGAGCCGTTCCTTCGCAGCAGAACTTCGGGCGAAGCGGGGTACGAGTTGTAGTTCGAGGGGCTCATCGAGCTGCAGTACGCTCCCGAACCGCCTACGACGCACAGGTCGCCGATGTTCGCCTTTTGCATGGCGCGGGGGGCGAGGGCTTCGGGGTCGCCCGCGGCGGGGGTGAGGATGTCGCCGCTTTCGCAGCAGTGCCCTACGACGATGTACTTTTCGGTCTTCTTTTCGGGCTTTGCCGAGAGAATCGAAATGGGGTGTTGCGCGCCGTAAATCGAGGGGCGCAGAACGTCGGTCATACCCGAATCGAGCTTGAGGAATTTGTATCCGCCCCTGCCAGTGTCGCACATATCCTGAACGGTCGCGAGAACAGCGGCGCAGTTTGCGAGCAGGAATGTCCCCGGTTCGATTTCGAAGCGCAGCTTTCTGCCCGTTTTCTTGGCGAAGTCGGCGACGAGCTTTGCGACGGGCTTGCCGATTTTCTGCAGGTCCGTCGATTTCTCGCCCGCGACGCGTCCGACCTTGAAGCCGCCGCCCATATCGAGCGTTTCCACGTCTTCGAATTGTGCCACCGTGTCGATGCTCATCTTTGCGACTTTCTGCCAGACGAGCGGGTCGGAACCCGAGCCGATGTGCGTGTGTATGCGCACGATTTTCAGCCCGTACTTTTTCGCGACCGCCTTGATTTGCGGGATGTATTCGTACCAAATGCCGAACGACGAGGCGGGGCCGCCCACGTTGGTGCGCTGCGTTCCGCCCGAGCCGAGACCGGGGTTTATGCGCACGCCGACTTTTCCGCCGCTCGCGACTTTCCCGAACGCTTCGAGCTGCAACAGCGAACACGCGTTGTAGAGCACGCCCGACTTCACTATTTCCTTGAGGTTTTTCGGCAGTTGTTGCGACGAAAGCGAGATGTGGTCGGGCTTTATTCCCGCGCGGATTGCGCGTTCGACTTCGTACGCGCTCGAGGCGTCTATATGCAGCCCGAGCGAATCGAAAAGCTTGAGAATTGCCGCGTTCGACGAGGCCTTCATTGCGTATCTTACGGTGAGACCGAACGCGTTGGGGAACGCGAGGGCGGCTTTCGCCTGCGCAATCAGGGACGCTTCGTCGTACACATAGCACGGAGTCGAAAATTTGTCGGCGATTTTCCGCGCCGTTTTGAAGTCGAGAAATTTTGGTTGCTCTATTTTCATAAATACAGGCGAACCAATATGGACTTTTATTTGATTTTGTCAACCGCTTCGATGACCGCCTGTTCCGTCAGCACTGCGGGCAGAACCGCAGCTTCCCCTTTCGGCGGAAACAGCAGGTTCAGCGGCACGCCCGCGCGTCCGTATTTTTCGAGTTCCCGTGCTATCGTTTCGTCCTTGTTAGTCCAGTCGGCGACGAGCATTTTTACGCCCCTTTCGGCGAAGAGCCTTTCGATTTTCGGCGAGCGCAGAACGGTCTTGTTGTACTGGCAGGTAAGGCACCACGCCGCAGTGAAATCGACGTACACGCTTTTGCCCTCAGCCCGCAGGCGAGCGACTTTTTCGGCACTCCACGCGTTTTCGGCGGGCGCGGCGGCGGTATTGTCTCCGCGCGTTCCCGCAACACACAAACCTATTGCAACGGCAACCGCAAGGAGTGCGGCGACTATCGCGGAACGCCTTGTAGTCCTCTGTCTGTGGGGTTGCGCGCATACTCCGTATACCCGAAGCCCCGCCGCCAATACGAACAACGCCGCGAGAATGTATCCGAGCGATTCCGTCTGTCTGCCGTAGAGCCACACGAGCCACGCTACCGTTGCGAAAAGCGGAATCGATAGAATCTGCTTGAGCCTTTCCATCCACGCGCCCGCTTTCGGCAGATATTTTTTCGCGTTGGGCATTGCCGACAAAACTACGTACGGCGACGCCATCCCCAACCCGAGAAACACGAAAACCGCAAGCGATTCCCACGCCGAGACGCCGCCCGACAGCGCGACCCCGAGCGCGCTTCCCATAAACGGCGCGGTGCAGGGGCTTGCCACAAGAACCGCCAGTGCGCCCGAGAGAGCCGCCTGCGCGTACTTGTTCGCCACGCGCCCGCCGAGTCCCGCAAAGCCCGTCAGCCCCGCGCCGATTTCGAAAACCCCCGCAAAGCTCAGAGCCATCGCGAAAAACAGCAATGCCATAAGCGACGAAAAAATCGGGTTCTGCAACTGGAAGCCCCATCCAAGACTTTCGCCGCCCGAGCGCAGCCCGAGCAAAACGGCAGCCAGAAGCAGAAACGTCGCGACAATTCCGCCCGCGTAGCACAGCGCATTCAGAACGGCAGCCGAGCGCGAGCCGTTGGCGGACTTTGCAAACGAGATTATCTTTATCCCCAAGACGGGAAAGACGCACGGCATCAAATTGAGTATCAACCCGCCCAGAAACGCGGCGGCGAGAACGGCGAAAAAGCCCGCCTTTGCGCCGTCCGATTCCGATATTTCGGGCGACGGCGCGGACGGTTTTTCTGCGGGAATCTGCAGCAGTTCGAAGCCCGCCGACGCGCTCTCGGGTACGCAGGTGTCGGAACACGCAAGCCAGCTCGCCGAGACTTTTGCCGAAAAGTTTTTCGGCACATCGACGTTTTCGGAGGCGGAGATTTTCGCCTTAACAAGAACCTCGCCGTCGTAGCCGCCGAACTTCGCGCCCATAAATTCGAACGTCTTTTCGGGCTGCCATTCGAGCGAGTCGAGGCGGAAGTCCTTCGGCAGCGAAAAATCGAACACCGTCGGCGATCCCGTCTGCGCCGATTTTCCGTAGATGTGCCAACCGTCTTTTACCGACAGTTTCAGGGTTATCTGCGCGGGCTTTTCCGCCGATATTTCGGCAGTCTGCGGCTCTACTGAAAATCCGACGACGGCGGCGGCGGCATATTGCGCGAAAAATAACAGTAAAATAAGCGTTTTCGAAAGGGTTTTCATAGTAATAAATGTTGACAATCGGGCGGAGAAGAACGATTTATTTATTTAATCGGATTGGGGGTTGGTTTGGAAAGTCGAAAAATCCAGTCCCGCAAAGCTTAATATCAATCGCAAAAAATCGGAAATTTTATGTCAATGATCAAGGGTTTTCTTTCGAACGACATCGGTATCGACCTCGGCACGGCAAACACGCTCGTGTACGTTAAGGACTCGGGGGTTGTAATGAGCGAACCGAGCGTTGTGGCAGTCTACAACAACACGAAAAAGGTTGTGGCGGTCGGCGAAAAGGCGAAGAAAATGCTCGGCAAAACCCCCGGAAACATCACGGCAATCCGCCCGATGAAAGTGGGCGTCATCGCCGACTTCGAAATTACCGAAATGATGCTCAGCTATTTCATCGAAAAAGCCTCGAAGCAGTACAGCTTTATCCAGCCGCGCGTTGTGGTGGCTGTGCCCTCGGGCATTACCGAAGTTGAACGCCGCGCCGTGCAGGAGTCGGCAATCCACGCGGGCGCGCGCTCGGTGTGTATCAAGGAGGAACCGCTTATGGCGGCAATCGGCGTTGGGCTTCCCATCGAAGAGCCGAACGCGAGTATGATTGTAGACATCGGCGGCGGCACTACCGAAGTTGCGGTGATTTCGCTTTCGAACATCGTAAAGTCGCGCAGCATAAGAATCGGCGGCGACGAGTTCGACAACTGCATTGTCCAGTATATGAAGCGCGCCTACAACCTCATCATAGGCGAGCGCACAGCCGAGGAAATTAAGATAAACATCGGTTCGGCGTTCCCGCTCGACAAGGAGCTTACTTGGGAGGTCAAGGGGCGCGACGCGGTTTCGGGGCTTCCGAAAACGCTCTACGTTTCGTCGCAGGAAATCCGCGAGGCTCTTTCCGACGCCTTCAACCAGATTACGAACGTCATCCACGAAGTTCTCGGCGAAATCCCGCCCGAACTCAGCGGCGACTTGGTAAACCGCGGCATAGTCCTTGCGGGCGGCGGCGCGCTAATCCGCAACCTCAACCTGCGTATAACCGAAAAGACACAGCTGCCGTGCTTTGTTGCCGACGACCCCCTGCGGGCGGTCGTAAACGGCACGGGCGCGGTTCTCCAAAACTACGAATTTTGGACAAAAGACAATTCGTAATTTTTTCGTAATCCCGAACTATGCGTTGGCGCAGATTCACGGCACTGCGGAATGTGGCGGTATTCGCCGCCGCAATTCTCTTGTGCCTGTTCGCGCCGACGGCGTTCAGAAACTCGGTAGGCGGGTTGTTCGAAGAGTTCCGCGCGCCGCTCGACGCGATTCCGTCGCAGCTCGGCGATTTGGAGAAATTCTGGAGCTTGTCGTCGAACTCGAAGCGCGAGCTAATCGAGGCGGGGCGCGACTTGGCGCGGCTCAATTCCGCCTACGAACTGAAAATGCGCGAGAACCAGATTCTGCGCGACAGGCTTTCGCGGCTCGAGAAAGTCCTCAATCTTCCGTCGCAGGAAAAATTCAAGATGGAGGTCGCCCGAGTTTGTCGGCGCGACATCAGCGCGTGGTGGCAGCACATCACAATCCGCAAAGGCAAACGCCACGGAATAAGGGAGGGGTACGCCGTCATTTGCGGCGGCGGCGTTGTCGGGCGCGTCGTCAAGGTCGATTCGTACACTTCGGTCGTCGAGCTTGCAAGCAGCCGCAAATTCAGAATGGCGGCGCATATCGAGGGCGACGAACGCCCGATAATCTATCAGGGGGCGGGTTCGCTTTCGATACAGGGGGCGCACGGAGAGGTTTTCGACGCGCCCGCCGACCTTTCGGCAAGCGCGAAGTCGCCGCTGCGCCTTGTAACTTCGTCGCTCGCGGGAACATTTCCCGAGGGCATACTGATAGGCGAAGTGGTATCGCTCGTGCCCGAACCCGACGGCATTTTCAAATCGGGCAAGGTGAATCTGCCCGAATCGCTTTCATCCCTGCGGGAGGTTGCGGTTCTCGTCCCAGTATCACAGGTTAAAATTGACTGATGTTCGACTTGCGCATATACATTGTACTGCTTGTGAACGTCTGCTTCGTTTACGTGCTGTCGGCGGTAAATTCGGAACTTGCGCCCGTTTTGTACATATCCGTTCCCGCAATTTTCATCGTTTCGGCGGCGTTGTTTCTCGACTTCCTGCCCATGCTTGCGGTCGTGGCGGCGTCGGCTTTTCTGTGCGAGGCGACAACGGGTGTGCGCGCGGGGCTTACGGCGGCTATGTGGATGGCGGCAGCCGCCGCAGTGCACTCTATGCGCTTCAGATTCAGGGCGTGCGACTGGTTCTCGATTACGGCGCTTACGGAGGTTCTGAACATAATTTTGCTGTTCTTTTATTCGATATTTTTCTACTCGGGTTCTTCGGGCTTTTTCGAATACGTGGCGAGGGTGTCGGCTGACGCGTTCGTTTCGGCGGTTTCGCTGCTTTTCGTGGGACGGTTCGCCGTGCTTTTGCCCGTGTCAATCGCGAACATTTCGGGACGGCAGATGTCCATTAACGGAGAGGACTGATGAAGGGCGATGACGTATATTCGAAGAAAAATCCGCGAATCCCGTTTTTTTACTGGGCTTTCGGGTTTGCCTTTCTGTTTCTAATCGGCGCGCTTGCATACCGCCAGATTTATCTGTACGACTACTACGTGGAGTGCGGCGAACGCCAGAGTATGCGCCGCGTAATCGAACCCGGTACGCGCGGCGACATCTACGACCGCAACGGCAAACTTATCGTAACGAACGCGCCGATTTTTTCGGCGGTAGTCTACTTCAACGACATCCGAAAGGAGTTCCGCGAGGAGTATTTCAGACTTAAAAAAATAGAGCTTGAACGCCTGCGAACCGTCGATTCGAAGGAACGTCCCGACTACGCGGCAATCGCCGAAAACGCGCGCTCGAACGTGCTCGGGCGGTATCTCGGGCAGGTAAACGAAATTCTCGGCACCGACTACAAACTCGGCATTGCCGACTACAACAAACACTTCGCCCAAAAACAGCTTCTGCCCCTGCCGCTCGTAAAGAATCTGACCGCCCGCGAACACGCAATCCTTGCCGAACGCATTCCCGTGGATTCGCCCATTCAAATCTATACGGGAACGTCGCGCTACTATCCGTACGGCGATGTCGCATCGCACGCGCTCGGCTACGTGGCAAACAACTTCGACGACGACATCTCGCAAATCCCGGGGGGCGACCTGCGCACCTACGCCATTGTACCGACGATAGGGCGGTCGGGAATAGAGTCGGCTTTCGACGAAAAACTTTCGGGCAAAAGCGGCGCGAAAATCTGGATTGTAGATTTGGCGGGCTACAAGTACGAAAACGTTCTTGACATCCCGCCGACAAAGGGCGGCGACGTGCAGACTTCGCTCGACATCGAAGTCCAACAGGCGATTGAAGACGCTTTCGGCGAGCGCAAAGGCGCGGCGGTTATGCTCGACGTAAAAACGGGAGAGGTAATTGCGCTCGTCTCGCGCCCGAGCTACGACCCGAACTCGCTGACCCCCTACATCACGCACAAAGTCGACGCCGAAATAACCGAGCGCGGCGCGTGGCTAAACAGGGCGACATCGGGGCTTTACCCCCCGGGGTCGACCTTTAAAGTCGTAACCGCGGCGGCTGGGCTGATGTCGGGGGCAATCGACGAAAACAGCGTAAAAACGTGCTCGGGCGGCTACAGGGTCGGCTCGCGAATCTTCCCGTGCAACAGCCGCTACGGACACGGAAACCTCGATTTGATAGGCGCGCTCGCGCACAGCTGCAACGTCTACTTCTACGAAACGGGCATTGATACGGGCATCGAAACAATCGCGGACGTGGCGAAAACTTTCGGCTTCGGCGAGTCCACGGGTATCGAGCTGAAAAAGGAGGACTCTTGGCGCAGGACGATTGTCGCCACGCCCGACTTCAAGAAAAAACGCCGCCAGTACGACGGTCCGTGGACAAACGGCGATACCGCAAATTCGTCGATAGGACAGGGCTATATGCTCTTTACCCCGCTGCAGGTTGCGGCGTTTACGGCGTCGTTCGCAAGGGGCGAAACGCGCACGAAAGTTTCGATGCTACACGACCCCAACCGCATAACCGATTCGAAATACCACGGGGCGGAAAAAATTCCGCTCACAAAATCGCAGTACGATACGATTGTCGCGGGAATGCTCGCGGCGGTCGAACGCGGAACGTGCAGACGCGCGGCAATCGGGGGCGTAAAAGTTGCGGCAAAGTCGGGCACGGCACAGGTTTCGGTCAACGGACGGAAACTCACGCTTGCGTGGCTGATTGCATTCGCGCCCGCCGACGCGCCCGAAGTTGCAATCAGCGTTGTGGTCGAGGGCGAAGAACCGGGGGACGTAGGCGGCGGCAAAACGGCAGCCCCGATAGCAAAGGCGGCATTCCAAAAATATTTCCACCCCGAGACGACAGCGGAGTGAATTGCGCCGTACGTTTATAGCGGCGAACTCACCGCGCGACGGTAGGAACTGTGGAATGAATTGTGCCGTACATTTATAACGGCACAAGAATGAATTTCAGCGTTTATGATAAACGCTGAAAGAACAACAAGAATCGCGACGATAGGAGCTGTAGAATGAATTTTGGCGTACATTCATAACGCCAAAAGAACCCACGCGACGGTAGGAGCTGTAGAATGAAAAATGAATAATGAATAATGAATAATTGGGGTTTGCACCGCTTTGCGGGCAAACCCTATTGTCTCACTGGTGTTTCACCTTGTTACGGTGGGTGGCTTGAAGAATTGGAATTTTCCAATATAAGTTCCGACGTTTCAGTTGTCCTGAAAAACTCGAACTATCTGCAAACTTCAAGCGAGCGATTAAAGCAAAGAAATTCGCCTGCGAGAGTCGAGGGCGCGTTCGCGCCCCAATTATTCATTATTCATTATTCATTTTTCATTAAATAAGTTCAATCCAACAAAGCCATTGAGCGGCATTCCGCCGCTCAATGCGTTCTTATACACAAAAGGCGGCAACTATAGTTGCCGCCGAAGTATCACAGAGAGGAACGAAGTTCCGTAGCCGTGCAGGCTGCAGCCTGCTATTGGGTGATTAGGGATATTCCCGTCATTTCTTCGGGTTTTTTCAAGCCCATCAACTGGAGAACCGTGGGGGCAATGTCGCCGAGCGTGCCGCCCGCGCGCATCTTCAAACCTTCAAGACCCTTGCCGTAAACGACAACCTCAACGGGATTCATCGTGTGGCGCGTGTGCGGCTCGTTTATCGACGGCTCAAAGAGCTGGTCGCTGTTGCCGTGGTCGGCGGTGACAACCAACGCCGCACCGAACTTGTCGGCGGCATTGGCAATCTTCTCGACACACTTGTCGACGGTTTCGACAGCCTTGACCGCGGCGGGCAAATTGCCCGTGTGCCCGACCATATCGCCGTTCGCAAAGTTCACGACAATGAGGGCATACTTATTCTCGTCGATTGCCTTTACAACGGCGTCGGCTACGGCGGGAGCACTCATTTCGGGCTTCTGGTCGTAGGTCTGAACGTCGCGCGGCGAGTCGATAAGAATGCGGTCTTCGCCCCTGAAAGGCTCTTCGCGATAGTCGTTGAAGAAGAACGTTACGTGCGCAAACTTTTCGGTTTCGGCACAACGCAACTGCGCAAGACCCTTGTTCGAAACATACTCGCCGAGAATGTTTACCATCTTGGGCGGCTTCGGGAAGAGCACATTCGGGCAGAGACCCACTTTGTACTCCGTCATCGTAACGAAGAAAGTCTGGGGAGTCTTCGAGCGGACAAAACCGTCGAAACCCTTGTCGATGAACGCGCTTGTCAATTCGCGCGGACGGTCGCCGCGGAAGTTGAAGAAAATTACGGCGTCGCCGTCTGCGATTCTGCCGATGGGCTTGCCGTTTTCCTCAATCCAAGTGGGAACGATAAATTCGTCGCCCTGCATATTGTCGGCGGCGGGCTTTTCGTAGTAGTTCTTGAACGCGTCTTCGGCATTCGAAACGGCGGCTTCCGCCTTCGTGCCCACGAGACAGTCGTACGCTTTTTCCACTCTGTCCCAACGCTTGTCTCTGTCCATCGCCCAGAATCTGCCGATTACCGAAGCGACCTTGCCGACCCCGTATTCCTTCATCTTTCCTTCGACCTCGCGGATGAAGCCCAAGCCGCTCGTGGGGGGAGTGTCGCGCCCGTCGGTGAACGCGTGGAGGAAAACCTTGTCGTACTTTTTGTCGGCGCAGATTTTCAGGAGGCTGTAGAGGTGGCGGAGCATTGAGTGCACGCCCGCGTCGGAACAAAGCCCGAAGAGGTGGAGCGCGCCGCCGTTGTCGAGCTTTTCGAATACCTGCTTGAGCACGGGGCTTTCGAGAACCGAACCCGTCTGGAAGCCCTTGTCGATGCGGACGATTTCCTGGTCTACGATGCGACCCGCACCGATGTTCTGGTGCCCGACCTCACTGTTGCCCATAATGCCTTCGGGCAGACCCACCTGAAGCCCGCAGGCGGCAATTTCCGTGCGCGGCCATTTTTTCGAGAGCATTTTGCAAAACGGCGCATTCGCCAATTTTACAGCGTTGAATTTGTCGAGCGAGCTGTCGTGGTTTTCGCCCCAGCCGTCTCTGATTACCAATATAACAGGTCTTTTTACTCCGTTCATAAGCTAAAAAATTGCAGTGTATTGAAACACAATTATCGGTAGGCGCAACACTATTTTAAGCCCAAATTTGCGGCGCGGAATCGGACGGAAATAGAAAAGGATTGCATAACGGGCGGCAATCGGGTAGCGTTCATTTCTTACACACGGAGTATTATTATGAAAAGACCTACACTTGCTACACTGACAGGGGGAATTGTCGGCGCATTTTTCGCCGTTTGCGTGTTTGCGCAATCGCTTGTTGCCGAAGAAATTAAAACGCACCAAGCGGAACTTTGGGTTTCCGCAAAAGACGAACTTTCGATTGGCGCAAAAGTCGAAAAAACGTGGGTGCAACACGCACAATGGTTCGGAGTCGACGCGAAAAAGAACGTTTCCGCATCGAAACCCGCCGTTTCGGATAAATGGACGAAGGTGGGCGCGACGGTCATCCCGACCGCCGACGGCGTCGTAACTATACACCTGCGAAGCAACTTCGCGCGCGATTCCAAACGCAACGTCCTCGACAACCGCACGTATTTCAGAAACCTGCTCGTCAACGGCAAACCCGCAGGGCACGACTACGCGCTCTATTCGCAAAACGGCGCAATCGCAACGTATTCCAAGCGCATAACCTACGCGGTCGACGGCAAAAAAGGCGAACCGTTGACAATCACCGTCGAGGCGAAAGTCCCCGCAAAGTGGGACGGCACGTACACCGTTGACATTTCCAAATACGCGAACATCCCGCTCGACGGCACAAAGGGCGGTCTTACCGCGATGAAAAAACTGCCCGCAGGCGATTTCGAATTCAACAAAATGAAGTTCCGCTTCGCCGACGGCAAAAACGGCAACGGCGCGATAAACGTTTCGCCGAACAAGCCCGCAATCATCGACATTTCGGGCAGGGGCGTGCAGGGCACATACGTCTACGTAGTCGGCGCGTGCTCGAACGATTTGGGCTACACCGACCACGCAAACGCAAGTATGCGCCTAATCCAGAAGAGCGGCAATACCGCCCACTTCTGGCTC
>URJY01000005.1 GCA_900548275.1 uncultured Opitutales bacterium | reverse complement strand
CGAAACGTTTGAAACACCGTTGCTGCTCTTGTTTTTGTATGTTTTTGTTTGTGATGCTTCGCGGCGACTATACTCGCCGCTTTTGTTTGTAAGTTCGCATTGCCTTTCGGCAATGGCTTAGGTATTTCGAACTTATATCGGGTGATTCCGAAACGTTTGAAACACCGTTGCTGCTCTTGTTTTTGTATGTTTTTGTTTGTGATGCTTCGCGGCGACTATACTCGCCGCTTTTGTTTGTAAGTTCGCATTGCCTTTCGGCAATGGCTTAGGTATTTCGAACTTATATCGGGTGATTCCGAAACGTTTGAAACACCGTTGCTGCTCTTGTTTTTGTATACTTTTCTTATTCGTTATGTCAATGGGTTTTTACAAAAAAAGGCGCAACCGCGGTTGCGCCGAAAGTGTCGGTAACAAAAATTACATCTTTGTCAGCGGCTCTATTCCGAGCAGGCGCAGACCCGTTTCGAGGATTCTGAGTGTGCGGGAGCAGAGCATCAGGCGGCGCGCCATAACGGCTTTGTCGTCGGTGATAACCTTGTCGGCGTTGTAGAACGTCGAGAATGTGCCCGCAAGCTCGTAGAGGTAGTTGCAGAGGTAGTGCGGGCGCAATTCGGAAAGGGTCTGTTCGAAGACTGCGGGCAGAGCCACGAGTTTGCGCGCGAGGGCGATTTCGCGTTCGGTCTCGAGCGGCGAGGCGTCGGCTTCAAACGGCGCGTCGGGCGAAACGCCGACCTTGCGGAAAATCGAGTGCATACGCGCCGCGGCGTAGAGCAGGTAGGGGGCTGTGTTGCCTTCGAATGCAAGCAGTTTGTCCCACGAGAACACGTAGTCGCTTGTTCTGTTCTGCACCAAGTCGGCGTAACGGAGGGCGGCAACCCCGACGGTACTTGCGATTTTGTCGGCTTCGTCCTCCGAAATGTCGGGGTTCTTTTCCTTGACAATTGCCTTTGCTCGTGCGACGGATTCGTCGAGCAGCATACGCAGGCGGATTGGTTCGCCGCTCTTTGTCTTGATTGCCTTGCCGTCTTCGCCGAGAATCGTTCCGAACCAGACGTGCCGCAAGTCGGGGAGTTTGTAGCCCTTTGCGTCGAACCACTTTTTTGCGGTCATAAAGAGCTGCTGGAAGTGGTCCTGCTGCCTGCCGTCTGTCACGTAGACGACCTCTTCCGCGCCGAAGTGTTCAACGCGGTAGAGGAGGGTAGCCAAGTCGGTCGAAGCGTAGTTCGACGCGCCGTCGCTTTTGCGGATGATGAACGGTTGGGTTTTGAATCTGTCGTGTTCGCGCAGAAAGACGACGAGTGCGCCCTGATTCTCTTCGGCGATGCCCGTTTCGGTAAGCTCTTTATAGATACGTCCGACTTTGTCGCGGTAGAACGATTCGCCCAATGTGCAGTCGATTGTAAGCCCCATGCGCTTGTACATGCGGTCGAATGCGGCGGTGCTTACCTTGTTGATTTCGTTCCAGAGGGCGACGTTTTCGGGGTCGCCGTTCTGGAGCTTTACAAGTTCTTCGCGGGCTGCGTCGGCGGCTTCCTTCGAGTCTTTCACGAGCGCGCTGCCGCGTTTGTACATTTGCTCGAGCTCTTCGAGCGAATTTTCGTTCGAGGCGTCGAGTTTGTAATTGTTGGTTTTGATTCCGTAGATGAGTATGCCGAAATTCGTGCCCCAGTCGCCGATATGGTTGTCGGTTATGATGTCCGCGCCGCAGAATTTCAGCAGACGTTTGACCGCTTCGCCGATGACCATCGGGCGCAGGTGTCCGACGTGCATTTGTTTTGCGGTGTTGGGCGATGGGTAGTCTATGACCATTTTCTTGCCGTTGAAGAATTTTCCCGCCGCCGATTTAAGTTCGCTTTCGCCCTTGAACTTGGCAAGCCACGCGCCGAGGAATTTGGACGTGAGCGCGAAGTTGATGAACCCCGGGCCCGCAATCGAAATTGCTATGCATTCGGGGTCGAAGTCGGGCGACTGTTTGATTGCCTCGACAAGCTTTTCCGCAGTTGCGCGGGGGTTTTGTTTGCGCGCCTTGGCGTAGGCGAGGACGCCGTTTGCCTGAAAGTCGCCGAAACGCGGGTCGGCGGGGCGGATTTGCGGGTCGAAGTCGGTGTCCATTCCCGCCGCTTCGGCGCAGTTTTTTACGAGGGTCGTGAGTTCTTTAGAGGGGTGAAACCAAATTTCCATTGTCGTATAAATTTCAGTAATTAAAAAGCCGCTTCAAGTTATTGAAACGGCGGTGTGGTAAATTGCGAAAGCCGCTATTTTTTGATTCCGAGGAACGCCTTGATACGCGCCGCCCAGTTCGCCTTTTCCTCTTCGGTGGGGGCGGGGGCTTCGGTTTCGTCCCACCACTGGGGCACTTCGGTGTTCAAGCCCGCGGCGTTGCGGATTGTGAAGACGAGCTTGTTGATTATCGACTTCTGGTCTTCCGTGAGCTTGTCCTTGAAAATTACGTCGAGCTGGTGGATATAGCTTTCGGTCTGGCGCATAATTGCGGGAACGCTCGTAACTGCGTAGACTGCGGGTTCAGCGCGGCGGAACGATTCCGTCGTGAGCTTGCCCATTATGCGTTTTGCCAAAACCCTTGCCGCTTCGTTGGGTGTGTCGAAAATGAATGTCAGGCAGATGTAGTCTATGCTGTCGACGTTTTGGGGAATCGCCACTTTGCAGAGACCGTCCAATTCGCTTTCGCCGTTTTCGCCGATTTTACGGAAGTCGAAAAAGGCGAGGAATTTTTCTTGTTGAAGAATCTCCAAAAGTTTGCTGTCGTTGTTTTCCATAATTTATAAGCTATAACTTTGGGCGATAAAATCTAAAATTCGTTTTCTTTTCAAGCATTAAATGGAAAATCAGATATATCTTTGGTCGATAACGGCGTTTGTGTACATTTTGCTGATTGTGGGGGCGGTTGGCTCGTTCATCCCCGTCGTCCCGGGGCCACTGTTGGCGGGAGTGGGCATATTTTGCGTTAAGGTGTTTGCGCCCGACTTCCCCGTATCGTGGGGGTTGGCTGTGGCGTCGCTTGTCGTCGCGGTCTTGGCGCAGCTTGTCGATTTCGTCGCAACGTGGCTCGGCGCGAAAAAGTTCGGTGCTACGTGGCGCGGGGTGCTCGGGGCGTTTGTGGGCGTAATCGCGGGGATGTTCATTCCGCCGCCGCTTTTCTGGATTTTCCTATCCCCCCTTGTTTTCGCGCTGCTTTTCGAATGGATGGGCGGGGCTTCGTTCGAAGCCGCAACTCGGGCGGGTGTTGGCGCATTCGTAGGTTCGGTGCTTTCGTCGGTTCTCAAATTCGCCATGATGGTCTTTCTTGCCGCGTGGTTTACGTTCGGCTTGTGGTCGGCGGTCGCCGCTTGATTGGGGCAAAGAAAACGGAAGACGCGTCGAAGCCGTCTTCCGTTGCATTTTTTTGTCTTTAGGAAAATTTTTACGCCCGCTTCGCTCCTCCGCCGAGCTTTGTCGCCACGAAGCAGAGGTACAGAACACACAGCAGTATCACCGCGATTGCGCCCGTCTGCGAGCCGGTCAGGTCGGACGAAATGCCCATCAGAAGCGGGAAGATTCCGCCGCCCGCGATGCCCATCACCATCAGTCCCGATATTTCGTTTTTGCGTTCGGGCAGAATCTGCAATGCGCGCGAGAATATCACCGAAAATATGTTTGCGTTGCCTATGCCCGCCAGCGCGATGCAAACGAATATCGCGGTTTTGTCGGACACGAAAAGCAGCGCGGCAACCGCCGAGAGCATAACCGCCACGCTTGCCGCAAAAAACTTCTGCGGGCTCATCTTCGCCAGAACCACCGCGCCCGCGAACGCCGCAGGCGTCTTGCAGAGGAAGTACAGGCTTGTCGCGTAGCCCGCTTCGGAGAGCGGCAGCCCCGCCCTGTCGATGAGGATTTTCGGAGCGGTTATGTTTACGCCCACGTCGATGCCCACGTGTATCAAAATGCCGCAGAACAAAACCGCGACCGCCGAGTTTTTGAGCAGCGCAAAACATTCGCCGAACGACGAATTTTTTGCGGGCGCGCTTTCGTCGATTTTGACACAAGCAAGCCATATCGACGGGATGAGCGAGACCGCGGCGAGCAGGGGGTAGATTATGCGCCAGTTGTCGAATTCGCGCGCGAAGAAAAGCACGAGCACGGGGGTTGCGAACGCCGCAATGCTCTTTACGAACTGTCCGAGCGTGATTGCGCTTGCGAGCTTGTCGTGCGGCACGATGTCGGCGATGAGCGGGTTTACCGATACCTGCAGCAGCGTGTTGCCGATTCCCAATAGCGCAAACGAAAGCATTATCGAGGCGAACGAGTAGTCGAAAATCGGCACGAGCATTGCGAGCGTTGTTATTACGACACTCAGGGCGACCGTCCTGCGTCTGCCGAATTTGTTCATCAGCATACCCGTGGGCACCGAGAGCACCAAGAACCAGAAGAACAGAAGCGAGCCGAGCAGGTTCGTCATCGTGTCCGACAGCCCGAAGTCGGACTTTATATGGTTTGCGGAAATGCCGACCAAATCGATGTATCCCATCACAAAAAACGCCGCAAGAATCGGCGCAAACAGCGATATTTTAGTATTTTTCATAAAAGCGGTGAAACGATTAAGCGAAGTTTTTCAGAGTTTCCGCTTTTTGTCAATTATTTATTGCGAAAACGTCCGTTTTGCATGTAAACGGTTTGCCTGAAATCGAACATAACGGGCTTGCAATAAGCGCAAAAATCGGCGAAGCTAGCGTTTAATCCGTCGCAATCAAGCGGCTGTGCAACACCTTTATTTAACGATGATATTATCAATGATGCTTCCCTCGTCGGGCGACGAAGCGGCTCTTTCGCTCGCGCGCCAGATGGGCATAAACAACGCAATCACCAAAGCCGCTCCCGACCTGTCGGGGCTGAACGCGCCGTACGACTTCGACGCGCTCGAAACGGTTGTCGGTCGTTTCCGCAAGTTCGGCATAAAAGTCTACGGGCTCGAGGGCGACCAGTTCGATATGTCGCCGATAAAATTGGGTTTGCCCAACCGCGACGAGCATATCGAAAAGTACCGCCAAATGCTCCGCAATATGGGCAGGCTCGGCATAAACCTTTTGTGTCTGAACTGGATGGCTTCGATTGGCTGGTTCCGCTCGCGGGTTGACGAGCCAGAACGCGGCGGCGCGCTTACGACCTCGTTCGATTTCGCCGACCTAAAGGACAAGCTTGTCGACGAACCGCTGCGCATCGACGAAGCCAAATTGCGCGAAAATCTCTTCTATTTTCTCGACGCGGTTTTGCCCGTCGCCGAAGAGTCGGGCGTGAAGATGGGGCTGCACCCCGACGACCCGCCGATAAGCCCGCTTTGCGGCGTCGCCCGCATTCTCTCTTCGCCCGAGGACTACGAAAAAATCTTTGCGAAATTCGATTCGCCAAATCTCGGCGCGACGTTCTGTCAGGCGAATTTCAAGCTGATGGGGTGCGACGTGAAAAAAGTCTCCGCCGACTGGATTGCCCGCAACAAAGTTTTCTTCGTGCACATCCGCGACGTTTCGGGCGACAAATACAAATTCACCGAAACTTTCATAGACTCGCAGGAGGGTTATGTAGCCGATATGCTCGCGCACTACGCGCGTTGCGGCTTCGACGGCGTGCTGCGTTCCGACCACGCCCCCGCGATGTACGGCGAGACCCAGAAGAAGTTCGGCGGCGGCACGACAGTCGGCTATCAGATGCTCGGGCATTTGTTCTCGAACGGTTACATAAAAGGTTGTTGCCACGCGCTGAAAATTCCGCTTGAATAGCTTTTATGGGCGGAAAGGTCATTCTGAAAAATCTCGATTTCCCCGAGGGGCCCGCGTTCGACTCCAAGGGAAATCTCTGGTTTGTGGAGCTTCACGGCGGCAACGTGGCGCGGCTCGGTACCGACGGGGCTCTTGCGCGCTTTCGCATCGACGGCGGCGCGCCAAACGGCATTGCCGTGGACTCTTCCGACAAAATCTGGTTTTGCGACGCGGCAAACGACAACGTTTCGATTCTCGACCCCGACACGGGCGAAGTTTCGGTTTTCTGCGACAACGTTTGCGGAGAAACTCTGGCGCATCCGAACGATTTGGCTTTCGACGGCGCGGGCAACATCGTCTTCACCTGCCCCGGAAATTCGCGCAAAGAGCCGACGGGCTACGTCTGCGCGGCGGGCGCGGACGGCGTTGCGCGGAAGGTTATAACCGATAAGTTTTTCCCGAACGGCTTGGCGTTTTCGGAGGACGGCAAGACGCTTGTCGTTGCCGAGACATACAGGCACAGGCTTTGGAGGGGCGATTGGGACGCCGAAACAGCCCAGTGGAGCAACGCCGCGCCGTGGGTCGAAGTCGGCGGCGACATCGGTCCCGACGGGATGGCGTTCGGTTCGGACGGCAATTTGTATGTTGCCGTTTTCGGCGGCGGGGCGGTCAAGGTCGTTTCGCCCGAGGGCGGGGTTGTTGATGTGCTCGCGTTGGACGGGCGCAATCCGAGCAACTGCGCCTTCGCCCCGAACGGCGGCTTGGTCGTATCCGAAACGCAAAACGGCGAACTTGTAAAATTCGACAACGCCCCGACGGGCGCAAAATTGTTCAAAAGATAAAAAAAACACCGAAAACGAGATTTTTTCTTGCGTTTTGCTCAAAATACAATTTCTTCTTCTAATTCATAATATATACATTTTGCAGAATTTCATAATAAACTGATATGGCAAACAATAATTCATCCAAAAAAGACATCCGCAGAACGGCAACGCGCACTCTCCGCAACCGCAAGGTCGCAAGCCGCATCAAGACACTGGCGAAGAACGCCGCGGCAAGCACGGATCTTGAATCGCTCAAGAAAAACGGCGCGGCTCTCGCTTCGGCAATGGACAAGGCCGTAAAGAGCGGCATCGTACACCCCAACAAGGTTGCGCGTGCAAAGAGCCGCTTGGCAAAAGCAGCCAACAAGCTCGCCAAGTAATTCGGATTCCCGTTTTGCTTCACTTTCAATCTTTCGGTTTCGGGGTTCCGAACCGAAAGTTTTGTTTTAACGGCACACGTCGCGCGCTTTCATATTAGGCGCATTTGCCGATAACCCTTTTCGGCGCGGTTTTTGCCGACGGCATACACACACTATGGACAATTTGTTGAGAGCGGAAATACTCGATATATGCCCGTCCCCCTACGGGTATGCCGTCTTTTTGCGCGCCTCCCGAAAGATTTTTGTAATTTACGTAGACAGACCGCGCGGGATGGCTTTGCAGAGCGCGCTTTCGGGCTACAAGTCGGAGCGTCCGCTGACGTTCGAATTTGTCTCGCAGATGCTCGACGCGCTCGACTGTACGGTGAAAAGCGCGGTCATCTACCACGTCGACGACGGCACGTTTTTTACCCACATCAACATCGAGATGGAAAACGAGCTCGGTTCGAAGATTGTCGAAGTGGACGGCAGACCGAGCGACACTATTTCGCTCGCGCTCCGCGCAAACGCCCCGATTTTCGTAACGCGCAAGGTTCTCGACAGCGTGGCGGATATGGGCGAGGCGTTCAGAAAAATCAAGGGTTGCTGATTGCAGATGAGTGCGGCTCCGTTTTCCCGAGATTCGGGCGTATCGTTCCTCGCGCCGATGCAGGACATAACCGATGCGGGGTTTATGCGGGCGGTGTCCGAGCGCGGCGCACCCGACTTCTACATAGCCGAATATTTCCGCATTCACGAGTTTTTCGAGCTTGAGCCGCATGTGCTCGAGTCCGTTTTGTGGAATCCCGAGCGCGTCTGCGCGCAGTTTATCGGCGAGAATACCGAGTACATTTCGCGGGCGATTGCCGAACTTAAAAAATATCCGCAAATAACAAAGCTCGATTTGAACTTGGGCTGCCCCGCGCCGAAAATCTACCGCAAAAACGTTGGCGGCGGGCTGCTGCGCGACCCAAAGAAAATCGCCGAAATTATGCGCGTTATGCGCTCGGAGTGGGGCGGCTGCTTCAGCGTGAAAATGCGCGTGGGCTTTGATTCCGCCGACCGTTTCGACGAAATCTTCGGCACGGTTTTGGAGGGAAAGCCCGACTTCATAACAATCCACGCCCGCACCGTCAGGCAGCTCTACCGCGGGCAGCCCGACTACTCGCACATAGCCCGTGCGGTGAAAATGTGTGCCGTTCCGATTATCGCAAACGGCGACATCACCGACGCGCGAAAGGCGGTGGAGGTCATCGAATCGACGGGGTGTGCGGGGGTTATGTGCGGCAGGAACGCCGTGGGCAACCCGTGGATTTTCAGGCAGATTGCCGACGCGCTTGCGGGGCGCGAAATTTTCGTCCCGACCCTTGCGGACGTGCGCGCGTATGTCGACGCGCTGCGCTCGAATGTCGAAGCCTGCGGCGGAGCGGTGAAGTACGCCGATTCGCGGCTGAAAAAGTTTCTGAATTTCGTCGGCACATACGTAGACCCCGACGGCGCGTTCCTTTACAAAATGCGCCGTGCGCGCGGAATGGACACGCTGCTGCGGGTTTGCGACGAGTTTATGCTCGGCGAAAACGCCGAAAAACCGTATCCGCCCAAACCCTACGAGGGAGTGTGTTCGCGCCCCAACCACGAACAATGAACGCCGAGATAGAGTCGCTTTCGAAAAAAATCACGCCCGAGCGTTTCGAAAAAATGCTGCGCGTCTCGGCGAACCGCACGCGCAAAATCACCGTCGTGCTCGAGGACATCTATCAGGCGCACAACGCCGCCGCGGTGCTGCGCAACTGCGACGCATTCGGCATTCAGGACGCCGTTTTCATAGAGAACAAGTACGTTGCGCGGATTAGCGGGAGCGTCGATATGGGCGCGTCGAAGTGGATGACGCTTCGGCGGTTCGTCTGTCCCGAGGCGGTCGTTCCGAAGAACGGAATTGCGCAAAAGCACATAGTTTCCAAGGCGGCGGAGGAAAACACGCTCCGCGCCATAGCCGATTTGCGTTCGCGCGGATATTCGATTGTAGCGTCGACTTTGCGCGAAGGCGTGGGCGGAATTTCGGAAGTCCCCGTCGACCGACCGCTTGCGCTGATGATAGGCACTGAGCTTACGGGACTTAGCCAAGTTGCGCACGAGAACGCCGATTTCCTGTTTTCGTTTCCGATGTCGGGCTTTGCGCAAAGCTTCAATTTGTCGGTGTTCAGCGCGTTGTGCCTGTCCGATTTGTCGCGGCGTATGCGCGCGCTCGACGATTCGTGGAAGCTGTCGGAGCGCGAGCGCGAGGCGTTGCTTCTCGAGTGGCTTTCGCGCTGATATATCGGCGGAATCGGCGCGGCTTCGGCTGCCTATATGCGCTTTGTCCAGATTCCGCCCGCCTGTTTTACGACCGCCTTTTTTATCTCGAGCATAAGCAGCGCGCCGAGGCATTTTTGCACGCTAAGACCCGAGAGGTTCGCGGCTGTGTCGGCGTCGAGATTTTCGACTTTTTCGAAGCATTTGTATACGGCGGCTTCGTCGCCAGAAAGCGAAATTGCGGGCTTTGCGGACGGTTTTTCAGACTTCCCCGCGCGGGTCTTCTGCTTGTCGGAATCGAACGAAATTTCTAGCTGCCGCGAGAACGAGAGTTCGTCGATGATGTCTTCGGGGCAGGTGACAAGGCGCACGCCGTCGCGGATTAGCGCGTTGCAGCCGCGGCTTGAAGACTGGTCTATTCTGCCTGGGATTGCGAAAACTTCGCGACCCTGTTCGCCCGCGAGCCGCGCGGTAATCATACTGCCGCCCTTGATGTCCGATTCGACTACGAGCGTCGCCACGCTAAGCCCCGCCACGATTCTGTTGCGGATTGGGAAGTTCTGCCTGTCGGCGCGCGTTCCGAGCGGAAATTCCGAGATTATCGCGCCGTTCGAAACGAGTTTGTTGTAGAGGTCTCCGTTTTCGGGCGGATAGAGCACGTCGACCCCGCAGCCGAGCACCGCCGCCGTTTTGCCGCCCGCCTCGAGCGCGCCGTAGTGTGCGCAAGAGTCTATCCCGCGTGCCATTCCGCTTATTACGTTGAAGCCCGCCCTCACGAACGACGCCGCGAATTTGCGCGCCACAAGCTGTCCGTAGACCGAGCAGTTCCGCGAACCGATTATCGAGATGCACGGAGCCGAAAAATTGCAGTCGCCCAACATATAGAAACCGACGGGCGGGTCGGGAATTTCGCGCAGAAGTTTTGGGTAGGCGGGGCTTCCGATGTGGATGTAGCGCGCGCCGATTGCGTCCATTCGGGCTTCGATTTTTTCGACGTCTATTTTGTTCCGGTTCGAAATTATGGAGTCGGCGGTTTTGTTGCCGATTTTCTCGACCTTTAGCAGCTCCGATTTGTCGGCTTCAAGCACCGCCTGCGGCGAACCGAAGTGGCGTATGAGGCGCATTGCCGTTACCGCCCCGATTTCGGGAATGGCGCAGAGCTTGATGTAATATTTGCAATCGTCGTTCATCTTTTTCCGACAGTATGCGCAACGACGTGTTGTTTGAAAGAAAATAATCGCCCGAACGAGCCGTACGCGCCACGTTTACCTTGCGGGGTTTGCGACCGCGCCGCTTTTCGGCGGGGTTTTGCTCCGCGCCGTTTTGCAGCGCTTTGCGTTGCCCGACATTTCGCATGCGTGCGGCGTTGTCGAATAGCAGTTTTTGCATTTCGCGTAGTCGAGCACGACGTGCGCCAAAAACGCACTGAAATTGCCGCCGAATTCGTTGTCGGCACCGTCGCTCAGAATCTCGTCTACGCGCGGGGAAATCGAGATTGTCCGCCTAATATATTTTCCTGTGTCGCTCATATTTCCGCGACATATTGCATACATTATCATACAATTCAATATTAAAATAATAAAAATACTAAAATGATATAATAATTATTACGCAATAAATATGCAACAATTATTCCGATTTCTTTTTATCCGCTTCGATTTTCGGAATGATTGTTTCGAGCTGTCGGTCGATGTCGTCGAGGGTCGGTTTTATGAGGCTGTCTTTCGACGGCTTTAAAACTTGGCGCGTTGCTTTCATCAAGTCTCTGGCGGCGGCGTACTTGTCGCTTTTGAGTACGGTGTTGATTATCGGGATGGTTATTCCGCCGATGGCGACGGCGGAGTCGTTTTTGAACGTTCCCAACAGTCTTTTGTAGGTTGTAAGCAGTTTTTCCGCAGTGCCTTCTTGAATGTCGATTTCAAGTTCTCTGCGGGCGAATTCCATTGCGATGTCGGGACGCGCGTTTTTCGTCTTGAGGATAATCGAGGTCGTCAGGCGTTTCGCCGCCGAGATGTCGCCGTTCTTGCGGTAGAGGTCGGCGAGTTTGCGCCTGAATTCCGCGTCGGTGTCGGGGTACTTCGAGAACGCCTTAACGGCAAATTCGTAGTTCTGGCAAATTTCCCTCTCCGATTTCCCGAGCTTTTCGAGGTATACGAAGATTTTGTTCCAAGCGTCGGCGTTGCGCGGCTCGGCGACGACCGCAGCCTTTGCGCAGACCAGTGCCTTGGCGAAATTTTCCCGCATGGCGAAGACCTCGGCAAACGCGCAGTGGATTTCCGAAAGCTTGTATTTTGCGCCGTTGCGGAAGCCCTCCCTGAGCGATTCGAGGGCGTGGTCGGTTGCGTCCTTCCACGTCTGGGGGTCGTAGGTTTTGCCAGTCACGAAGCGCGCGTTTTCGTATCTGCCAACCGAAAAATTCCACGCCCCGGGGCGCTGCATATACGCCACCCACGCGTGGAAGCCGTCGCTGCCCGCGCCCGACAGAATGAACGCTGGCACGCCGCGCGCCTTTGCCACTTCCATCGTATAGTAGGCTTGGTCGACGCAGATTCCGCCTTTTGCTTTTATCGTTTTTAGGCGGTAGTCTTCGCCCGTCCAGTCGAACTGTTTGCGGTTGAGCCTGCCGTGGTCGTAGGCTATCGACGGGTAGAGCTTGGGCAGGTTCGAAAGGCTCACCGATACGCTTTTTTGCGCCCACTGCGCGTCGTCTTCGGTAGCGGTCGAGGGCACGAGGTATTTCAGCTCTTCAATCGACATCTTTTCCGTGGGCAGCAGGAATTTTCCGCGCTCGCGCATATCCGCGATTTGGTTGAAGCGCGCGACGGGGTCGGGCAGTTTGCGCGGCAGGAGCTTTTCGGAAACCTGTCCGTGCGGCCAGTCTTTTGGGGGCGGCGCGTCGAATACGACCGCCACGGCGATTGCAAGCTTGGGATATTTTGCGAACTTTTCGGGCGACGATTTCGCGATGTTCGCGAGGATGTCGTAGACTTTTACCGCGTCGTCTTCGGGCGAGAGCACCGACACGAAGTCGTCGAGCAGCTCTGGCGAGGCGAGCAGTTTCGCCCTGATTTCGGGTTCGATGTTTTTCCCGAATTTTGCGAGGTTCGAAAAATATTTCGACACTACGAGCTTTGCGTAGGCTTCGGCGAATTTTTTGCCGTTGTATTCTTCGAGAGCCTCCTTTGCGTATTTGCGCGATTCCGTTGCCAAGTTCGGCGACGCGCCGAAGAACGCCGCAGCCGACTCGTCGGTAAAGAGCGGTTCGGCTTGTTGGGCGGGCAGGGTGTGTGCGAGTGCGGTCGCAAGTGCGACAATCGGTATTATTTTTTCGTACATTTTGGTGCGTGTAAAGGTGTTTGCGGGAAACAAAAAATGTCCCCCGTGAAGAAGGACATTTGTAAAATCGCATATCGTTATTTTCAAGCTTGTTTTGTGCTTTTCTCGAAGATTTCGGCAAGCCCGTCGAGCATCTTGTCGAGCTCGGTTCGCGCCTTGTTTTTCGCCGTTTCGAGCAGTTCGGTCGAGTCGGCGTTTTCGACCGCGAACGCGTAGAACTTGATTTTCGGTTCGGTGCCACTGCCGCGCACCGCGAAGCTGTAGCCGTTCTCGAGCGTGTAGAAGAAGAACTTTTCGCGCGGGATTCTTTCGCCGTCGGCGTCGAAAATTTCGTCCTTGTCGAAGTTTACGGACTTCGCCACCCTTACGCCCGCTACTTCTGCAAGCGGCTTTTCGTCGAGCGTTTTGAGGAACGACTGGATTTGCGCCGCGCCCTCCGCGCCCTCGCGGTAGATGCTCTTGAGGTCTTCAAGATAGTAGCCGCATTTCAGGTAGATTGAGTCGAGATACTCTTCGACGGTTTTGCCGTTCGCCTTGAGGTAGGCGAGCATTTCCGAGAACATAATTACGGCGGCGTTTGCGTCTTTGTCGCGCACCGAGTCTGTGCCGAGGTAGCCGTAGCTTTCCTCTCCGCCGAAGACGAAGAACGTGCTGTGTTCCTGCATCAGCCTTGCGCGTTCGGCGTAGGGCTTGTCGGTGCAGTCCGAGCCTGTCGCGGCGACAAGTTTGTTTTCGTACTTTGTCAGTTTGCCGCCTATCCACTTGAAGCCCGTGAGGGTGTTGACGCATTTCAAACCGTGCGTGTGCGCGATTTTGTCCTGAAGCGGGGTCGTAACGAATGTCTTTACGAGCGCGCAGTTTTCGGGCTTTACGATTATGCCCTTTGCCTTCATCTGCGTTGCGCGGTATTCCGCCAACAGCGAGCCTATCATATTGCCCGTGAGGATTCGCGTGCCGCCGTCTTTCGTGCGGATTGCAACGCCCATTCTGTCGGCGTCGGGGTCGGTCGCCATGAGGCAGTCGGCGTTTGTTGCGAGCATTTTCGCGATGCCCATCGAAAGCGTTTCGGCGTATTCGGGGTTGGGCTGTTTTACCGTCGGGAAGCGCGGGTCCATATTCATCTGTTCGTCGACGAGAATCGGCTCTATCCCGAAGTGGCGCATAACCGATGGGCAGAGTGCCGCACCCGTGCCGTGTACCGATGTGTAGACGAGTTTGGGCTTGTTCGCCGCCATCACGTCCTTGTCGATGACGCAGTTTTCAATCGACTTTACGTATGCGTCTTCGGACGACTGCGGAACGGCTTTTACGCCGTCGAGGTTGATGTCCAGAAATTCGCCAACTTCGCTCCACGCAACCTTGTTGACTTCAGCCACGATGCCTTCGGCGTGGGGGGCGATGACCTGTGCGCCGTCGCCGAAATAGACCTTGTAGCCGTTGTCGTGCGAGGGGTTGTGGCTTGCGGTAATCACTATGCCCGCCGTCGTTTTGAGGTTGCGGACGGTGAACGAAAGTTGCGGGGTCGAGCGCGGCGCGTCGAAAAGGTAGACTTCGCCGCCCATTTTGCGCCAGACCGACGCGCACAGTTGCGCGAAGTGCGCCGAGAAGTGGCGGACGTCGAAGGCGACCGCAAGCTTGGGCGTTCCGCCGCCGTTGGCTTGGGTATACGATTTGCAGTATTTGAAAAGACCGATTGTCGCGCGCGCTACGTTGAAGTCGTTCATATAGCTTGCGCCTACTGCGGCGTGTTCGGGCGTGCCCTGCGCCGAGATTTTCTCGAGCTCGGCCTTTGCCGATTTTTTCCCTATTGTCCTACCGCGCATACCGCCCGTGCCGAATGCCAGCGGCTTGAAAAATCTGTCGTTGATTTCCTCGAAATCGCCGTTTTCGAAGAGTTCGACGAGCGATTCCGCCGCCCATTCGGGCAGAAAGTTTTGCGACATCCATTTGCCGAGGTTTTCCGCCGCCGACGGCAGAATCTTGCCGTTTTGCGCGGCTTCGGCTACGAGTTGTTCGAGTTTGTTTTCCTTCATAATAATTCTTCTCGGTTGAAAGTGGGTTTCCTTTAAAATGAGGGGGATGTTCGAATTGTCGTACATCCCCCCGTTTTCAAACGTGTTTTATACCGTTTCCGTCTTAGTAGGGGAGCGGGTATTTCTTGCAGAGCTCTTCGGCGATTGCCTTTGCCTTGGCGATTTCCGCTTCGTCTTCGGGCGCGTTGAGCACCGTCACGATTGCCTCTGCAATCTTGTCCATATCGGCTTCGACCATGCCGCGGCTTGTAACTGCGGGCGTTCCGAGTCTGATGCCGCTTGCCTTGAAGGGCGAGCGCGTTTCGCCGGGGATGGTGTTCTTGTTCGTTGTGATGTTCGCCTTGTCGAGGGCGTTCTGCGCGTCCTTACCGGTGAGGTCGGGGTGTTTGATTCGCAGGTCGACGAGCAGCAGGTGGTTGTCCGTTCCGCCCGAAACCAGACCGATTCCGCGCTTCATAAGCCCTTCGGCGAGTGCCTTCGAGTTCTTGACAATCTGCTTCTGGTATTCCTTGAAAGAGTCCTTGAGCGCTTCGCCGAAGCAAACCGCCTTGCCCGCGATGACGTGCATAAGCGGGCCGCCCTGAGTTCCGGGGAATATCGCCGAGTCAATCGTCTTGGCGTATTCTTCGCGGCACATAATGATGCCGCCGCGCGGGCCTCTGAGGGTCTTGTGGGTTGTCGTCGTTACGAAGTCGCAGAACGGAACGGGCGAGGGGTGTACGCCTGCCGCAACCAAGCCCGCGATGTGGGCGATGTCCGCCATAATCATTGCGCCGCATTTCTTTGCGATGCCCGCCATTCTTTCGAAGTCAATCTGTCTGGGATATGCCGACGCGCCTACCGTGATGAGGCGGGGCTTTTCCTCCATCGCCTTGGCTTCGAGTTTGTCGTAGTCGATGTAGCCCGTTTTTTCGTCTACGCCGTAGTTTACAACGTTGTAGAGCATGCCCGAGACGTTCTTGGGGTGTCCGTGCGAAAGGTGTCCGCCGTGTTCGAGCGACATCGTGAGGATTTTGTCGCCCGGTTTGAGCACCGCCGTGTAGACCGCGATGTTCGCCTGCGAGCCCGAGTGGGGCTGCACGTTGACGTGTTCCGCGCCGAAGAGCTTCTTTGCCCTGTCGATTGCGAGCTGTTCAACCACGTCGACAAATTCGCAACCGCCGTAGTACCTCTTGCCCGGATAACCTTCGGCGTATTTGTTTGTGAGGGTCGAGCCCATTGCTTCCATGACCGCGGGAATTACGAAATTCTCCGAGGCGATAAGCTCGATATGCGTTTGCTGACGGTTTGTTTCCGCTTTGATTGCGTCGAAAACTTCCGCGTCGACTTCCTTGAGGGGTGCTGCTTTGATGGCGTTGTTCATAATATTGTGCGTTCAGTCCGCGTGATGCGGGAAATTTTGAGATTTTGATTTTGTCGGTTTTTTGCAACCAAATTTTTCTAATCTTTTTCGAAATCCATAAATTTGCCGACGCGCCGCTGGTGGCGGCCGCCCTCGAATTCGGTTTCGGCGAAGATTTTCACCATTTTCTCCGCAAGTTCCGCGGGGACGTATTTCGCGCCCATGCAGATGACGTTTGCGTTGTTGTGCAGGCGCGAGAACTTTGCGCAGTCTTCGTTGTGGCAGAGTGCCGCGCGTATGCCGCGCACCTTGTTTGCGGCTATCGACATGCCGATTCCCGTGGTGCAGAGGAGTATGCCGAAGTCGGCTTTGCCGTCCTTTACGCTGTCGCAGACTTTTTTCGCGAAGTCGGGGTAGTCTACGCTTTCCGTTCCGAAAGTGCCTTCGTCGGTTATTTCGAAGTCGTTTCCGAGCGACTTTACGAGCGCGTCTTTGAGTGCCGTTGCGCCGTGGTCGCAGCCTATGCTAATTTTTCGTTTCATTTTGCAGGTATTTTAAAATTCCGCCGATTGCCGAGGCGATTTCGTCGCGCACTTGCAGATATTCGCGCAGGTTGCCGCCGTAGGGGTCGGGCACGTTTTTGTCTTCGGCGTTCTCCGCCATATCGAGGACTCGGAATAGACGCTTGGGCAGGTTGTCGAAGCGCGCCTTCATTGCGTCGATATGGGTTGTGTCCATCGCGAAAACCGCGAATGCTTCGTCGACGAGCTTTTGCGTCAGCGCCGTCGAGCGGTACGAGTTGATGTCGATGCCGACCTTTGCGAGGGCTTCGATTGAGTGCGCGCTCGGAAGCATTCCGTCGACCGTGGAAATGCCCGCGGAGCAAACTTCGAGCTTGCGGACGGGGTCGTTCGGGTCGGTTGCGGCGATTGCGTGTTTGAGGAGTGCCTCTCCCATCGGCGAGCGGCAGATGTTCCCCGAGCATACAAAAATGACTTTATTGCGTTTGGGTTCTTTCATCGTAAAATACGTCTTCAAAATGGCACATTTGTTTTTTGTGTCGAGCCTATTATGCGCCGCCGTTTCGCCGCAGTGCGGAGGGCAGGAACTTGATTATGTCGCTTGTGGCGAGCGCGGTTTCGCCGAGCTTTGCCGCCGCGTTCTCCGCCGCAAGCCCGAGCCACGCCGAGGCGCATATGCCCGCTTCGAACGCCGCGTTTTCGAAACCGTGCGATTTGTTCGCCGCGAGCGAACCCGCGAGCCCCGCGAGGATGTCGCCGCTTCCCGCCCTTGCCAGAGCGGGGCAGCCGCGCGTTTGGTAGACGATTTTTTCGCCGTCCGAAATGCGCGTCGCCGACGATTTCAGGGCAATGCAGCAGTTGTATTTTTTGCAGGCTTGAAGAAGCGATTCGTCGGATGCGTCCCGCGCAATGCGCAGAATTTCGCCTTCGTGCGGCGTGAGCAGGGCGGGGGCGTTGCGTGCGGGCAGGGCTTCGGCGGTCTGTTTGCGGATAGCGTCGGCGTCGAGCACCGCGGGGAGGTCGGGCGCGGTTTTGAGAACTTCGCAGAGCAGCGCGAGCGTTTCGGGCGAGTCCGACAGACCCGAGCCGCACAGCAACGCCGTCGCCGAAGAAAGTTTTGCGCGTATCAGCCCGAACGATTCGAGCGCAATCGCCCCCGATTCGTCTTCGGGGCAGCCAATCCACATCGCGGAGGGTTCGGCGGCGGCGAACGTCGCGGCGAAAGTCTCGGGCACGAATGCCGATACAAGCCCCGCGCCGCCGCGCAGGGCGGACTTTACCGCAAGCATTGCCGCGCCAGAATATCGGCGCGAGCCCGCGATTACGAAAAGGTGTCCGAACGTGCGCTTGTCGGAAATCGAGCGGCGCGGAGCTTTCAGGAAATCGAGTGCGTTCGGCGAAGTTATGAAGCGGTTTCTTTGCGCGAAGCCGTTTGCGGCGGGGGCGTCGAAAAAGCCGATGTCGACATAGCGTATCCGCCCCGCGAACTTGCGGTTGAAAGGTTTGAAAAGCGCGTCTTTGCATATGCCCGTCGCGTAGGTTGCGTCGGCGCAAAATATCGGCGACTGTTCGGTATCCGCCGCGCCCGACGGCACGTCGACCGAGATTTTGAGCGTTGCATTTACCGCGTTTGCCGTTTCTATTTCCGCCGCAAGATATTCTTTTATCGGCGGATTGAAGCCCATCCCGAGCAGTCCGTCGACGAACAGGTCGAACTTTCCCCCCGCGATTTCGCCGAATTTGTCGTGCGGCAGTATTGCGGGGCTTTTTGCGGTTGCGGCGAGTTTTTCGAATGCGGTTCTCGTGTTGGGCTTGAACGAGTCGGGCGAGTCTTTGCAGACTATCGAAATTTCCGCGTCGGGAAATTCGCGCGCAATTTCGCGCAGGGCTATAAGCGCGTCGCCGCCGTTGTGTCCGTTGCCGACAAGGGCGAGGATTTTCGGGCGTTTCGGCAGGATGTATGCAAATTCGCGCAGAAAACATTCGGCAAGTCCCGTTCCCGCGCGTTCCATCGCCGCGTACGAAAGCTCCGCCGAACCGCCGAGAATGCGGCGTTCCAGTTCCTGCGACCGTTCGAAAGAGAGAATGGGCTGGTATGTCTTCATCTTAAAATTCAGCGCGCAGCCACGGCGAAGGCCTGCGCGTAGTCTTTGAGGTGCGAGAGGCTGACGAACATTTTTCCCGCGCCGATTTCTTCGAGCCGCTTGCGCGCGGCTTCGTCGAGCACGGCGAAAGGCGCGCCGAGTTCGTCGTTTTCGACCGACACGCTTTTGAGTGTAAGGGCGTCGCGGAAACCCGTGCCGAGAGCCTTTGCCATCGCCTCTTTTGCGGCGAATCGCGCCGCAAAGTGCAGCGGCGCGTCGGCTTTCGACCGGCAGTAGGCGATTTCGGCGGCGGTGAATGTCTTCTCGAGAAACGCGTTTCCGTATTTTTCGATTAGCGACTTTATCCGCGCGACATCGGCGATGTCGGTGCCTATCCCGACTACGGCGCAGTCAAACTGTGGCTTATTTTGCATCCGCAATCAAAGCCCGCATTTCGGCTACGGCGCGTTCCGTACCCACGAGCAGCGCGCGAGAGATTATAGTGTGCCCGATGTTGAGTTCGTTGAAATCGGCAGCCTGCAGCAGTTCGCCCACATTTTGGTAGTTGATGCCGTGCCCCGAGTTCACCGTAAGCCCGAGCGACACTGCGTAGTTGCGCGCTGCGGCAATGCGGTCGAGCTCAGCCTTGCGGCGTTCTGGCAGACCCCACGCGTTTGCGTACGCACCCGTGTGCAGCTCGATTGTCGGCGCGCCGATTTTCTTTGCGATTGCTATTTGCGACGGTTCGGGGTCGATGAATATCGAGCAGATTATTCCCCTTTTCGATAGCGTTTCGACGGCGCGCGCCGTCTTTTCTTCTATTGCGGGGTCGGCGAGGTTTACGCCGCCTTCGGTCGTCACTTCCTGCCTGTTTTCGGGCACGAGGCACACGTAGTCGGGCAGGATTTCGGCGGCGAATTTCACGATTTCGTCGGAGCACGCCATTTCGAGATTGAGCTTTGTCGAAATTTCGCGGCGCAGGCGGCGGATGTCGTCGTCCTGCATATGGCGGCGGTCTTCGCGCAGGTGGGCGGTTATCGAGTCCGCTCCGCCGCGTTCCGCCGCGAGCGCGATTTCAATCGGATCAGGCTCAACCACGACCGCAGGATTCCCGAGCGATTCGCGGTAGCGCGCCTGTCTTAGCGTTGCACTGTGGTCTATGTTGACACCGAGTTTTGTCATATCGATTTTCTCCTTTTGTCTATTGAAATTTTCTCCAGAGCGAGGGCATAAAAAGCGCGAGAACCGCGTAGAATTCGATACGCCCCATAATCATCAGAAATGCGGCGAAGATTTTAGTCCAGTCTCCGAAAAATTCGAAATTTTTTGTCGGCCCGATTTCCGCAAACGCGGGGCCGATGTTGTTTATGCACGCTATCGCCGCCGATACGCAGCCCGTCAGCGACATATTCGGCTCGAACAGTCCGAACAACAACATTGCCCCGCCCGAGATCAGGAAAAACAGCGCGAAGTACGAGAGTACGCTTCGGGTGTCGCCGTCGTCGAAAGTCTTGCCGTTTATCTTCACGTTTCTTACGACGCGCGGGCGGAACGACTTTTCTATTTCGTTCCAGACGATTCTCCAGACCGTAACCACGCGCGAGACCTTCAAGCCGCCCGAGGTAGAACCCGCGCAGCCGCCGACGATTATCAGTATGAAAATAATAGAGTGCGTTGCGGGAGTCCATTTTTCGTAGTCGAACGTTCCAAGCCCCGTTGTCGTCATCATCGCCACGCTTTGGAATGTGGCGTGGGTGAACGCAGTCCAGCAGTCGGCGGGCGAAGCGGGGTCTTTGGCGACGAACGCCGAAATCGCGAGCGAGGACGCGGCGATTAGCCCCGTGTACGTCCAAAATTCCGAGTTCTCAAGAAGCTTTTTGAAGTTGCCGCCCGCCACCGAAATCATCAGTACGAAGCTCACGCCGCCCAGAAACATAAACAGAATGACGACCCAGTATACGAGGTTGCTGTCGTAGTGCGCAATGCTGTCTTCGTAGACGCTGAAGCCGCCCGTTGCGACGGTCGAGAACATATGGCAGACGCCGTCGAACCAACCCATCCCGCACAGCTTGAACGAGGCGAGGCAGAGCGCGGACAGCCCGAGGTATATTCCCATCATTCTGAAAATCCCGCTCTGGATGCGCGCCGTCTCTATTCCGCCGCCCGCGTTCGCGCTCGATTCGCTCGCGAAAAGTATTCTGCCGCCCGAACCGAGAAACGAGAGTATCGCCACGAAAAATACGAGCACGCCCATGCCGCCTATCCAGTTGGAAAGGCAACGCCAGAACATCAGGCTGTTCGGAAAGTCGGCGTACGATGCGAAGCCGCTCGCGCCCGTTGTCGTAAGCCCGCTTGCCGATTCGAAAAACGCCTGCGGAAAGCGGCATTCGACAATCAAAATGTAGGGCAGGCTGCCGACGAGCGATGCGATAATCCAGCCCGTGCCCACAATGCACATCGCCTCTTTTTTGAAGAGTTTGCGCGGGGCGTTGCGGCTCGGCAGGTAGAATGCGAATGCGGTCATAACGCAAAATGCGATAAGGCAAATCCACGAGGGCAGGGCTTGGCTTTCCGTCGCCGACGACGCGTAGAGCAGCGACACCCCCGCGCACGCCGAGAACGCCAGTGCCATAATCCACAGCACCATCGAGAGCATTTTGAATATTATCGAATAGTTCATCTTTCCGTAGACCGCCTATCTTACGAATATGTCGGCGGCTTCGCGCACGTGTTCCTTTTCGAGGATGAGGATTATTCTGTCGCCCGCGTTCACGGTGTCGTTCGCCCCCGGGACTTTCGCGCCGTCGTCGTTTACGATTGCCGCAACGATGCAGGCGGGGGGCAGGGGCATATCGCGCAGAGTCTGACCGCACGCCGCACTTTTTGGCGAAACTTTCAGCTCCAGAAATTCCACCGTGCCGCCCTTGAGCGCGCCGACGATTGCGAAATTTTTGTCGGTTATGTATTTCTTTATTTCGTTTGCGCTCACGCGGCGCGGCGATGCGTTGGCGGTTATGTTCAGAAAGCCGCTGATGTTCTGGAGAACCTGCTCGTAGTCGGGCTTGTTTATGACGAGTTCGACGTATTTTACGCCGAGTTTTTTCGCCTGCAGCGATGTCATGACGTTTTCCTCGTCGTCTTTCGTGCAGGCTATGAAATAGTCGGCGTCTCCGATTTGCTCCTCTTCGAGCAGGCGCAGCGACGTCGCGCTGCCGTTGATTACGGTAACCTGCGGGAACTGTTCGGCGATTTCGCGGCAGCGGTTTAGGTCGGGGTCTATCACCCTGATTTTGAAGCGGTAGTTCGAGAGCCTGCGGATTACCGAAATCGCCGTCTCCGTCGCGCCGTTTAGGACTATTTTCACGGTCTCCGACGACCTTTCGGGCGAGAAGATTCCGCGGTATTTCAAAATGGAGTCGGGCGTGCCGATTAGCGTTATTTTGTCGCCGGCTTCGAGAACCGTGTCGGCGGTCGGAACGTAGAGTTCTTCGGCGCGTTGGACGTAGCCTATCTTTACGGCGGAATCGAGTTTGATGTCGCGCAGGGGCACGCCTTCGGCTTTCGCGCCTTTGCCAACTTCGATTTCCTGAAGCTCTATCTGCCCGCGCGCGAAGTCCTCCACAGCCATCCTCTCGGGGTTGCGGACGTGCTTCGCAAGTTCGACCGCCGTCAACGCCTCTGGGTTTATGAGAATGTCTATGCCGAACTGTTTCTGGTAGTTGACAAGCGAGTTGTCGGCGTATACCTGATCGTGGACTCGGGCGATGGTCGTTTTTGCGCCGAGCTTTTTGCCGATTGCGCAGGCGACTATGTTGAGCTGGTCGAAGGCTGTCATTGCAAGCAGGAAGTCGCAGTCGGCAATTCCCGCAGTGGACAGGAACTTTGCCGACGCGCCGTTGCCGCGTATCACGCGAACGTCGAGGTTTTCCTCGGCTTCGTCGGCACGTTCCCCGTCGGCTTCGATGAGCGTTACGGCGTGTCCGTCCTCGCTCAGCACCTGACAGAGATAGTGTCCGACATCTCCCGCTCCGACTACTATTATTTTCATAATCCCTCTTATTGTTATCATACTTTCGGCGAATAAAAAGCTTTTTTTAGCCCCCGCGCTTTTGCGCGTTTTGCGGCGGGGCTTTTTCAAAAAAAACGATAATGCGTTTGACAAAGCGCGGGTTTGAAATAGATTCGGCGGAAAATTGGCTATGATTTCTCAGGATTTTATGAAGAACCTTTCGTGGCGTCGCAAGGATATGATTTCCACCGAGGACTTGTCCCTCGACGAAATCGGGAAAATCTTTGCGATGGCGGACGTTTTCAAAGCTTCGCTCAAGGGCGACAAAACAAAGCTTCCCTATCTCAAGGGCAAGGTCGTTGTGAACCTGTTTTTCGAACCGAGCACGCGCACGCGCACGGCGTTCGAAATGGCGGCGCACAAACTCGGCGCGGACGTAATCAGCGTTGCCTCCAACATTTCATCGTCGGTCAAGGGCGAAACGCTCAAGGATACGGCGCGCAACATAGAGGCGTTGATGGCGGATATGATTATAGTGCGCCACAGCTCTTCGGGCGCGGCGAAGTACCTTGCCGACAGGGTGAAGATTCCCGTAGTAAATGCGGGCGACGGCGCGCACGCGCACCCCACGCAGGCGTTGCTCGACGCGTTCACGATGCGCGAAAAGTTCGGCGGCAATTTCGGGGGCAAAAAAATCACGATATTGGGCGACATCCTCTTCAGCCGCGTTGCCCGCTCGAACATTTATCTGCTTCAAAAACTGGGTGCGGAGGTAACGCTTGCGGGGCCCTCGACGCTCGTTCCGCGCGAGTTCGAAAAGCTCGGCGTGCGGGTCTGCTACGACCTCGCGGATGCCGTGGCGGACGCCGACGTCGTAATGCTTTTGCGCATTCAGCACGAACGCCAGAGCGCGACCCACTTCCCGTCGATTTCCGAATACGCAAACGTTTTCGGCTTGAATCTGCGCCGCGAAAATATGCTAAAAAAGGGCGCGTTCATTATGCACCCAGGGCCGATAAACAGGGGCGTGGAGCTTGACACTCCGCTTGCCGATTCCGACCGCTCGGTGATTCTCGAGCAGGTTACAAACGGCGTGGCTGTCAGAATGGCGGTCTTGAATCTTTGTATGCACCACGCGCAGCCCGCAAAATAGGTCGTATTATGAAAAAGGAAATTTTGATAAAAAACGCGCGGGTAGTAGACCCCTCGCAGAAACTCGACAAAGTGCGCGACGTCTGCGTATGCGACGGCGTATTTGCGGACAAGGTTTCGTCGAAGGCAAAGGTGATAGACGCCAAGGGGCTTGTTCTCGCCCCCGGTTTTGTCGATATGCATGTGCACCTCAGGGAACCCGGTCAGACTTCGAAGGAGTCCATCGAAACGGGCACGGCGGCCGCCGCGGCGGGCGGCTACACTTCGATTGTGGCTATGCCCAATACGGTTCCCGCAGCCGACAACGCTTCGACAATCCGCCTGATTAACGACATCATTTCGGAGACCGCGAAAGTGCGCGTCTACCAGAGCGCGTGCCTTACCGAGGGCAGGGCGGGCGAAAAGCTCGCGCCGTACGGCTCAATGAAAAAGCTCGGCGTGATTGCCCTTACCGACGACGGTTCGTGCGTGCAGAGCGCGGAGCTTATGCGCAATGCGATGGAGTACGCGAAAATGTTCGGCATGCTCGTTATGGACCACTGTCAGGAGGCGACTCTCACGCGCACGGGGCAGATGCACGAGGGCGAGTGGTCGGCGCGTCTGGGGCTCGGCGGATGGCCGTCGGCGGCGGAGGACATCATCGTTTCGCGCGACGTTATTCTGGCGCACTACACGCAGTCGCACATCCACCTGCAGCATATTTCGAGCGCACTTTCGGTCGACATAATCCGCAACGCAAAAAAGCGCGGCGTGTCGGTTTCCGCCGAAGCGACGCCGCACCACCTTTCGCTCACCGACGAGTGTCTCAGGGACTACGACACGAACTACAAAATGTGTCCGCCGCTCGGGGCGCAGTCGGATGTCGATGCGCTCATTGAGGGCGTCGTCGACGGCACTATCGAAGTCATTGCGACCGACCACGCGCCGCATTCGCAAAACGACAAGGACAGGGAGTTCGACTGCGCGCCGTTCGGAATTACGGGCTCGGAAACCGCATTTAGCGTATGCCACAACGCGCTTGTCCGCTCCAAGAAAATCAAGCTTTCGAAGCTGATAGAGCTGATGTCCACGCGCCCCGCCCAGATTCTGAAAATCGACGCGGGCACTTTGCGCACGGGCGCGCCCGCCGACTTCGTGCTTATCGACGAGAACGCCGAATACGTCTACGATTCGCCGCTTTCGCGCTCGTCCAATTCGCCGTGGCTCGGCAAAAAGCTCAAGGCAAAGGTTGTCGCAACGTACTTGGACGGCAAGAAGATTTATTGATGGCGTTTGTTTTCGCATCGCTTTTGATAATCGCGACCTTGGCGGTTGTGGTCGGCGTCGCGGTGCGCACCGAAAGGACGGCGGCGGGTGTGTCGCCGTCTTTTTTGGACTCTTTCGACGCGCTCTTTCTGATGTTTTTGATTGCTGCAATCGCACTGGCGGGAATGTGGCTTTCAAGGTTTTGTTCGGGCTTCGAGGGCGACGCGGCGCGGGTCTATCTGCCGACCGTTGCGCTGCAGTTTTTGACGGTCGGGGCGGTCGTGTCGTTTTCGCGCCACGCGGGGGTTCGGATAAATTTCAAGCCCGATTTTTCGGCGTTGAAAAGCGGCGTTCTCTATTTCGTGCCGACTCTCTCGATTCTGCTTGCGGGGGCGGGGGTTGCACTTTTCTACAAGGCGGCTTTCGGCGAAGACATCGCGCGGCAGGATGCGGTTTCGATGTTTATGGAGCTTGACGGATTTTTCCCGAGGACGCTCGCCTGTCTTTCGATTGTTCTGTTTGCGCCGATTGCCGAAGAACTGTTTTTCCGCGGCTTGCTTTACCCCGTGTTCAAGGGCGCGTTTTTGTGCGCGTTCTGCGGCGGTTCTCCCGAATGCGCAAACGTTCTCGGGCGCAGGACGGCGGCGGTTGCGGCGGCGGTTTCCGTTTCCGTGCTGTTTTCGCTAATCCACGCAAGCGCGTATGCGGCGTTGCCGATTTTTTTGATGGGGCTGATTCTCGTCTGCTGCTACGAGCGCACGAATTCGATTGTCTCGCCCGTGATAACTCATTCGCTTTTCAATTTGGTTAACGTTGCGATGTTGTCGGTTCTATGAATCCTTTTGCGAAAGTAGGCACTGTTTCGGAGCTCGGCGAAAAGGCTCTCATTGCGCGGGTCTGCAAAAACTTCGGTTCGTCCGCCGCGCTGCCGCCGCCGTTCGGCGCGGGCGACGACTGCGCGCTGATTCGTTCGCGCGCGCTGTCCGAAAACGTTTTCGCAACGAGCGACGCCGTGATACTCGGGCGGCACTTTTCGCCCGATACCCCGCCCGAAATGGCGGGCGAAAAGCTCGTAAAGCGCAATGCAAGCGACATTGCCGCGATGGGCGCAACGCCCTTTGCCGCGCTTGCAAGTTCGATATGTTCGCCGAACGTGTCGGTCGAGTGGCTCGACGGCTTTTGCCGCGGGATGGGGCGGGCGGCGGAACGCTACGGCATAAAAATAATCGGCGGCGATTTCGCTTCCGTGGGCGGCGACTTCTTTTCGACGCATTTGACGCTTTTGGGGCAGAGCGGCACCCGTCCGCTTTTGCGCAGCGGTGCGGAAGTGGGCGACTACATTTGCACGACGGGCGCGCTCGGCGCGTCGTTCGAAAGCGGACACCATTTGACTTTCGAGCCGCGCTTGAAGGAGGGGCTTTTTCTCGCCGCCGACAATGCCGTTTCGGCGTGTATGGACATCAGCGACGGTTTGGCTTCCGACCTCAAGTGCCTTTTGCCGCCGCATTCCTGTGCCGAAATATTCGCCGACAATCTGCCGCTTCGCAAATTCGGCGGAAAGACGGCGACCGTAACCCAAGCCATGTGCGACGGCGAAGACTACGAGCTTGTCTTTGCGTATCGCGGTTCGCGCGGGCGGTTGGACGGATTTTTGCGTTCGTTCGAAGCCGAACTGGGGCATTCGGCGTATGCGATAGGGCGCATAGCAGAGCCGCGCAGAGCGGGCGAAAAGGGTGCGCTTGTCCTCGTTTCGGACGGTATCCGCAATGCTTTCGAGTCGGGCGGTTTCGACCACTACGTGGCGCGTTGACATTTCCGAAAATTCCGCATTTCAGGACACAAAAAACGCCCGCAACCGTGAGCCGATTGGGGCGTTTTTTCGTCGCTCAAAGCCTCGTTTAGAAGCCCTGACGCTGTTTTACGTCTTCCTGTACGAGCGTCAGGTATGCTTGGCTCTTCGACGCGGAGTCGAGCGTTTTCAGCACCTGTTCGAGAACTTCGATGTACTTGTTCGCCTCGCCCTCGAAGCCCGAGTAGAAGTCGATGCTTTTAAGCTCGCGCAGTTCGGCTTTCAGAAGGTTCGCCAAGTCGAGCATATAGCTCTTGTAGGAGCGTTCGAACGACGACTTTTCCATCTTTTTCTTGAGGTTGTTGATGTGCTTTTTGACTATCGCGCCGATGACGGGCGAGTTTTCCGAGTCCGAAAGCTGGGTGATTGTGAAGAGCTTTACGAAGTCGGCGGAGACCGCTTTTGCCCTGTCGAGCTTCATACGCTGTTCGATGAACTTGTCTGCCGAGAATTTTTCCCACTTGCCGAAGTTGTCGAGGCGGCGCGCTTCGAGAAGCAGTGCATTTTGTTCGAGTTCGCGCGTGAGACGGTTGACTTCGGAACGCTGCATCCAGTTGATTTTGCGAACTTTCGGGGTGGCGGGCATAACCACTGCCACGGTGTCCTGCGTCTTCGGGTCGAGAATGAGAGTGCCTTCGCAATAGTTTACGGGCAGGCGCACGTTCAGGAGAGCGCACTTGTCGTTTATCGAATTGATTTTGACGGGGAACGAAGTCAGGTTCTGTTTGAGATAGCCGACGACGAACAGCGTACTGCCGACCAAGTCGCGGTATTGCTTGTCGTTTATGAACGCCGCGGTTTTCGTGTTTTCGGGGAGGTTCTTGGGGAATACGAGCACGAGCGGCAGGCGTTTGGATACATACACGTCGTTCTCGTTATATTCGAGCGGCTCGCCCCTTGCGTTCGAGAGCGTAACCCCCGGTGTGTAGCTGTTGAACGGGATGAACGCAACCTGTCTGCCCTGCATTTCGGCGAGCATAACCGCGGCGCGCGTATCGCCGTCGGTCATATAGGTTTGGTCGACGAAACGCTGCTTGATTATCTTTTCAAGCTCGCTCATCGTTGCGGGACGCTTTGCGACTTCGTGTTCCGCCGCCTGCGCGTCGCCCGCCGCCGCCTGAGTTTCCTTCGGTTTGCCCGAGAGTATTTCCTTGATGGTGGAAAGCTGTTCGGCAAAATTTCCGGGGAATTCCTCCGCCGCAACGCGCTTGATTAGCGCGAAAGTCTTGGGACGCATTTTGTCGGTCGTCATGGAGTCGATTTCCATCTTCGCCGCGGTTTCGGTCTGCAGCAGTTCGACAAATGTGTTGAGGTTTGTATTGCCCGACTGCGTGAATTTGTCTTTCAGCGCGTTGTATGCCGTCGAGCCGAGCTGAGTTTTGAGGTCGGCAAGCCCCGAGGCTGCGGCAGCCTGTTCGCCGATATACGGTTCCTGCGCGACGTAGTCGAGCGGGAATTTTTTTTCGGCGAGAGTCTTTATAAGTTTTACGTCGTTGTCGTCGGCCGAGAACGACATATTCTGGATTGTCTCCCAGGCTTCGACCTGTTTCTTTATCCACGACTTGATTTTCGCGGGATTGTCGGCGTTGATTTGCGCCGATTTCGCTTCGAGTTTCGCCTTGAGATCTTCGGGCATTTCCTGTGCGAACGCGGGGGCGACGAGGAAAAGCGCAAGGAATAGAGGTGTAATAAAATTCTTCATAGAAAAGCCGAAATCCTATTTTCGATATTGATTCTGTCAATCAATTAAACAGCAATTTTCGCTCTTTGTTCCCCCGAAAAAACGCGTTTCGACGGCGAAGAAATAGCTTGAAGGTTGGGGCGGTCTTTGATTTGATTGTATGCTTTGTTATGAATTTGTTTAAGAAAATCGTGTCGCTCGGAAAGAGCCTTTTCTCCGAGCCTAAGAAAAACGGCAAGCCCCGCAAAAACGGCGATGCACAGCGCAGGGGCAAAAACGCAAAACTTTCCGAAAACGCGTCGAACTCGAAACGCACGCGGAGGCAGCCCGAGCGGGCGCAAAACGGACGCAAAACTTCGGAGCGCGGAAACGGTCGCGGACGCGGCGGACGCTCGAAGCGTTCGGGCGAAATAGACGTGCAGTCGATTGCCGCAAAACCGCGCGCCCCCAAGCAGATTCCCGCGCTGCCCGATTCGGCGGAGCTTTCGGCGGCTCTTCCCGAATTCGCCTCGCTCGGTTTGTCGCCCATGGTGCTCGCCGCTATAAAAGATATGGGCTACGCCGCACCGACCCCCATTCAGAGCAAGGCAATCCCGATTGTCCTTTCGGGCGCGGACGTGATTGGCACGGCTCAGACGGGCACGGGCAAGACGGCGGCGTTCTCTCTGCCGATTATAGATATGCTCGGTCAGCCGCAGTTCGAACCGCGCGTTCTGGTGCTCAGCCCCACTCGCGAGCTCGCCTCGCAGACGGCGGAGGCGTTCGGCAATTTCTCGAAATATTCGCCCATTGAAACGCTTCTCGTTCAGGGCGGCGTGTCGATGGAACGCCAGATTGCCGCGCTGAAAAGCGGCGTGGATGTCGTTGTTGCAACCCCCGGACGACTGCTCGACCTCAACCGCCAGCGCGCGATATCGCTCAAAAAAATCAAGTGGCTCGTTCTCGACGAAGTGGACAGAATGTTCGATATGGGCTTTATCGAAGACGTTTCCAACATCATCAGATATTGCCCCAAGGAACGCCAGACGCTCTTTTTCTCCGCAACGATGCCCGACGCGGTTATGCGCCTTTCGAAGTGGGCGTTGAACGACCCCCAACGCCTCGACACGGGAATTGTCCAGAACAGCCCCGCCGATACAATCGAGCACTTCGTGTACCCCGTCGACGGAATCCAGAAGTACGACCTGCTGATTGAATATCTGAAGTCGATAACTTTCGATTCGCTGATTGTCTTCACCCGCACGAGAATCGACGCCGACCGAATCGGCGAATGGTTAATCGGGCACGACTACAAGGTCTCAATCCTCCACTCCGACCGCACGCAGCGCGAGCGCGACAAGGCTCTCTCCGACTTCAAGGAACGCAAGACGAACATTCTCGTGGCAACCGACATCGCCTCGCGCGGCTTGGACATCAACGACGTGCAGTATGTAATAAACTACAACGTACCCGAACACGCCGAAGACTACGTCCACCGCATAGGCAGAACGGGCAGGGCGAACAAGGACGGCACGGCGATTACGCTCTATTCGTCGGACGAGACTATGTTCCTGCACCGCATAGAGGATTTCATAAACGCGAAAATCGAGCGCAGAAAACTCGAAGGCTTCCCGTACCGCAACGAACCGATTCTCGTGGAGGAAACCAAGAAACACCGCAAACGCAACAGGTAGTTTGCGGTGTTGCCGAAAGCCTTCTTCGGGCTTGTTGAAAACGCGCAAACATGGGTTGTTTGCGCGTTTTATGTTTTACAATACTACGTCAATGACTGCGTGTGGCGGTTGCATATAAGAAGAACCGTCAGGAGAATCTGACGCCTAAACAACTGAAAATTTTAACCGACTTAATTGATTAGGAGGCAGCAATGGAAGAAAAACTTTTTAACGATCTGCTTGAAAGCGTCAAACAAATGAAGGCTATTCGTTCCGGAAAGATGAAGCCCTCAAAGGCTACGAAGCTTGAAAAGAACGAAATTACCGATGTTAGGCACAAGCTCAATATGACCCAAACGCAATTTGCAACGGCGTTCGGAATAAGCGTGTCAACATTGAGAAATTGGGAGCAGGGGCATCGAAATCCGACGGGAGCAGCCGTTACCCTCATAAAAGTCGCAAAAAAACACCCCAAAGCCGTACTTGATGCGGTTCTCGCGTAAACATCCCCAAGAGAACGCATCGCATTGCGTTTTAATTGGCTTGGATGATTTGTTTCCTGCTTCGATTTGAGGGAGGCGGAATTTTACTCCACAAGCCCCGACTACTCGCTTTTTGCTTCCGAAGATGCTTCTGCGGCTTCTGCGGCAAGTTTTGCCTGTCGTTGGGCTTCCTCTTCGTCTCTTGCTTTTTGCCAGAGTTCGGCGGTATTTGAGAACGGCGGGTAGATGAACGGTTCTATGTTTACCGCGCGTTTTGTCTGCGTGTCGACGTCTATCAGAACCGCGCAGATTCGGTTGTCGCCCTCCGCCATAATGAAGTGGCGCGGGCGGCCGTCGATGAATTTTTGCAGAATCGGCTCCCACTTTCTGCCGAGGCACGAGTTCCACGGGCCCGTCATTCCCGCGTCGGACAGAAACGCCAGTCCCTGCGGAAGTATGCGCGCGTCGTTTGTGGGAATGTGCGTGTGCGTGCCGACAACCGCCTGAATTTTGCCGTCCATATGCCATCCCATCGAGACTTTTTCGGACGATGTTTCGGCGTGGAAGTCGAGCAGCACTGCGTCGCACAGCGGCGCGAGTTCGTTTACGACCCGCGAAGCCGCCGCGAACGGACAGTCCGATTTTATCTTCATAAGCGTTTGACCGAGCAGGCTGAACACGCCCAGTTTCATCCCGTTTCTTTCGACAACCACGAACTCGCGCCCCGGGTTGTCTCGCGGGACGTTTGCGGGGCGGCAGAGGTTTTCGAGCGAGTCTATTTCGACCTCGAAGCAGCGTTGGTCCCAGATGTGGTCGCCGAGCGTGAGTGCGTCGATACCCGCGCGGAAGAGTTCCTCCGCCATATTTTTCGTTATGCCGTTGCCGCCCGCGGAGTTTTCGCCGTTTGCCACGACGAAATCCACGTTCAGCCTCTCTCGAATGGACGGCAGGTTCTCGGCTACGATTTTGCGCCCCGGCTTGCCGACAATATCGCCTATGAAGAAAATCCGCATCTGGTTATTTCAGGAATCCGAGATTGCGGCAGAGGTCGGTCATATCGGCGATTGCGCCCGCCTTTGAAAGTTCGGGGGGAATCGGTACTATCAGACCCTTTTTCGAATAGAAATCGACAAGCGGCAGTGTTGTGCTGCGGAAGACTTCGAGACGTTTCTTGACGGTTTCGGGCTTGTCGTCGTCGCGTGTGTAGAGCTTGCCGCCGCACTTGTCGCATACGCCTTCGACTTTCGGGGGCGTGAAGACCTTGTGGTAGGGGGCTTGGCACTTTTCGCATATCATTCTGCCCGAAATTCTCTTCACGATTTCCTCGTCGGGAACGTCGAGGTAGATTACCGCCGCAATTTCCCTGCCGAGTTCGGCGAGCATTTTGTCGAGCATTTCCGCCTGTTTGATTGTGCGGGGGAAGCCGTCGAGCACGAAGCCCTTTTCGGTGTCGGGCTGCGACAGGCGGTCTTTGACCATCGCCGCGGTTACGTCGTCGGGCACGAGTTCGCCCTTGTCCATATACGACTTGGCGAGCTGTCCGAGCGGCGTGCCGTTTTTGAGGTTATTGCGGAAGAGGTCTCCCGTGGCGACCTGCACAATACCCATAACTTCGCAAATGGCGACCGCGCGCGTTCCCTTGCCGCTTCCCGGTGCGCCCAACATTATCAGATTTGCTTTCTTCATTTTTCGTGAAAATAAGATTATAAGTTTGAAAATATTCGCGGAATCGGCAAGCATTTTTCTATGGCAAACGACGAATTTAGGGAATCGATATGCGGAATTAAAAGTTCGGGGGGCGACATTTTGCTTTGTCTCGACGACGGTTCGGGGGCGCGGCGCGAAGCCTCTGTCAAGTTCGACCCGTTCCTTTGGACGTGCGCCGACGCGCGCTGCGATTGGGCGAATTTCGTTCCGCTGAAAAAGCCCGACGGCGGCGTTCCGCAGACTCCGCTCGACACCGTCGCGTTTTTCGAGAACTCCGACGATATGGACAAATACTTCAAGTCGCGCGACAAGTCGCTGCCCGCCGACAGAATTTCGAGCGTCGAAAACCAGTATTTAAGCGAGTCGGGCGGGCGTATGTTTGCGGGTATGCCGTTTTCTAAGCTGCGCCGACTGCAGCTCGACATAGAAGTCCGTTGCGCCGACGGCATGGGATTCCCGTCGGCAAAGCACGCGGGCGACAGGATAATCGCCGTGGGGCTTTCGGGAATCGGCGGCGAAAAAATCGTCGAGATAGCCGATTTCACCGACGACGCCGAGCGGGAGCTTCTCGAAAAAGTCCGCGCCGAAATTCTCGCCCGCGACCCCGACACAATCGAGGGGCACAACATCTTCAAATTCGACCTGCCGTATATCGCCGAGCGTTCGAAGCGTCTGAAAGTTCCGATGTCGTGGGGGCGTTTCGACGGAGGCGTTTCGTTCCGCAAGAGCCGCCTTACGATAGCCGAGCGCACTTTCGCCTACACGCGCTGCGACATCGCGGGGCGCACGGTTGTAGACACGCTCATTCTCGTGCAGCTCTACGACATCGGCGCGCGCGAAATGCTTTCGTACACGCTCAAGGAGTCGGCGATACACTTCGGAATCAGCGACCCCTCGACCCGCACGTACATCAAGGGCGACAAAATCGGCGATATGTTCGAAACCGACCGCAAGACTTTCCGCGCCTATCTTTCCGACGACCTGCGCGAGACGGCGGGGCTTGCCGAAAAGCTTTTGCCCACCTACGTCGCTCAGGTGAACAATTTCCCGATGACGCTTCAGGAATGTCTGCTGCGCGGCAGCGGAATGAAGGTCGAGAGCGTGTTTTTGGAAAAGTATCTGAAGACGCGCGCGGCGTTGCCCCTGCCCGCGAGGGGCGAGTATATCGAGGGCGCGCTGTCGGAGTCGTTCGCGACGGGCGTATTCAGGAACGTGCTGCACTACGACGTGGCTTCGCTGTATCCGAGCTTGATGCTCGTTATCGGCAAATGTCCGCGCAACGACTATCTTGGCGTGTTTCTCGACGAGCTGCGCAAGCTGCGCGAGTACAGGCTCAAGTACAAAAAGCTCGCCCGCGAGACAACCGACAAGTCGCTGCGCAGGGAGTACGACGCGCGCCAGAAAAGCTACAAGATTTTGATAAATTCGTTCTACGGCTATCTCGGGCTTTCGACCGCCACTTTCGGGGACGCTTCGCTCGCCTCCGAGATAACTTCGGCGGGGCGCGAGCTGCTCGTAAAGCTCATCGACTTCTTCGCCGCGCAGGGCTGCGTCGTTCTCGAGGCCGACACCGACGGCATCTATCTTTCGAGCGAAAAATATTTCGAAAATCCGCTCGGGCTTTTGGAGAGGGCTTCGTCCGTTCTGCCGCAGGGCGTGGATTTGGACTTCGACGGAAAGTTCGACGCAATGCTTTGCTACAAGGCGAAAAACTACGCACTTCTCGAGAACGGGAAAATCACCCTGCGCGGTTCGGCGTTCCGCAACAGGGCGACCGAGCCGTACCTGCGAAAGCTCACCGAAACGATGGTGGCTGACCTGTTATTGGGGCGCGACGACCAAGTGCCGCTTGAAATCGAACGCGCGAAAGCGGCGATTCTTTCGGGAAAAACGCCCGTGGAGGACTTGGCGAAAGGCGAGTACATAGGCAAGTCTCCCGCACAGTACGAGTCCGACATTGCCAAGACAGGGCGGGGCAGGCGCGCCGCGCTCGAGGCTGCCTTGCTGATGAATCCTAAGCCCGAGGCGGGCGACAAGGTGCTTTACTACATCGCACGCGGCGCGAATCCGCGCGACGCCGACTGGAAAAAGGCGCGTCCCGTTTCCGATTTCGACCCGCAGTACGCGCCCTACGACGCCCAGTATTATGTAGCCAAAATCGACGACTGGCGGAAGCGTTTTGCCGATTTGGCCGGCGGCGAAGCGCAGGTTCAGGGCGAATTGTTTTGAGCGCATTTTTCGGAAAATCGGCGCGGTTTTTCGTTGATTTACCGCGCGGTTTTTCAGATATTGGGAGGGTATGAAGATTTTAGACTACAAGTCGGCCACGTTTGCCGAAGATTTGAAAAAGGCGTGCGAGTCGGTCGCCCTTTCGCCCGAAATCGTTTCGGCTGTCGATTCGGTCATAGCCGCCGTGCGCAGTCGCGGAGACGCCGCCGTGCGCGAGCTTACGAAAAAATTCGACGGCGCGGACATCTCCGACACCGCCGTTTCCGAAGCCGAAATGAAAGCCGCCGCGAAACTCGTTTCCGCGTCCGACAAAAAGGCAATGCGCGAGGCAATCGCGTCGGTTAAGGCGTACCATCTGCATACAAAGCCCAAAAATTGGCGCGCGAAGAATCCGCACGGTGCGACAATCGGCGAAAATTTCTATCCCATAAACCGCGTCGGCATTTACATCCCCGGTGGCAGTGCGCCGCTCGTTTCGACGGTCGTAATGACCGTTACGCTTGCGAAGATTGCGGGCTGCCCCGAAATCTGCGTCTGCACGCCGCCCGCGCGCGACGGCTCCGTAAATCCGCACATCCTTTGCGCGCTCGGTCTTTTGGGCGTCAAAGAAATCCGCAAAATCGGCGGGGCGCAGGCGATTGCCGCAATGGGTGTCGGCACGCAGACAATCAAGCCCGTCGACAAACTTTTCGGACCGGGGAACGCGTTTGTCATCGAGGCAAAGCGCAGGCTCTTCGGCGAGGTAGGCTGCGACCTCCTCCCCGGGCCGAGCGAAGTTCTCGTCGTCGCCGACGCTTCGGCGAACCCGCGCTACATAGCCGCCGACCTGCTTTCTCAGGCGGAACACGGCAGCGGCAAGGAGAAGATTTTCCTTGTCTGCACTTCGAAAAAAGTCGTCGAAGCCGTCCGCAAACAGATTGAAAAGCTCGCGCCCGAACTTTCCCGCGCCGAAAAGCTCAAGAAGATTATCGCCGACGGCTGCTACGTTGTGGTCGTCCCGAATCTCGACGCGGCGGCGGAAGTGGCGAACTATGTCGCGCCCGAGCATATGGAACTTCAGATTGCGTCGCCCGAAAAGCTCGTCGGCAAAATCACGACGGCGGGCGCGGTTCTCGCGGGCGAGTATACCCCGACAGTCTTGGGCGACTTCACCGCGGGCCCCAGCCACACGCTCCCTACGGGGCGCACGGGCAGGTTCTCGGGCGGTCTCCAGATTGTGGACTTTATGCGCAGAAGTTCGTTCGTCAAGTACGACAAAAAGTCGATTGCAAAGGCGCGCGACGTGGTTGTGGCGTTCGGCAAAATGGAGTCGCTCGACGCGCACTACGGCAGTCTGCTCCAACGCCTCAAGTAGCAGCATATGGACGGCGACGGCAAAAAATCGTTCGGGCAGCTGCTCCGCAAAAACAAGCGGCTTGTGCGCGACCTTTCGCGCGTCGAAACGGTCTTCAACGCAATCCGCTCGGCGATTGTCGTCGTCGATTCGAACGGCGAAATACATTTTGCAAACAACTTCGCAAAGTCGATATTCGGCTTGGGCGAAACGTTCCCGTCGGTCTTCAAGCTCCTCCACGGAATAGACGACGCGTTCGAGGCTGTCTCGCGCGACGACAACGTCGTCATGCGCGAGTTCGAAATTACCTATCCCGAACCGCGCGTTCTCAGCGCGCAGGTGATACCCTTCAACTTCGGCGAGGGAATAGACACGTACGCGCTGATTCTAAACGACATTACGCAGGACAGGCGTTCGACCGAAGAGCGGATAGAAAGCGAAAAGATTGCTTCGGTGCTCAACCTTGCTTCGGGCGTCGCGCACGAGCTCGGCAATCCGCTAAATTCGATAAACATCCACCTGCAGCTCGTAAAGCGCAGGCTCGCCAAACTTGCCGAGAAAATCGGCGAAGCGCAGGCGTTGGCGCAGATTTCGGAATCTGTCGAAATATGCACGTCGGAGGTCTCGCGGCTCGACGGCATAATCGAGAACTTCCTCAAGGCACTTCGCCCGATGCGCCCGAACGTGTCGGAATGCGACCCGATAAAGCCGCTTGCCGAAACGCTGAAAATTCTGAACGAGCAGCTTTTGAATTTGAAAATTTCGGTAGATGTCGATTCCGAAAACGCCCTTCCCACTGTTTGTGCCGACGAAAACCTGCTGAAGCAGCTTTACTTCAACATAATCAAGAACGCCATCGAATCGATGGAGGAGGGCGGTTCGATAAAAATCAAGGCTACAAGCGACGACGACTTCGTGAAGATTTCGTTTGCCGACAGCGGCTGCGGTATGACCGAAGACGAGCTTTCGAAAATTTTCGAGCCTTATTTTACCACGAAACCCAACGGGCACGGCTTGGGTATGATGATTATAAACGCCATCGTGCGGGCGCACGGCGGGCATATCGACATCAAGAGCAGGCGCGGAGAGGGCACGACCATCGACGTTTCGATACCGCGCAACGAGCGCAGGGTGAAGTTGCTTTCGTAGCCGCGCGCTCGGGTTCGGCGCGTGGCGTCGGATTTTGTCGGCGGAAGCGTTATCTGCCGAGCGTGTCGGTTGCCGCCACCGATTTTTCGGGCGCGCGCATTTTCGGCGATTCGAAAGACGGCACGAGCGAAAGTTTCAGCGAGCCCCATTGTCCGCTTTCGAGCGGGGACGTTGCTATTGCAGCCGCCGCGAGCCGCTTGAGCACGGGTGCGGCGGCGCGGTTTTTAAGATTTTTGTCTTCGGCGAAAAGCTGCGCGGCTTCGCCGACGTACGACGGAAGTTCGGAGTCGCGCGTGAAGACGGTGCGCGAAATCTTGGCGAACGCCGAATTTTTCGAGTTTATCGACCACACGCCGAGCGGCGTCATAAAGAGTTCGTCGAGCCTGTCGAGGACGCGGACGGCGTTCCTTGCGTTTTGCGCATCGCCGAATTTCGAAAGCTCGAAAAACGCGCGCGCGCAAAGCACGTACTCGAGAGCGGAGGCTTCCGATTTTTCGCCGAGCACCGACTCCATCACGCCGCGCGAAGCCGCCGCGCGCTCGAGGATTTTCCCCGCCGCGTGCGCCCTTTTCAAATAGCGGTTGTCGCCCGAAAATCCGTACGCCCGCAGGAGAATCGGTACGGTCAGGGCGATGTCGCGCACCTGCGGCTTTTTGTCGGGCGCAAAGGGCTGGGCTTGTTCGGGCGCGTCGGCAATCCGCCCCGCGAAATGCAGGAAGAACCGCGCAGCCTTGGGGTTTTTCGCGACGTATTCGGATTCCGAAAGCGCGCGCAAAAAGAGCAGGCGCGAGGTCGGGGGTTCGGCGGGCGATGCGATGCGCGCGCAGAGCATTTCGAGTGCCGAAAGCGAAGCCGCGCGCGCGGCGAGCTGCCGTATGTCGGTTTCGGCGATTCTAAACGCCAGACGCGCATTTTCGGAAAGTTCGGCGGGCGACGCGCCGAGCGTGCGCGGATTCGAAAAATATGTGAAAAGCCGCGCGCTTTCGGAATAGAAAAAGCCGAGCCTGCCGCCCGCCGCGAAAATGTCGGCGGGGATTGCGAAGTCGGACGGCGCGTCGGCTATTCTCGCCGCCGTTCTCGCCTTGGACTTCAGCGCGGTCGGATTTTTTTCGAACTGCGCAGCCGCGCCCAGAATCGCGTTTTCGAGATTCGGCACGACGCGCCCGTTCGCCGTTTCGACCTTTGAAGTCATATAAATCGGCACGAGGTTCGGTGAAAATATTCCCGCCTTGAACGCCGTCTTGCGCCCGATTGCCGACGCGAAGAAGTGGTCGATTACCGCAATGTCGGCGGGATATTTTTGGGGCGGAATGCAGACCGAAACGTAGTGGTCGGCGAGTGTTTTTCGCGCGGCTTTCGAGGGCTTGAAGTCGTCGGCGTCGCCGCGCACGGCGAACACGAGCCTGCCCGCGCATCGGGCGGTTGCCTCCGTTTCCGCCCCCCAGCGGCAGCAGGTTGCGTCGGTTCGGCGGGTATCTTCGCCGACTTCCGCCGTGCCCTGTAGCTTGTTCTTCAGCGCGATACCCGCAAAAAACAGGCTTAGCATACCGAAGAACACCGCCAGATATTTTCTTAATTTGCCCACGCGCCTTTTCGACATCCGTTTTTCTCCAAAGTGCCGAATTATTTTGATATTGTAGATTTCAGCGTCGATTTTTGCGGCGGACGAAAAATGCTCTTGACTTGCGGGCGGTTTTCTGGATTCTTGTACGGATAATTTACCGACCGCCGACGGCGTTCGGTTCGAATTAAGCCTGGATGGCGGAATCGGCAGACGCAGTGGACTCAAAATCCACCGATAGCAATATCGTGAGGGTTCGACCCCCTCTCCAGGTACCGTTTGAAAACCCGCGCTTGGGCGTTTGCAGCCGCGCGGGTTTTTTCGTTTTTGAAGACCCCGCGTGCCCGCAGTGCAAGAAAAAGCTTTTCATTTGCATTGTTTCGGAGATAATGTCCAAATTACTTTTATATAATGTTCGGTTTAAAAACAGTGAAGCCCGATGTCGCAAAAGACCGCGTCGACGCAAAGGCGTTTTTTTCGGCGGACGGCGACAGGGCGGTTTTGCACCTGTCGGGCGTTTGGCTCGTCTCGCGCAGACGCACGCCGACCGACGAAGTTTTGCGCGGAATATCGTCCGAGATGGATTCGCTTTCGTTCGATACGTCGGAGCTGAAGGTTTTCGATTCGGCTCTTGTCTCGCTGCTTTTCAAGTGCTACGAAAGCTGCTCGCAGTTCGGGATTGATTTCGATTTCGACTCGCTTCCCGAGGGGCTGCGCAATCTGCTGCGTCTTGCCGTTGCAGTGCCCGAGGCGGACGCCGCCAAAAAGGTTTCGGACGGCTTCAACATCATAAACAAGCTCGGCACTCGGGCGATAAAGGCGGTGGACTCGTTCACCGAACGCTGCGGCTTTGTCGGCGAGGTCTCGATTGCGGCGGTCAAGGCGCTTTTCGGAAAGGCGCGCTTCAGGGGTTGCGATTTGCTCGCCGTGATTCAGGCATCGGGCCCCGAGGCGTTGCCGATTGTCGCGCTAATAAGCTTTTTGGTGGGTCTGATTCTGGCGTTTGTCGGCGCGATACAGCTTGCAAAGTACGGTTCGGAAATATTCGTCGCCGACTTGGTGGGCATTGCGATGTGCCGCGAGATGGGCGCGATAATGGTCGGAATCGTCATGAGCGGCAGGACGGGGGCGGCGTTTGCCGCCGAGCTCGGTTCGATGAAAGTCAACGAGGAGATTTCCGCGTTCAGAACCTTCGGGATTTCGCCGATAGAATTTCTGGTTTTTCCGCGCATACTCGCGCTCGTTTTGATGTTCCCGCTGCTTACGATTTTCGCCGACGTAATCGGTATGCTCGGCGGCTTCGTGATAGGCTCGGGTATGTTCGACATCAGCTACGACCAGTATGTCAACAGGACGCTGACCGCGCTGAACATAGTGCAGATTTCGACGGGCGTAGGCAAGAGTCTGATTTTCGGCGTGATTGTCGCGGGAATCGGTTGCAATATGGGGCTGCGCTGCGAAAACAGTTCCGCGGGGGTCGGGATGGCGACGACTTCGAGCGTGGTTCAGAGCATAACTTGGATTATAGTCGCCGACGCGGTTTTCGCCGTAATTTTCACGATTTTCGACATATGAGCAACACGCAAAAACAGCCCGCCGATGCGGAGGTTTCGCCCGAGGAGATTTTCAGAATAGAAAATCTCACGATGGCGTACGGCGATTATGTCGTTATGCGCGACCTCAATTTTACCGTCAAACGCGGCGAAATATTCTTCATTATGGGCGGTAGCGGCTGCGGCAAAAGCACGCTTCTGCGCCATATGATAGGGCTGATAAAACCCGCAAAGGGCACTATTTTCTTCAGGGGCAAAAACTTTTCCGACGCCCCCGAAAAGGAGAAAATAGAAATGCTTCGGCAGTTCGGCGTATTGTATCAGGGCGGGGCGTTGTGGTCGTCCATGACGCTCGCCGAAAACGTGTCGCTGCCGTTGCGCGAGTTCTCGAACGTGTCGGAGCGCGAGGCGGCTGACATCGTAGATTTGAAGCTGTCGCTCGTGGGGCTGAACGGATTCGGCTCGTTCTATCCGTCGGAAATAAGCGGCGGCATGTGCAAGCGCGCGGGACTTGCAAGGGCGATTGCGCTCGACCCGCTCGTGCTGTTCTTCGACGAACCTTCGGCGGGGCTCGACCCCGTTTCGTCGCACAGGCTCGACGAGCTTATTTTGCAGATGAGGGATTCCCTCGGGGCGACGATAGTCGTGGTCTCGCACGAGCTTGCCAGCATATTCGGCATCGCCGACCGCGCGATTTTCCTCGATACCGCAACGAAGACGCAGGCGGCAATAGGTTCGCCCAAAGACCTTTTAAATTCCGACAACAAAGACGTGCGTGTATTCCTCAATAGGGGCATAGACCCGCGCGACGGCAAGGAGACTGTATTATGAAAAACAATGTAAATCCCGTGGCAATCGGTATGTTCGTGTTGGCCGCGGCGGTGATAGCCGTGGCTGCGGTGATGATTTTCGGCGCGGCGAAATTCTTCGCGAAAACGGAAATGTTCGTATCGTTCTTTTCCGAGAGTGTGAACGGCTTGGACGTTGGCGCGCCGCTCAAGTACAAGGGCGTTCCCATCGGCAAGGTGGAGAAGATAATGATAGGCAAGCACTCGGGCAAAATCCGCGAGGGCTCGGTTGCCGTCGTCTATTCGATAGACATCGGAATGCTCCGCCGCAAGTCGGACACAAAGGTGGTCGATTTCGACGAGTGGCTGCGCGAGCAAATCGCCGACGGCCTCCGCGCAAAGCTCAACTACCAGAGCATTGTAACGGGTATGCTCTACATCGAGTTGGACTACCTCGGCGAACGCGACGACCACTACACCCTCAAGTACAGGGGGCCGCACGACCACATCGAAATTCCGAGCAAAAAGTCGGGGCTTGCCGAGCTTGCAAAGGCGATGGAAAAGACAATCCGCCAGATTTCCGAGATAGACTTCAAGTCGATGGGCGAAAACGCAAACGCCGCGGTTGCCAACATCGCCGCGCTGACGGGAGACCCGCACCTGCGCAACGCCCCACGCTCGCTCGACAATCTTCTATCGAAGTCCACGGGTCTTGTCGAGCACGCCGACCAGATTGTATCGTCGCCCGAGACAAAGGCACTTCCGCACAAGCTCAACACTCTCTTGGGCAACGCCGACGCGTTCGCGGTTTCGGCGCAGACCGAACTGAAGTCGCTGTCGGCGGCGGGTCAACAGACCTTCTCGAACATCGACAGCGTTCTGAAAAACGTGGACACAATCATTGCGCCGCAGTCGCCGCTGCGCTACGAATTGGCGGTTATGATTCGCGGAATCAACGACAGTCTCAACTCGATTTCGAACCTCACGGACTACCTCGAACGCAACCCGAGCGCGCTCATAACGGGCAAACTCAAGAAGGAAAAAGGCAAATAATATGAACGCAAAAAATTTCATAACGGCGGCAATGCTGGCGGTGTCGGCATTCGGTTTGACTTCCTGCCTCGGCGGAATGCTCGAGCCGAAGGAGGACCAGACGGTATTCTATATGATGCGCCCGACGGCGGAAAAATCGGCAGTCCAAAAGCGCATTTCCGTAAATATGATGCCCATAACCATCCCGCAATATATGGCGCGCAACAATATCGTAATGCTCGCGCCGAACGGAACAGTCGAAATTTCCGAGTTCGACAGGTGGGCGGAAGCCCCGCAGGGCGGCTTCGAGCGCACATTGCTCGAAAACCTTTCGCGCAACGGTATCGACGCGTTCAGCTACCCCGCAGTTTCGCGCGGCGCGCCGAACCTGAAAATCTACGTATACGACTGCATCGCCACATTCGGCGGCAACTTCCTGTTCAAGGGCAAGTGGCAGCTCGATTCAGCTGACGCGGGCAAATCGCTCTCGGGCGATTTCGTTCTGGACAAGCCCTGCGGCACATCGTACGCCGACTTCGTAAAGGATGTCGACGCCGCGCTCGCCGCGCTTTCTTCGGACATCGCGCGCACAATTTCAACAAACACAACATCGACAAAATAGTAATATGAAAACGGCATTATTGTTCTCGGGTCAGGGCGCGCAGAGCGTCGGAATGGCGAAATCGCTCTACGACAACTACACTTCGGTGAAGGAGCTTTTCCAGTGTGCCGACGACACTTTGGGATTCAAGCTTTCGCAGTACTGTTTCGAAGGTCCGATGGCTGACCTTACAAAAACGAGCGTCTGCCAGCCCGCACTCTACGTGCACGGAATCGCGGTCGTACAGGTGCTGCGCGAACGCGGAATGATTGGCGACATCACCGCCGCGCTCGGGCTTTCGCTCGGCGAACTGACGGCGCACGCAATCGCGGGGACGTACACGTTCGAAGACGGTCTGAAAATCGTCGCCGAACGCGGCAGGCTCATGCAGGAGGCTTGCGACGCGACAAAGGGCGCGATGGCGAGCCTAATCGGCGGAACGGAGGAAAAGGCTGCGGAATATTGCGCCAAGTACGACGTCGATATGTCGAACCTCAACTGCCCCGGTCAGATTGTCATTTCGGGTGCGGCGGAAAACATCGAACGCGCGGTAGAGGCGGCAAAGGCGAACAAAGACTTCAAAATGGTTGTTCCGCTCAAGGTTGCGGGCGCATACCACAGCAGGCTTATGAAGCCAGCCCGCGACGCGTTTGCAAACTATCTCGACACGTTCGATTTCAACACGCCGAACATCCCCGTATTTACGAACGTTTCGGGCGGGCGCGTAAGCGAACCCGCCGACATCAAGGCGAACCTGATTAAACAGGTAACAAGCACGGTGCGTTGGGCCGACTGCGTAAACAACGCGGCAAAATTGGGCATAGACCAGTTCTTCGAATGCGGCCCGGGGGGAGTTCTCGCGGGTATGATGAAGCGCATAAACAAAGACTACCCGATTCGCTCGTTCGCCGAATTGCGCGACTTCCAATAACAAAGGCAAATCCGCTAAAACGGGATGTCGGTCGGTTTCGACCGATACCCCGTTTTTTTTGTAGATATTTTGGGAATATCTTGGAAAAAATATTGAAACGCCTGCCGCTTTCTGATACCCCAGAAATCCGCAAGCAATTTATTACATTTATGAAAGTCGACAAACTATCCTGTTATATCTTCGCATTCGCCGCGTTCGCATTGGGCGCGTGTACGGGCGGAGGAAAAAATACGCAACCCGCGCCCGAGAAAAAATGCGCGGTGGATTTGCAGTACGACAAAAATTCGCAATTCTCGGCGGACGACTTCAAAAATCCGCCCGCTTCCTACAGAATCGTGCCGTTCTGGAGCTGGAACGAGAAAATGGAGCCCGAGCAGGTACGCAGCCAACTGCGCCTTATGAAACAGGCGGGGTGGGGCGGTTCGATGGTTCACAGCCGCACGGGCTTGCTGACCGAATATCTCGGCGAAGACTGGTTCAAGGCGGTCGACGCGTGCGTCGACGAAAGCCGCAAGCTCGGGATGTATGTCTGGCTCTACGACGAAGACAAGTGGCCGAGCGGATACAGCGGCGGCACAGTTCTGCAGACGGATATCAACTATGCGATGAAGTCGCTTTTCGCCTGCCCCGTGGGCACGCCCGTTCCGCCCGAGGCAAAGCCGCTCGGCGAGCCGCAGAAGAACATCCAGATTTACGTATACCGCGCAAAGCAGGGCAACTCGTGGTTCAACGGCACGTCGTATGTCGATACGATGTCGAAGTCGGCGATGGGCGAATTCAGGCGGCTTGCGTACGAGTCGTACTATAACCGCTACAAGGACGTTTACGGCTCGACAATCGTCGCCGAATTTACCGACGAGCCTTCAATCACAAGCCAGAAAGAATTCCCCTTCTGGGCGCATACCGTTCCGTATTCGGCGGACTTTGCGGAGGCTTTCAAGAAGGCGTACGGGTACGATCCCGTTCCGCACCTTTTCAAGCTTTTCAGCGAATGCGACGGCGCGAAAAAATTCCGCCTGCAATATTTCCGCACGATAAATTCGCTCTTCGAAAAGAATTTTATGGGGCAGCTCGACGAGTACCTTTCCGCGCGCGGAGCGGCTCTGACGGGGCACTGTATGGCGGAGGACACATCCACAAACCAGCACAGATGGAGCGGCAGGGTAATGCCGTACTACCGTCAAATGGGCATCCCCGGAATCGACCATCTCAGCCGCAGAGTCTTCGGCGCACAGACGGGCAAGCAGTGCCAGAGCGTCTGCAACCAGACGGGCAAAATGCGTATGCTTTCCGAAATGTACGGCTGCACGGGCGGGTCTTTGTCGTTCGAAGACCGCGAATGGATTGCGAACCAACAGATGATTTTGGGCGTGAACCTGATTGTGCCGCACCTTAGTCTCTTCTCGATGACGGGCTGCCGCAAGCGCGACTTCCCGCAGAACATAAACTATCAGCAGTCGTGGTGGGGGCTCAATTCGTACATCGACGTTCCGCTCGCCCGCGCGTGCTATGCGATGGCGCAGGGCAAATACGCCGCCGACATCCTCGTGCTCCATCCGCAGGAGAGCATTGCGATGAATTGGTTTCTCGAAGCCAAGATTGGCGGTTCGCATTCGCTGCCGCGCGCGGTTCGCGAGCGCACTTCCCAAATCTCGGAATCGTTCCGCCCGATGCTCGAACAGATTTGCGCCCAACAGCTGACTTTCGACTTGGGCGACGAGCAAATGCTCGAGGAAAACGGCTTTGTAGACGGCAAAAGAATCGGTATCGGTCAGATGACGTACGGCGTTGTGGTCGTGCCCGAAATCGACACAATCAGACCCTCCACTTTCGACAAGCTCAAAAAATTCAGGGCGGCGGGCGGTCTGATTTTGCGCACGGGCAGCGCGCCTAAATATGTAGACGGCGAAAAGTCGGCTGAGCTCGACGCATTCTTCGCCGACGTGAAATTTGTAAAGACCGAAGACTTGGGCGCGGAAATCGAAAAATTCTCGCCCGCCCTCGTAAAGCTCGAAAGGAAATCGGGCGACGCATCGCAGCTCTGGACGCACGTCCGCAACCTCAACGACGGTTCGCGCCTGATTATGTTCACCAACCTCAGCCGCGCCGAAAGGCTCGACGGCGTTGCGAAAATCCGCGGTGGGTTTTCTCGCGCGCAGCTGCTCGACGTCGAAACGGGAACGATTTCCGACATCGCCGCCGAAAAGAAAAACGGCTCGCTCGAACTGCCGATTTCCGTCGAAACGGCAGGCTCGATGTACGTGCGCGTTTCGGCGGAGTCGCCCAAAGCCGACATCACGCCGCAGCCGAAGACCGTTGCCGAACGCGAGGTTTCGGGTTGGAACGCGCAGCGTCTCGACGACAATTCGATGACGCTCGACTACGTTTCGTTCTCGTACGACGGCGGGAAAAAGCGCATCGACGGCGAAGTTCCCGTGCTCGAGGCGATGAACTATCTGAACTCGATAAAGTACGACGGCGACGTGAAGGTTGTCTACTCATTCGCCGCAAAGAATTTCGACCCCAAGCGCAAGCTTCGCCTTGTTGTTGAATATCCCGAACGCGCCGAAATCAGGGTGAACGGCGCGGAGGTGAAGTATGCGGGGCTGCCCGCGTGGCGCGACTTCCGCTGGATGCCAATCGACATCACGGGGCTCGCCAAAGAGGGCAAAAACACAATCGAAATGCACTACCGCAATTTCAAGTACGGCGACCTTGCCACATACAAACCACAGTGGCGCAGATACGGCACCGAGCTTGAAGCGGTGTATCTGGTCGGCGACTTCTCCGTCGTTTCGGTCGATACGGGCGCGCGCCCCGTCAACAAGCGCAACCTCGACTACAAGGCGAAAATACCCAACCTTGTGATGATTAAAAAGGACGCGCTTGCAATCACAAACCCCGCGCCGCTCAAATTCGGCGACGCAACCGCAAACGGGCTTCCGTTCTATTCGGGCAGGCTCGCATATTCGGCGAACGTTGCGACACCCAAAAACGCGGGCGAGCGCATTGTGCTCAAGCTCGGCAACCTCGACTGCCCCGTCGCGGAAGTGCTCGTTGACGGCAAGCGCGCGGGCGTAATCAAACACGCGCCGTTCGAGCTTGACATAACCGACTCCGTCTCGAAACCCGAAAGCAAAGTCGAAGTCGTTCTCTACGCTTCGCTGAGAAACCTGATGGACTGCCCGCACCACGTGCTCGGCGAACTGATGGACATTTGGCCGCGCTTCTACACAATCCAAGACCTGCCGCGGGGTGAAAAATTCTTCGATTCGCTCAAGGCGTTCGCAAACGGAACGTGGAAATCGCGGAAATGGAATATCGACTACTGCCAAGTCGAATTCGGCAACGTCGGCAAAATATCGGTTGTTACGAAAAAATAGGAACAGATACAATCAAACAAAAAATGCGGAACGGCAAATTCGGCCGTCCCGCATTTTTTTTGATTTTGTCCCGCGCTATTTTCCGCCCTTTAGCTCGAGATAGATTTTTTTCAAAGCGGCGTAGTCCTCGTCTTTCGTTCCCGAGTCTATTCGGCGGTCGAACTTGTCCGCCTGCCTGAACTCGTATTCGGCGGTCTTCATTCGGCGGTCGATGTCGGCGTCCGATTCGGTCGCGCGCCCTTTCAGACGCCTGCGCAATTCGTCAATCGAGCCGGGCGCAATGAAAACACTCGTAAGCTTTTCGGCAAGCTCGGGATGCTCGGCGGCAATCCTGCGCCACGTTTCCGCCCCCTGCACGTCGATAATCAAAATGAGGTCGTTGCCGCGCTCGAGACTCTCGGAAACGGCTTTTTTCGACGTACCGTAATAGCGGTCGTGAACCTTGGCATACTCGTAAAATTTGCCGTCGGCAATGTCCTTTTCGAATTGCTCGGGCGATAGAAAATGGTAGTCGACTCCGTCAACCTCCGCACCGCGCGGGGGTCGCGACGTGCTTGTAATCACGCGCCTGACATTCCCGTATTCGCCCATCAGCCGCTCGGCAACCGTGTTCTTTCCGCTGCCCGCAGGGCCGCTGATTATCAAAATGATGTTTTTTTCGCCCATAGTTTTAGTACGCAAACGACGCAGCAATCAACGCCGCCGCACAGGCGAGCATCGAAAAACCGAACGCCTTTGCGCGGATTTGTTTTTCGAAAAGGAAAGTGAAGAAGTCGCGCAGGCGGTAGGGGATTGCCCCAAGATAGAGCGCGGCGACAACAAGCACATACGAAAGCGATACCAATACCAAGCGGGAGGACGGCTCCTGCATAAACGCCGAATCGAGAAATTTGCGCGCAATCAAAAGAGAGAACACGCACAATCCGCGAACGGAGAGGAAATCGTTGAGATAGAAAAACGCCAACAGTCCCGCGCCGCCGAATACGGCAATCAAAAGTTCCTTGATGTTTCCGAAGTCCGATTCGCCGAGCTGCGAGAGCACATAAAGAAACCAGAGTCCCGAACCGCCGAACGTGATGACTGAGGCTTTCGTACTGCGCAAAAACGCGAAAGCATACTTTTCAAAAACGCCGGTAAAAAAGGCGAAAGGCACTCCGACGAGCAGCAATAAAGCGGCAAAAAGATAGGTTGATTGCAGTAAAGTCATAATAAATTGTTCGAACAAAAGATGCGCAATGCTCACAAAACGGGAATAAAAAGTAAAGCAAAAACCCCGCCGCCGTATCGGCTGCGATGCCCGATTCGGACAATCGCGTTCTTCGTTTTTTATTGTGCATATACGTGTAGAAAACAACATTTACACTGGCGGGCTGATTTAATACTTGCATTGAAACCGTTCTATTTATTTTATCGCCTTTCGTATGAAGTCTCTGAAATTCCTTTTATTGTTGTTTTCCATGTCCGTTCCCGCATATGCGGCGGGTTGTTCAATCTCGTACGAAGAAGACCCCTTCTCATACTTGTTTCTTTGGTATATGATATTTGCCTTTGTGTACGCGCTGATTTTCCCTGTGCTATTTTTGGTTCTTTGGTGGTTTAAATGTAAGTTCTGCTATCGTTTTCTCGTATGTTCGGTTTTTATTGAATGGGTTCCATTGTTTATTGTTGTCGCGGCTCTCGTGGTTATTAGACTTATTTCGTAGATGGCTTCAACCGGCAGGTTCCGATTTTTACAGTCTGCAACAACCGCCATCCGAATTGCTTATTTGAAGCCATTAGGGGCGTTCTGTCCCTTTCGTCGCAAGAAAAACGGGAGACTGTCCGTACTGACAATCTCCCGTTTGTTTTATTCGGGTTGTTCGATTGAATCCGCTTAATTTGCCGAGTTATTCCTCGGCGATTTCGACGTCTGCGCCGTCGGGGGCGTCGTTGCTGTCGGCGGCGGGCGGTTGGTCGTCCGCTGCGGTCGGGATGGATGTGCCGTCGTTTATGTCGCCGTCTTTGATGTCGACTATTCGGCAGATTCCTATGAGTTTATCGCCCTCCGCAAGGTTGATGAGTTTCACTCCCTGTGTGGTGCGTCCGATTACCCGCACGTCCTTTACGGGCGAGCGGACTGCCTGCCCCGCGTGGGTGAACATCATCACTTCGTCGTCTTCGCGAACCGAAAGCGCGCCCGCAACGCCGTGGGTTTTGATTGCTATCACGCCCGATCCGCCGCGGTTTTGCAGGCGGTATTCGTCGTAGCTCGAGCGTTTGCCCTGTCCCATTTCGCCCGCAATCAGCAGTGTTGCGTCGGGGTCGACAACCACGATTGCCTTTACGCAGTCATTTTCCTTTTTCAGGGTTACGCCGCGCACGCCGCGTGTGTCGCGCCCCTGTGCGCGCAGGTCGGATTCGTTGAATCTTATCGACATACCCGCGTAGGTGACAAGCACGATGTTGGAGTCTTGTTCCACGAGCACGACGCCGATGAGGTCGTCGCCGTCGTCGAGGTTGATTCCCTTGATACCGCCCTTGCGGCAGTTTTTGTATTCCGAGAGCATCGTCTTTTTGACGACGCCGTTTTTGGTCGCCATCACGAGGGCGTGTTTGTCGTCGTCGAGGTTTTTGACACATATCATTGCCGCGACTTTTTCCTCGCCCTTGAGGTCGAGCACGTTCTTTATGGAGCGTCCCTTTGACGTGCGCGAGCCTTCGGGGATTTCGTAGACCTTTTCGACGTACACTCTGCCGTTGTTCATAAAGAACATAATGTAGTCGTGTGTGGATGCGGTGAAAATGTGTTCGATGAAGTCTTCGTCGTACTGACCGCTGCCGATTACGCCCTTGCCGCCGCGTTTCTGCGAGCGGTATGCGCTCACTCCCGTGCGTTTGATGAAGCCGTTGTGCGATACGCTGATTATGCAGCCCTCGTTTGCGATGACGTCTTCCATGCGGAATTCGCCCTCGGCGGCGATAATCTGCGTACGGCGGGGCGAAGCGTATTTTGCGCGCATTTCCATAAGTTCCTTTTTGATGACCGCCAGCAGCTTTTTCTCGTTTTCGAGAATCGAGCGGTACTCTTCAATCAGGCGCATAAGTTCCATATACTCCTGTTCGATTTTCTCGCGTTCGAGACCCGTGAGTTGGTGCAGGCGCAGGTCGAGGATTGCGTTGGCTTGGCGTTCCGAGAGCGGATATTTCGCCATCAATGCGAACTTGGCTTCGTCGCGGTCTTTCGACGCCCTGATGATTTTGATGAAGTCGTCGAGGTTGTTGAGGGCGATTTTATAGCCCTCGAGGATGTGTGCCCTGTCTTCGGCTTTGCGCAGGAGGAACTTTGTGCGGCGGTAGACCACTTCGCGGCGGTGCTCGATGTAGCATTCGAGCATTTCCTTCATGTTCATCTGCTTCGGCTTGCGCTTGTCGATTGCAAGCATAATCACGCCGAACGACGATTCGAGTTGCGTATGTTTGAAGAGTTTGTTGAGCACCACGCGCGGTGCTTCGCCGCGTTTGAGTTCGATTACAATGCGCGTGTTTTCGTCGGACTCGTTGCGGATGTCGCTGACTTCGGTGAGGATTTTTTCGTCGTAGAGTTCCGCGATGCTTTCGACGAGCGAGTTGCGGTTTACGTTGTACGGAATTTCCGTGATGACGATTTGTTCCTTGCCGTTTTTCAGCTCTTCTACCGACGCAACGCCGCGCACCTTTACGATGCCGCGACCCGTGCGCATATAGTTTTCGATGCCCGATTTGCCCACGATTACGCCGCCCGTCGGGAAGTCGGGACCCTTGACGACGTTCATCAGTTCAGCGAGCGGGACTGCGGGGTTGTCGATGAGCATACAGATACCGTCGATGAGTTCTTCGAGGTTGTGCGGTGGGATGTTTGTGGTCATGCCGACCGCAATGCCCGTCGAGCCGTTCATCAGCAGGGTGGGGAGAGCCGACGGCAGAACCGTGGGTTCGGAGACGGTCTCCTTGTAGTTGGGCATAAAGTCGACCGTGTCGCTGTCGATGTCGGCGAGCAGGTCTTCCGAGATTTCGGCGAGTTTACACTCGGTATAACGGTAGGCTGCGGGCGAGTCGCCTTCAATCGAGCCGAAGTTGCCCTGCGGAATCACGAGCGGATAGCGCATTACCCAGTCCTGCGCCAGACGCGTCAGTGTGTCGTAAACCGACGAGTCGCCGTGCGGGTGGTAGTTTTTGAGCACTTCGCCCACGACGCCCGCGCACTTGTCGAACGCTCGGTTGTGGAGCAGCCCTTCGCGGAGCATTGCGTAGAGCACGCGGCGTTGCACGGGCTTGAGCCCGTCGCGAACGTCGGGCAGGGCGCGCGAGATGATGACCGACATCGAGTAGTCGATGTACGCGCTCTGCATAATCTGCGTTATGCTCGATTCTATTATTTTTTCGTTTTCGGTATACATTTTTAAAGTCCCTTATGTTAGATGTCGAGGTACGATGCGTTGAGCGCGTTGTCTTCGATGAATGCGCGGCGAATCGGCACGTCTTCGCCCATCAGCATCGAGAAAGTGGCGTCTGCCACCGCGGCGTCTTCGATTGTAACCTTGAGGAACGAGCGTTTCGCGGGGTTCATCGTCGTTTCGTAGAGTTGTTTTGCGTTCATTTCGCCAAGACCTTTATAGCGTTGGATTGACATGCCCGTTTTGCCGAATTCGCGGATTTTCCCCACGAGGTCGAGAATCGAGAATATCTTCACCGACTTTTCCTTGCCCGTTTCGCCGCGTTCCGAGATTATGTAGCGCGGTTGTTCGCCAGCCGAGAACGAGTCCACTTCGAGTCCCGTCTTGGAGACTTCCGCGAGCATTTTTTCGAGCGGCGAGGCTTCGTAGATTTCGTAGACGTTGATTCTCTGTTGCACCTTTACGCCGAGTTCGTTGACGACTTCGCGCACGGTGTTGCCCTCGAATATGTCTTCGGGGTTGCCGTATTTGATGTAGAACGAAGAGCGGTCGTCGTCGGAGAACAGGTACTGGAATTCCTCCTTGTTGCCCGTGCGGATTCTGGCGATGTACTTGGGCAGTTTGCCGTCTTTGTTCGTGTCGAGGTATGTTGCCAAGTCGCAGCCGTAGCGGGTTACGCCGTGTCCGAGCGTTTCGATTCTCGCGAAGATTTCGACGAGCTTGTCGAGCTTTGTTTCGGGGAATTCGAAGTTGTCGGAAATGCGTTTGAGCGTTACGTCGGCGGAGCCGAAGTTGAGCAGAATCTTGTTGAGTTCCGCGTCGTTCATAACGTAGGTTTCCTTCTTCTTCCTCTTGATTTTGTAGAGCGGGGGCTGTGCGATGTATACGTAGCCGTTTTCGATAAGCCCGCGCATTTGGCGGAAGAAGAACGTGAGCAGAAGCGTGCGGATGTGCGAGCCGTCGACGTCCGCGTCGGTCATAATCACGACCTTGTGGTAGCGCGCTTTCGACGCGTCGAACGCGCCTTCGCCCGAGTCGCCTATGCCCGTGCCGCAAGCCTTGATGATTGTGCGCACTTCCTGATTGTTCAGAACCTTGTCGAGCCTCGCCTTTTCGGTGTTGATGATTTTGCCGCGAATCGGCAGGATTGCCTGATATTTTCTGTCGCGCCCCTGTTTTGCCGAACCGCCCGCCGAGTCGCCCTCGACGATGTAGAGTTCGCAGAGCGCGGGGTCTTTTTCGGAGCAGTCCGAGAGCTTCCCGGGGAGTCCGCCGCCCGACATAACCGTTTTGCGCACCGTTTCGCGCGCCTTGCGGGCTGCGTCTCTTGCGCGCGCCGCCATCAGGCACTTGTCGATGATTTTGCGCGTCGATGTCGGGTCGGTTTCGAAAGCGTACTTGAGCTTTTCGCCCACGATTTTCTGTACGATGCCGTCGACTTCGCCGTTCGAGAGCTTCGTTTTTGTCTGACCTTCAAAGCGCGGTTCGGGAACTTTCACCGAGATGACAGCCGTCAGACCTTCGCGGCAGTCGTCGCCCGAAATCTGCGGGTCTTTGTCTTTGATAAGCCCGTTTGCCTTTGCGTAGTTGTTTATTACGCGGGTGAGGGCGGTGCGGAAGCCGCTCAGGTGCGTGCCGCCTTCGACGTTGAAAATGGAGTTCGCGTAGGCGTAAATCTGTTCGGCGTAGGTGTCGTTGTACTGGAGCGCGATGTCGACGATGATGTTCGACGTGCTGCCTTCCGCCGCAGGAGCCGAACCGCCGAAGGCAATCACCTTCGGGTGGACGGTGTTCTTGTTGCGGTTGAGGAATTCCACGTATTCGGCGATGCCGTTTTTGAATCTGAATTCGTCGTTGTGGTTGGTGCGTTCGTCGGAGAGCAGGATGGTAATGCCGGGGTTGAGGAACGCCAGTTCGCGCAGACGCTTCGAGAGGATTTCGTATTTGAATTCGCGGGTGGTCGTGAAGATTTCGGGGTCAGGCAGGAATGTGATTTTCGTGCCCGTCGTCTTCGTGTTGCCGATAACCGTCATCGGCGAAGTCGTTTTGCCGCGCGAGAACTCCATTTTGTATACTTTGCCGTCGCGGCGCACTTCGACTTCGAAGTGTTCGCTGACCGCGTTGACGCACTTTGCGCCCACGCCGTGCAGACCACCCGAGACTTGGTATGCGCCCTTGCCGAATTTGCCGCCCGCGTGCAGGTTGGTCATTACCAGTTCGAGCGCGGGGATTTTGTACTTGGGGTGGATGTCCACGGGAATGCCGCGCCCGTTGTCTTCGATTGAGCACGAACCGTCGGTGTGGACGGAAACCTTGATTTGCGTGCAGAAGCCTGCGAGTGCTTCGTCAATCGAGTTGTCTACGATTTCGAAGACGCAGTGGTGCAGTCCCCTTTCGTTCGTGTCGCCGATGTACATATCGGGACGCTTTCTGACGCCCTCCAAGCCCTCGAGCTTTTGGATTTTCGACGCGTCGTATTTGTCGTTTTGGTTGATGTCTTCTGGCATATTTTGTGTATTTTTATTTGTGTTAAATGTTTCGGTTTTCGGGGGGAGTTTTCGGCGCGTTTTTGCGCTTCCGAATCCGCCGCTTCGGCGCACCCGAAATGCGCCGTTTTAGCCCGCGCCGTCCGACCCCGAAAAACGGGTCGAACCCCCGTAAAAACGCGGGAAGATTCCATTTTTGTCGAATCCGAAAATACTATATTGGGACGTGCGAAACTATGCAATACTTTTAATGGAAAAACGCGCAAAAAAAACGCCGATTTTTTGCTTGAAAAATCGGCGTTTTCGGGGGCAAAAATTGCCGCTATTCGGCGGGCGGTTCGCTCCATTTTCCCTCGGCTTTTATCAGCTCGACGAGGCGTTCGATTGCCTGTTCCTGCGGGATGTTTACGGCGACGCATTTTTTGCTCTTGTACAGGTTGATTTTCCCGGGGGCTCCGCCGACGTATCCGAAGTCGGCGTCCGCCATTTCCCCGGGGCCGTTTACGATGCAGCCCATCACGCCGATTGTGACGTTTTTAAGGTGCGACGTTGCCGCCTCGATTTTCGCGACCGCCTCCTGAATGTTGTAGAGCGTTCTGCCGCAGCTCGGGCAGGCGATGTACTCGGCTTTCGATTTGCGCGCGCGCGCGCCCTGCAGAATCGCCAAGGCGTACTTTGCGTTCTTCTCGGCGTCGGGGCAGATTTCGACCGACACGATGTCGCCGATTCCGTCCGCGAGGAGCGAGCCGATGTAAATGGAGGCTTCGTTGAGTTTCGAGAGTTCGTCGGCGTTTTTATTTGCAAGTTTTGAGTCGTCGAACTTCAGCCAGACGGGGTTTTTCAAGCCGCATTTGCGCAGTTTTGCGGCAAGCATGCGCGCTTCGCCCGCGGGGTGTCTGCCGTCGGCGGGGGCGGGTGCCACGAACACGACGTTTGCGCCGTCCGCAACGGGTGCGAATTTTTCGACGTCTGCCGTTCGGATTTCGGCGGCGACCGTCGCGCCCGATTTCAGGTCGGCTTCCAACGCTTCGGGCGATTCGTATTTTTTCAGGATGAACTTCCCGCCGTTTTGCAATTCGGCGGAGTCGTTTTCGAACTGGAAGTCCGCGCTTTCGCTTTTGCCGAACGCTGCGGCGGCGGGCACTGCAGAACCGCCGATTTTACCGTCGGCGAGCGTTACCGACTCCCTGCGGTTGTAGTTGTAGAAATCGATTCCCTCGTCCGCCTGTTCGCAGGCGCGTTCGGCGCGGATTTTTTCGGCGAGGCGCGCGATGTCTTTTGCCACGGGGATTTCCTCCACGGGGTCTTCCGTCAGCGATACGCGGATTGTGTCGCCGAGCCCGTCGAAGAGCAGTCCGCCTATGCCCATCGAGCTTTTGATTCGCGCGTCAGTCCCGAAGCCCGCTTCGGTTACGCCGAGGTGCAGGGGTTGGGCGAAGCCCTCTTCGCGCATCATCTTTGCGGCGAGGCGGTATGTCTGCGTCATAACGCGCGTGTTGCTCGACTTGAATGAGAACAGGAAGTTTTCGAAATTCAAATCGCGGCAGATTCGCGCAAATTCGAGTGCCGACTCCACCATTCCGTACGACGTGTCGCCGTAGCGCAGTCTGATTCTGTCGGAAAGCGAGCCGTGGTTTGTGCCGATTCTTATTGCGCGTCCGAGTTCCTTGCAGCGCAGTACGAGGGGCGTGAACTTCTCGCGGACTTTCTCAAGCTCCGCTTCGTATTCGGCGTCGGTGTATTCGGTTTTGCCGTCGAGCCGTTTGTCCGTGAAATTCCCGGGGTTGACCCTGATTTTTTCGACGTGTTCGACAGCCTCCATCGCCGTCTGCGGCAGGAAGTGGATGTCGGCGACAAGCGGGGTGTCGAAGCCCGCGGCGCGGAACTTTTTCGAAATGTCCTTCAGGGCGCGCGCGGCGTCCAGATTCTGCGCGGTAAGCCTTACTATTTCGCAGCCCGCTTCGGCGAGCTGTATGCACTGTTTCACCGACGCGTCGACGTCGCACGTTTTCGTGTTCGTCATCGACTGCACTACGATGTGGTTGTTGCCGCCGATTTTCACGTTCCCGACGCTTACTTCCTTCGTCGGGGTTCTAACGCAGTTGAATCTTGATATGCAGTAGTTGTCCATAATTAAAATTTGATGTCTTTAATGTAGTATTCCGAGACGGCTTCGCCGCTGTTTTCCATGTCGGTATCGCCCGACCAGCGCAGGAATCCGTAGTAGACCACGAACGCCATCAGCGACAGCAGCAGGAGCGAGAAAATTCCCTGCACCGTTGCGAACACCGCGGGTGGAAGCGGTTTGCCGCGCAGCTTTTCGACGACCGCAAAAAGGATGTGCCCGCCGTCGAGCACGGGAATCGGCAGGATGTTGAGGATTGCCAGATTCACGTTGAGCAGAACCGCGAACGAGAGCACCAGAATGAAGTCGGTCATCGAAAGTTTGTATATCACGCGCCCGATGTCCACGGGGCCCGCGAGGCTTTTTATGCCGACGTCGCTCTTGGGGTTTACGAGGCTCGAGAGCGCGTTGTAGGTGCGCACGATGCTGTCGGAAAACTGTTCGAAAATCGACGGGTGCACGGTCGTAAATTCGGGGCGCAACATATAGCCGAGCATTGCCCTTGTCTTGGGCGGCTCGATTGCCGACTTCACGCCCGCAGGCAGAACTACGTCGTAGATTTGTCCCGCGGCGTCGGCGAGCGTCAGGGCGAGGCGCGCCGACGATTCGTTCGCGATTTTGTCGAGCTCTTCGAGCGAGTCTGCGGGCTTGCCGTCGGCGTAGCAGAGCGCGTTGCCCACGCCGATTTTGTCGAACGCCTCCGCGCCGCGTTTGACCGAGAACACGCGCGGCAGCCCCGTTTTTGCGTTCGGATTTCGGCGGTTCGAGAGTATGAAAGACACCGCGCCGTCGCCGTTTGGTGCTTCTATTTTCAGCAGTTCTTTCGTCAGCGCGACGCGCTTGGGCGTTATTGCGATTTCGATTTTTTTGCCGTCGCGGACAATGCCGAGTTTTACCTGCGTGCCGTCTTTGAGAGAATCGAGATACGCGCCGAGTTGCGCGTTGGAATGGAGCTTTTTGCCGTCGATTTCCGCGACCTCGTCGCCCTCGCGCAGACCTGCGGCTTTTGCGGGCGAGTTGTCCATAATCTTTCCGACGAACATGCGCATTGCGGGCGATATGCCTATCATTCTGATTTCGTCGCCCGTGGTGGGATTCGTTTTTATCAGCTGCGCGTGCACGTCGAGCGTCAGAATTTTTCCGTCGCGTTCGACCTCGAGTTTGGCGAGCGGCTTGCCGTCGGCGGTTCTGCCCGAACCTATTGCAATCAGCTCTATTATTTGTTGGAAGTCGTTCGGTGTGCGTCCGTCGACGGAAACTATTTTGTCGCCCGCGCGCACGCCCGCGAGTTTTGCGGGGCAGGGGAATTCGTTGCCCGCAACGTCGCGGATTTTTTCGGGCACGAAGCCGACGACGGTCGATTCCGCCGCCGCGTTTTTCGTTATCCCGACGCCCCAGATTACCGCCGCCAGAAGTGCGGCGAAAAGTATGTTGAAGAACGCGCCCGCCGCGCTGACTATGATTTTGTCGGCGCAGGACGCCTTGGGCAGGTTTTCGGTTTTGTCGTTTCCGTTGCCGCCCTCGAGCGCGCCCATATCGGCAAGCTGCGGCAACGCCACGTAGCCGCCCAACGGCAGGAGCGAGACAATGTATTCGCAGCCGTCCCCGCCGCGCCACGAGAAGATTCTCGGGCCGAAGCCTATCGAGAAGCGCAGGATTTTCAGCCCGCGCAGGCGCGCCGCCAGAAAGTGTCCCAGTTCGTGTACGAAAATCGAGCCGCCGAAGAACAGCATTACGAGCACCAACGCCCGCGTGTTCGAAAATATGTCGGCAAAGTCGCCCATTTTACGCGGTGAGTTTTGCGACTATTTCGCGCGCCTTTGCCCGCGCCTGTGCATCGGCGTCGAGAACGTCGTCGAGCGTCTGCGGGTCAATCGCTTCGGTCGCTTCGAGGGTCGCCTCAATCACCTGCGGAATTTTAATCCACGGCAGTTTTCCCGCGACGAAATTTTCAACCGCAATCTCGTTCGATGCGTTGAAGACGGTCGTAGCCGTGCCGCCCGCGCGGAGCGCGTTGAAGGCGTGCTTCAGACAGGGGAAGCGGTCGGTGTCGGGCGGGCGGAAGTCTACCGTAAAGGGCTTGGTGAAGTCGAGCGGCGGGCGCACGTAGTTGCCGCGTTCGGGGTAGAGCAGGCTGTGCGAGATTGCAAATGTCATCGACGGCGGCGACATATGCGCAATCACCGAGCCGTCCACGAACTGAACCATCGAGTGCACAAGGCTGTCCTTTTGCACAACAACCTGTATTTGGTCGGCTTCGACGCCGAAGAGCCATTTCGCCTCGATAACTTCAAGCCCCTTGTTCGCGAGCGTCGAAGAGTCTATCGTAACCTTGGGACCCATCTTCCAGTTGGGGTGTTTCAACGCCTGTTCGGGGGTGATTGCAAGCATCTGTTCGCGCGTGTAGTCGCGGAACATTCCGCCCGACGCGGTGATGAGCAGCTTTGCGATGTCGCGTTTTCTCTCGCCGTTTATGCACTGGAAAATCGCGTTGTGTTCGGAGTCGAGCGGCAGCATTTTCACGCCCTTGCGCTGCGCGCCTCCCATCACGAATTTGCCCGCCATTACGAGAAGTTCCTTGTTGGCGAGCGCGATGTCGCGCCCCGCCTCGATTGCCGCGAGCGTCGGCTTGAGCGCGGTAGTTCCGACGACCGCCGCAACCACGGTATCCGCTTGCGGGAGAATCGCGATTTCCATGAGTCCGTCGAAGCCCTCGTAGATTTTTCTTCCCGCGAAAAGCCCCGATTCCTTCGCCTCTTTGCAGGCGGTTGCGTCGAAAATGCCGACGTGCTTTACGTCGAATTCTTCGGCGATTTTCGCGAGCTTGCGGAAGTTCTTGTTGCCCGCAATGCCGACCACGTTGAGCCTGTCGCGGTTGCCCCTTACGACTTCGAGCGTGTTGTCGCCGATGGAGCCCGTAGCCCCGAGAATTACCAAATTTTTCGTTTTCATAAATTGTTATAAAATGATTGCAAGCATTGTCGCGCCGAGCGGCACCGAGAGCAGCAGCGAGTCCGCCAAGTCGAGCGCGCCGCCGATTCCGGGGATGAATGCGCCCGAGTCCTTGATGTCGGCGCGGCGTTTTAGCACCGATTCGAGCAGGTCGGAGACTATCGCCGCCGCACCTATCGCGGTGCCCGTCGTCGCCGCCGTGAGCGGCTGGAATGTTTCGGGCAGGATGGGCGAGCCGAGCCACGCAATCGCCGCCGATATCGCCGCCGAAGAGACAAGCCCGCCGACCGCGCCCTCCCAAGTCTTGTTCGGGCTGATGTTCGGCGACATCTTGTGTCTGCCGAACGCCGCGCCGATTACGTACGCGCCGACGTCCGAAAATTTCGCCGCCGCGACAATCCAGACTGCAAGAAGCACGCCCGTGTACGCCGATGTTTCCGTCGCCCATTCCGCGCCCGCAACCGCAAGCCAGTGGAGCGGGAACGGTACGCACAGAATCGCCGCGACCGTCGGGACAACCGTCTTCGGGATGAAGTCGCCGTAGGGGTCTCGAACCGCGATGAGTGCGGTGAAGACCACGCAGCATGCGAAAATCAGCGAACCGCCGCCGAAGTGGAAAATGTCGAAGTGCGGGAACAGCCAGCTTGCCGCGAAAATCGCCGCCGAGAAAACTTGGGCGCATTTCGACATCGGCTTAAGCCCGATTCTTTCGAGAAGCCGGCAGGTTTCCTCGAGCGCGCCGCCCGCGAGCACGGCAATGAGAACCGTCCAACCGAGCGAGCCGAAATATACTACGGCAAAAACCGTGATTGCCCAAAGTCCGAGAGTACTGGCTATTCTTGCAAGCATTTTGCCCTTATTTGAGTTGTTCGCCCGTCAGACCGTAGCGGCGTTCGCGCAGGCGGTATTGCCGCAGGGCTTCGGCGAAATCGTCCGCGCCGAAATCTGGCCAATATGTTTTCGTGAAGTACAGCTCGGCGTATGCCGCCTGCAACATCAGATAGTTGCTCAGCCGCATTTCGCCCGACGTTCTTATGAGCAGGTCGGGGTCGGGAATGTCGGCGGTATCGAGGTTTTCGGCTATCGTCTGCCACGAGATTTTTTCGGGCGAAAGCCTGCCGTCGGCGACGTCGCGCGCCATTTTGCCGAACGCCCGCACGAGTTCGTCGCGCGAACCGTAGTTGAGGGCGAGCACGAGCGTTTGGTTGTCGAAGTTTTTAGTTTCGTCCTGCAACGCGCGGATTTCGTCGACGCAATTTCGGGGGAGGGCGTCGATGTTGCCGATTGTCCTGAAGCGCACGCTGTTTTCGATGAACGACTTTCTGTTCTCGCGGATTGCCGCCGAAAGCAGAGCCATCAGCGCGTCGACCTCCTCTTTGGGTCTGTTCCAGTTTTCCGACGAGAACGCGTAGAGCGTCAGAAATTCCACGCCCGCGTCTTTTGCGGCTTCGAGCACCTTTTCGATTTGTTTTGCGCCCTGTCTGTGCCCGTCGATGCGTTTCAGCCCGCGTTCCTTTGCCCATCTGCCGTTGCCGTCCATTATGATTGCGACGTGTCGCGGATTTTTTGCGGAAGTATCTATTGCTGGGCGGGATGACATAAAAAAGGAAATAAAAAGGGGTCAGGCTACCTACTGCACAAATGAAGTATCGTTACCGTTGCTTTCTTCCGAATCTGGCGGGGTTGGCGCACGACAAATTGCATAGGGCCCGACCTTGCCTGTATTCCCTCAAAAAACGCCCGTCTTTGCAAGATAATTTTAACTCGGAGCGAGCAATTTTTGGCGGATGTTTTGTTAATGAAAAATGAATAATGAAAAATGAATGAATTTTTGCGTTTATAAATAGACGCAAAAAGAACAACACTATAAGGGTTTGCACCGCTTCGCGGGCAAACCCTATTGTCCCACTGGTGTTTTACTTTGTTGTTATAGTTGTCTTGGAGAATGGATACCACCGACGTATAAGACAGTAATACATACTGTAGCTATCGTATTGAAAAATTCGAACTACCCACAAACTCCAAGTAAGCTATTAAAACAAAAAAATCCGCCTGCGAGAGTCGAGGGCGCGAACGCGCCCCAATTATTCATTTTTCATTATTCATTTTTCATTAAAAAAGCAGGTTTCGAAAATAAACAAAATAAGTTCGCACGAACTTATACACAAAAAAAGGCGCGGCAAAAACCGCGCCTTTTTCCGCAAACGTTGGCGAACAGAGTCTACTTGGATGCGTAGTAGGCGTTGATTTTCGCCGCAACGTCTTTATAGGAAATATCCGCCTGATAGATTTCCTTGAACTCGGTGAACGCCTGTTCCTTCTTGCCCATCAGCTCGTACGCGGTCGCAAGCTCGTAAACGATTTCCTTCTTGGATTCGTTCATAATCTTTGCTTCCTTCTTCGCCGTTTCGAGCTGGTCCACCGCCATATCGTATTTCTTGCCCGCGATGAACGCCCTGCCCAAGCCGAGCAGCGACTGCCCGCGAACCTTGGGGCTGCGCTGCGAAATCTGGAACTGCATAATCGCTTCGTCCAGATTGCCGTCTTCGAAAAGCAGAACGCCGAGCTCGTAGCGGTAGTTGAAGTCGTTCGGATAGCGTTCGACCATCTGCTTTGCGTTTTCGAGCTTGAGGTCGTGCTCCCGCCTTTTGAGGTCGGCGAGAGCCGCCTTTGCTTCGGCGTCTTCGGGGTTTTCGGCGATTTTCTGTTGGAGGTCAGCAATGCGCTTGTCCATCGACGCGACGAGGAAGTTCTGCTCCATCTTTTCGAAAGTGGTGTCGCCCTTGCCGAGCGGCTGCTGGCGCGCCTTGCGGACATACTCGAGGGCTTCGTCATAACGCTTGAGAGTGCGCAGGTGTCCGCAGATTTCGCGGTACAGATTGATGTTTTCGGGGTCTGTGGAAATCTGCGCGGCGAGGCGTTCGACCATTCTTGCGAGAGTTTCCTCGTCGTTGACCGAGCTTGTCTCCTTCTGGCGGTTGAGGGTTTCCTCGGCGTCCTTGACCTTCTTGGTCGCGCTGACTTCGGTGTTTTCCCAGTCGCCCTTTTCCATCGTCTTGATGACCGACGCACTGCGCGCGAGAGCCTGCGCGTCGCCGTTGGACGGGTTCTTCTTGAGGATGCGTTCGCAGACCTGCATTGCAGAGTCGGGCTGTTTGCTCTTTACGAGCGCGGCGGCGAGCGCGAGCAAATTCTTTTCGTTGTCGGGCTTGAAGCGCGCGATTGACTGGTACGCCTCGGCCGCCGTTCCCCAGAATTGGAGCGAAGCCGCCGCCGCTGCGAGGGTCTTCAGAACGGGTTCGTTTTCGGGGCACACGGAGAGCTGTTTTTCGGCTTCGGCGATGACTTCCAACGCCTGACCTTTTTTGAGCTTTGCGCCTGCCTGCATTGCGAAAATCGCGCCCTGAATCGACGCCACGAACTTGGCAATCGGGTTGCCTTTGCCGAATTTTTTGAACTGCGCCTGACGCAGAATCTTCCTGACTTCCACGCAGGACGGGTGCTTTGCCAGAACCGTTCCGCAAATGTCGATGACGTACGCGGGGTTCTTGTCGATTGATTTTTCCGCGTTTTCTACCTGTTTGATGAGGCGCGGATCAAGATCTCTGATTTTTTCTTCTACGATTTCGGGTGGGGTGTTGTTTTCGTCTGCCATACAAATTATTCGGATTAAAAGTTGTCGAAAAGGCTACACACTGCGGCGCGCTACTGCAAGTCTAATTCTACTGCATTTTCAAGTAATTTCATACAGCGGTCGATTTTCGCCGAATCCTTGCCCTCGGCGAGCAGTCTTATCTTCTTTTCCGTGCCCGAGTAGCGAACCAAAATTCTGCCCTCCGCGCCGAGAATCGCCGAACATTCGTCCATCGCCTTCGAGAGGTTTGCGGTTTCTTCAATCGGCGTTTTGCGGGCTACCTTCACCGCCTTCGCCAACTGCGGATACATTCTGATTCCGCCGCGCAGAGCCGAGAGCCTGCCGCCGTTTTGTACCGCAAGCGAAAGAACCGCAAGAGCCGCCGCCAGACCGTCGCCGCACGGCGAGATTTCCGAGAAGATGAAGTGCCCCGAATTTTCGCCGCCGATTGCGCAGTTGTTTGCGAGCATTTCGCGCATTACGAGCCTGTCGCCGATGCCGCTGCGGAACACGCCGATACCGTTGTCGGCGAGCGATTCGTCAAGCCCCATATTGCTCTGGAGAGTCGTAACAATCGCATCCGCCGACAGCTTGCCGCGGCGTTTTGCGTCGAGCGCAATCAGCCCCAAAATCTCCTCGCCCTCGAGAATCGAACCCGTTTCGTCGGCAACCACAACCCTGTCGCCGTCGCCGTCGTGGGCAAAGCCCACATCCGCGCCGACCTCTTTGCAATACGCCGCCATTTTTTCGGGGTGCTGGCTGCCTATTCCGTCGTTGATGTTAAGCCCCGTCGGCTCGCAGCCGAGCTCGAAGACCTGCGCGCCGTAGTCGGCAAACACTTTCGAGGAAATTCCGCTCGTCGCGCCGTTTGCCATATCGATGACGATTTTCACGCCTTTCAGAAAGCCCGCGGGGAAAATCGACGCCATCTTTTTTGCGTATTCGTCGCGCGCGAAAGAGCCCGCCGAAATTTTGCGCGGCGCGAAAGTCTTGGGCGCGTACGACGAATCGGGCGAATAGTATTTTTCGAGAAGCGTTTCCAGACGCTCCTGAGCTTCGTCCTCCACTTTGCGGGCTTTGGAATCGAAGAATTTTATGCCGTTGTCGGTGTACGGATTGTGCGATGCCGTAATCATCGCGCCCGCCGCCGCGCCGTGCGCCAACACGCCGTACGCAAGCGCGGGAGTCGGCAAAACGCCGAGGTCCTCGCAAGCCGCGCCGCCCTTTTCAAGACCCGAAACGAACGCCACCTTGAGCGCGTCGGTCGAAGCGCGCGTGTCGCCGCCGACTACGATTTTCCCGCCGCCGTTTTCGGCGAGCCAGTCGGCTGCTGCTCTGCCGAGAGCCTCAAAGAAAGGTTCGCTGATTTCCGTGTCGCCGTATGTTCCGCGGATTCCGTCCGTGCCGAAATATTTCATTATTTTCCCTTTTTGTAAGCGTGTTTTTGAATGATGTCGGAAAGTTCCTGCGGGGATGCGTCCTCGAGTTCCTTTCCGCGCCGTTTCAAGTCTTCGAAAGTTTTGATGACAGTTTCGGTCATCGCCTCGTGCGTTTCCTCGGTGCCGCCCACGAGCAGGAATTTGTCGGCCTGCGTGATGCGTTTCTGCCCGTCCGAATCGAGACCGATTCCGAACAATTTCGATTGTCTGTCGTTCGACCGCATAGTAGATAAAATGGTTATTGCGCCGTTTCGTCCGCGTTTTCGGCGGGCTTTTCGGGTTCGATTTTTTCGCAGTAGATTTCGCCGAAGCCGACATCCTGCGTGAGTTTCAGACGCTTGAGCCTCGTGAGCTCGAGCATCGCCAAGAACGTTGCCATCAGCTTCACAAGCCCAGTTTTCCCGCCCGCGAACAGCGACGAAAACGTGAATTTTTTCTCCGCAAACGACAGTATGAACTCCATTCTGTCGGCGACCGTTACGTTGTCGTTCGTGATTTCGCCGTGCACGAGCTTTTCGGCGAGTCTGCGCAGAATCAGGTTGAACGTCGTCCAGATTTCCATTTTGTCGGACGGCTGAAGCGGGCGTTCGCAGACAATTTCCTTGTCCGAAATTCTGCGCTCGCCGAAGTTCTGCCGCGAGTCTATCATATCCTCGAGCGAGTCCGCCGCCGACTTGATTTTCTTGTACTCGAGCAGCTGCTCCACGAGCCGCCAGCGCGGGTCGATGTCGGAGTCTTCGTCCTCCTCCGCCGCCTGCGCAACGCGTTCGTCGGTGGGCAGCAGCATTCTGCTTTTTATGTACATCAGCGTTGCCGCCATCACGAAAAACTCGCCCGCGATGTCGAGCGACATATTTTTCATCGACCGCAGAACCGCCATATACTGGCGCGTCACCTCGACAATCGGGATGTCGTAGATGTCGATTTCGTTCTTGCGGATGAGAAACAAAAGCAGGTCGAGCGGGCCCTCGAATACGTTGAGCTTTACGGACATTTCGAATCCGCCGCCGACTACCGCATCCTCGATGTTCCGCCCGTCCATTAGAATATCAGCAGCGTTGCGCGCGCACCGAACGAGAAGTTGTTCTGGCGCGTCGAGCCGGAACGTTCCGTTATCATATACTCGATTATCCACGAGTTGCCCATGCGCGTCCACAGTCCGTAGGTTTGATCGGTGAAGAGCGAAAGCCTCTGGTCGTACGCCCAACGCCCGAACACTTTGTAGCGTTCGCTGATTTTGTATTCGGCGAGCACGAAGTACTGGTTGAGTTCTCCCTGCAAATAGGTGTAGCCCAGATATACCGACCATTCGTCGCCGTCGAGCAGCCCGATGTACGGGTTGATTTCGGGCAGGTCGATTCTGTCGAGATTGAACCTCGTGTACGAGCCGAGCGTCAGCCAGCGCGCGGGCGAGACCGACGCGTTTACGAACAAGTCGGAGAACGAGTCCCTGTCGCGCTTCGACTGCGGCACGCGGCGTTTTTCGAAGTTTACGTCCTGATACACGTCGAAGCGGGCGATTTCGCGCGAGCCGTACGTTTCGTCGCGCGTTTCGAAAATGTTCTGCAGACCGAAGCGCATTGTGTTTGTCGCGTAGATTTCGTCCACGTTGCGCAGCGTTCCGAGGTCGAGAATCGGCGGGTATGTCGTCAGGTATTCCGTGTCTATTTGCGGTATTTCCGCCCTGCCCTGTTCCGCCGCGGGAATGTAGCGGTAGCTGATTTGCGGAATCATATGGTGGCGGATTCCGTCGATTCCCATCGTGTGGCTCTGGTATTCGAACGTGCCCCAGATGTCCATCTGCGCGTCGAAGCCGACCTGTCCGAGGAAGCGCGCGTAGTCGCTGTTTGCGCCCTTTGCGTTTGCGTAGTAGGTTGCGCGTCCGCCGATTATCGGCGTGAACTTGCTCCACGGCGAAAGCTCTATCGGGCGGTAGATGCCGTAGTATGCGTCGGCGCGGTTGCTGTAGAGGTAGTTGGCGGTCGAGAGCGGATCGAACTCGCGCAGGTATGTGTACGATACAAAGCCCGTCTGGTATGCGCCCGTATTGAAGATTTCCACGGGCTGCACGTCGATGCGCGCCTCGGGCAGACGCTGTTTGACGACCTCCCAGTTGTTCGGCGCGAATCTGCCGAAGACCGACCCCGTGAAGAAGTCGCCGTAGTAGTTAGCCTCGGCGAAGTTGTCGGGAACTTGGTTGTCGTAGAACAGTTCGGGGCGGAAGTCGCGCGTTACGAATTCGTCGCTCCAGTAGCTCATTGTGCCCGTCAGCTCTATGCGTTCGCCGATGTTCTGTTTGTGGCGGAATTCCGCGAAGAATCTGTCGCGGTCAATCGCCCTGCCGAGCGAGTCCACGCCGCGCGTCTTTGCGTCGGCGTTGTCGTTCATATATGCGCCCTGCGCCCATCCGTTGAGGATTGTCTCGGCAAGTTGCGTATCGTATCTGACCGCGGGCCCGAAGAGAACCGAGCGTTCGCTGTAGTAGTCGAGCAGCACACCGGGGGACACGTCTTCAAGCCCGTTGTAGTGGATTGTGTTTGCGATGTATGCGCCGTTGTCGCCGTTGTAGCCGACGCGCGTTTCGATGTCGAACGGCGGGCGTTTCAGCCCCTTTTGCGAGTATGACGGCACGTAGAAAAACGGCACGGGGCCGATTGCCATTGTCACGTCTTCCATCGCCAGAATGTCGGTTTTCTTGTCGTACGAAATTTCCGACGCCGACGCGTTCATCGACGCGTAGCACGGTTCGCCGAAGTACATCACCGATTCGCCCAGAAGCACTTTTTCGCCCTCCGCCTTCAGGCTGTCCGACTCCACGAAAACGGGGTATGAGCCGAAGCGGATATATTCCGACTTCATTGCGTCGTCTTTGAAGTTGATGTAGATGTCTTCCGCCGCGATACGGTAGCGCGTGTCCGAAAGTCTTACGTTGCCCGACGTGCGCGCGTAGCCCTCGTTTTGCGAGAACTCGACTTTATCCGAAAATGCCTCGTAGTTTTTGTCGAATATTCGCGCGTCGCCCGTCGCCACGAGTTTCCCCGATTTGTCGTCGGCGTATTTGAATTTGTCCGCGGTAAGTTCGGGTGCCGAATCTTTTGTCAGATTCGAAATGTATCCGCCCTTTTTCGGCTCTTCGGGCTTTGTCTGTATTCCCTCCGCCTGTGCGCGGAGTGCCCTCTGGTGTGCCAGCGACACCCACGGAACGTCGCGCCGTATGCGTTTCGGCTTTCCCGCGTCGGCGGCTTTTTCGGGCTGAACCGAATCGGCTTTCTTTTCCGTCGGCGTCGCGTCGGCTGAATAAACCGCGCCCGCAAACAGCGCAGCCCCCACAAAGGCTATTACTGACTTATAAAATTTCACACTCCCAATCTTGCCACCCCCCAATAAAAACGCAAGCCCAAAACAAAGGCGAAGCCCTTGACGGACGGAACTTCGTTCCTTTCTGTGATACTTCGGCGCGGCTATAGCCGCGCCTTTTGTGTATAAGTTCGCATTGAGCGGCGTTTCGCCGCTCAATGGCTCTGGTTGTTCGAACTTATTTTGTTTATTTCCGAAATCTGCTTTTTTAATGAATAATGAATAATGAATAAATTAGGGCGCGTTCGCGCCCTCGACTCTCGCTGGCGGATTTTTTTGTTTTAATAGTTTGCTTGGAGGTTGTAGATAGTTCGAGTTTTTGAGACAATCGCGATACAGTGGACTATCGATTCGTGCATAATGGGAAACTTTATCTTTCAAGCTACCCACCACAACAAAGTACAACACCTGCGAGACAATAGGGTTTGCCCGCAAAGCGGAGCAAACCCTTGCCTTTTAGTGTTGTTCTTTCAACGCTTATATTAAACATTGAAATTCATTGTTCTTTTTGCGTCTATTTATAAACGCAAAAATTTATTCATTATTCATTTTAAATTCGGAACGCGAAGATTTTCCGTTTGTAAAATTTTCTTGTTTTTGCGTTTTTGTGGTGTTTCAATCGGTTGCGAATGAAAACCTTATTTGTTTGTTCTGAGCGCGACCCCCGCGAAACGAGGGTTGCGGTAATTCCTTCGGATGTCGGCAAATTGTCGGCTATCGGTTGGTCCGTCAATGTGGAATCTGGCGCGGGCGCGAAGTCGGGCTTCTCCGACGAAGACTACAAGCTTGCGGGTGCGTCGATTGTCGATGCCGATTTCGCAAAAAATGCCGACTTCGTCGTTGCGGTGCGCAAGCCGCAGATTGAGCGCGTCTCCGATTTCAAGCGCGGCGCGTTCTATCTGAGTCTGCTCGACCCGTTCAACGAAAGGCAGCTCATTGCCGCGTTTGCCGCGCAGGGCGTTACGGCGGCGAGTTTCGAGATGATTCCCCGCAGCACGATTGCCCAGAAAATGGACGTGCTCAGTTCGCAGTCGAACTTGGCGGGTTATGTTTCGGTAATCAAGGCGGCGAACACGCTCAAGAAAATTCTGCCTATGATGATGACTCCTGCGGGCACTATTTCGCCGCTGAAGTTCTTCATTGTGGGTGTGGGTGTTGCGGGGCTTCAGGCTATCGCGACGGCAAAGCGTCTGGGCGCGAGGGTCGACGCTTTCGACACGCGTCCCGTGGTCGAAGAGCAGGTGAAGTCGCTCGGTGCGAAGTTCGTGAAAATCGACCTCGGCGAGACGGGGCAGACGGCGCAGGGCTATGCGAAAGAGCTTACGCCCGAGCAAATCGAGCTTCAGCGCAAGGGAATGGCGAAGGTCTGTGCGCAGTCCGACGTCATCATCACGACGGCGAAGCTCTTCGGCAGAAAAGCTCCGCGCATCATCACCGCAGAGATGGTTATGGGTATGAAGGCGGGCAGTGTCATTGTCGATATGGCGGTCGAAAGCGGCGGCAATGTGGACGGTTCGAAGCCCGACGAAATCGTCATCACGCCCAACGGCGTTACGATTATCGGCGACACCTGTCTTGAGGCGTCCGTTCCCGCGACGGCGAGCCAGATGTACAGTTCGAACGTATACAACTACATTGCGCACTTCTCGCCGAACGGAACGTTCGAGCCGAATTTCGAAGACCCGATTATGAAGGTTTCGGCGGTTACGCACGACGGGCAAATCACCGACGAGCGGTTCAAATAAAATTTTCGGCAAAGGTTGAACTATGGAAATTATTTTACTGTTGTTTATTTTCACGCTCGCGGCGTTTCTGGGCTTCGAGCTTATCTCGAAAGTGCCGAGCCAGCTGCACACGCCGCTTATGAGCGGCTCGAATGCAATCAGCGGCATAACGATTGTCGGCGCGATGATTTCGACTGCGGGCACTGAGGGCAGCATGGCGGCGACGGTCATCGGGCTGTGTGCGCTCGTGCTTGCGGCAATCAACGTTGTCGGCGGCTATATGGTCACCGACAGGATGCTTGCGATGTTCAAAAAGAAGGGAGACAAATAGTTTATGAATCCTGCATTGGTCAATTTTGTTTACATCATTGCGTCGATTCTCTTCATCTTGGGTATCAAGATGCTCGGAAAGGCGGAAACGGCGCGCAAGGGCAATACGATTTCGGCGGTGGGTATGTTGATAGCCGTCGTGATTACCCTCTTCGACAAAAAAATTCTCGACTGCAACGACCCCGTTTCGTGGGGGCTTCTGGCGGGCGGACTGTTCGTCGGCGCGCTTGTCGGTGCGGTTATGGCGAAAAGGGTCAAGATGACTTCGATGCCCGAAATGGTCGCCCTGCTCAACGGCTTCGGCGGTCTGGCGAGTCTGCTCGTCGCGGCGGCAGAGTACTATTTCGATATGGTCAAGGCCGAACCCGCGATGCCCGACACGTTCTCGAAGTTCGCAATTATCGCGACGATTCTCATCGGCGGGATAACCTTTACGGGGTCGCTCTATGCGTGGGGCAAGCTCTCGGGGAAAATCTCGGGCAAGGCGAAAGTTTTTGCGGGGCAGAAAGCGGTCAATGCACTCGTTGCGTTGTTTGCCGTTGCGGCTTCGGTCGTGTTCGTTTGGGCTGACTGTTTCGGACTCGGATTCGATATGATGCTTCTGGCAATCGCGCTCTCGCTCGTTTTGGGCATTGCGGCGGTTATGCCAATCGGCGGCGGCGATATGCCCGTTGTCATTTCCCTGCTCAATTCGCTCTCGGGCTTGGCGGCTTCCGCGGCGGGCTTTGTAATCAGCAACAATGTGTTGATTGTCGCGGGCTGTTTGGTGGGCGCAAGCGGTATCATTCTGACTGTGATTATGTGCAAGTCGATGAACAGGACGCTATCGAATGTGTTGTTCTCGGGCTTCGGTGCTTCCGCGTCGAAGTCGCAGAAGGTCGACGGCGAGATGAAGCCCATTTCCGTAGACGACGCCTATTTTGTGCTCGAAGCGGCGCAGAATGTCGTCTTCATCCCAGGGTACGGGATGGCTGTAGCGCAGGCTCAGCACGCCGTAAAGGAGCTTGCCGAGATTCTCGAAAACAACGGCGCGGAGGTGTCGTTTGCCATTCACCCCGTTGCGGGCAGAATGCCTGGGCATATGAATGTGTTGCTTGCCGAAGCCGATGTGCCCTATGAGCAGCTCAAGGAAATGGACGAAGCCAACAGGATTCTCGAGACTGCCGACGTTGCCATTGTCATCGGTGCGAACGACGTCGTAAACCCCGCCGCCGCCGAAGACAAGGGCAGCCCGATTTACGGTATGCCGATTATCGAGGCTTACAAGGCGAAGACTGTCTTTGCGCTGAAGCGCGGCAAGGGTGCGGGGTTCTCGGGTCTGGAAAACAGTCTGTTCTTCCGTCCCAACACCCGTATGATTTACGGCGACGCAAAAGCAACCGTAAACGAACTGGTAGCAAAATTCAAAGACAAGTAGCAGGGGAGAAGCCCTTGACGGCAGGCTGCAGCCTGCACGCAAAGGCGAAGCCCTTGACGCCCGAACTTCGTTCGGGAGTTGTGATACCGCGGTGGCAACTATAGTTGCCACCTTTTTTGTATAAGTTCGCATTGGCTTTGCCAATGGCTTCGAATTTTCGAACTTATTTTATTTTTCCCGAAACGGACTATTTAATGAAAAATGAATAATGAATAATGGGGGCGCGTTCGCGCCCTCGACACCCGCAGGCGAATTTTATTGCTTTAATAGTTTCCTTGGAGTTTGCGGACAATTCGAATGTTTCAAAGTATCGCAACGTAGGAGCTTATTGTTTTACAGATAATTGAAAAACAAAATCCACAAAGAAAACCGCCACAACAAACTACAATACCTGTGAGACAATAGGAAGTCTTAAAATAAGTTCGGACAACGCCACGGGCGTTCCGCTACGAACAACAAAACTTATCCCCGTAAACGCCCTAAAAATCTCTCGCGCTCCAGCGCACTAATTTTAGGCGCGTCGCTTCGAAAGGGGGCTTAACCGTCGCCCCCTTTACCACCTTTGACAAGCAAAGGTCGGCAATCCCCTCCCAATCGCACAATGCTTAGCAAGCTCGGCTATCCGATTAAGGGCGGCTTTGCGAATGGCACAGGGCGCAGCGCGTACTTGAGTACGTGCGCGGTCTGGGAAATAAGTTCGAAAAACGCCTCGGGCGTTCCGCTCAAAAAAAAAAACAAAACTTATCCCCGTAAGCATCCTAAAAAACTACCGCGCGAAGCGCACACTATTTAGGCGCGTCAAAGTGCTTTCATAAGGGTGGCTTTGCAAACGACACAGGGCGCACAGCGTACTTGGCGTACGCGTGCGGTCTGGGGCGTTTGTGAAACGCCCTTAGGGAAGTACTTTCACGCGCCGTCATAATTTCGGGGCGACGATCCGTAATAGCTTTTGAAGATTCGCGAGAACGAATACGGCGTCGCATACCCCACCCTCTTTGCTATCTCCGCCATCGTCAAGCCCTTCGACTTCATCATTTCCTTGGCTATCGTCATCCGCGTCTTCAAAACGTACTTCGGAAATGTCTGCGCCGTATACTCAAGGCAAAATTCGTCGAGCTGCTTTACCGATATGCAAAGGTCGCCGGCAACGTCCATCGAACGCCACTTCTTTTCGGGATTCTTCGCCACCCGCGAAAGCATTTCAGCCAACCTGTCGCGCTGTTCCTGCTTGGTCGCCCTCTGGTTCGGCAGAAACTCGCCCTTTATCAGTTCCGCGAGCGTGTCGGCAAGAGCCTCCAAGATAATCATCGAGCGGTGCTTGCCGTAGACCTCGTTCAGATAGACGTGCATCACCGAGTGGATGTCGTTGAAACGCGCAAGGGGCTTGATGATGATTTCGCTGCCGAAAATCCTGTTCCAGTAGGCGTTGTTTTTGAAGTGCATCCAGAACAGGTTCGACTTCGGCACTTCGATGTAGGAGTCGCACAGGCGGTTCGGCGGAATTATAAGAGCCTCGCCCTTGCGGAGCTTGTATTTTTTGCCGTCGTATTTGACCGACAGCACACCGCGCACGACGCACAAAACGTCGGTGAATTTCTTGTTTCGGCGCGAGTGGTAATAGCCCTTTGTGTGCTCGGCAAATCCGCCCGAGACTATGCCGCGCTTTGCGAGAATGTCGGTTGGCAGATTCTCGGGAACGGTGATTGTGTGCGTGCCGCTGTTGATGAGGTTTGACGGCATATAGCGGGTACTGCTGTTGTTCGAGAAGTAGCTTACTTTGTTGCCCTTGGGAAGAAGCCGAAGTTGGTTGTCGTCGAATATCTGCCAAATGTACTTTTCGTGGGGCGTAATCTTCTGTTTCATAGCAATACCTGTTTTTCCGAAGATACCTAAATTTATTACTGGCTTTTTTGCAAGAATTTATTTACAATATTTGTGAACTTATGAAATGGACGGTTGTGTCCGCCCGAAACCCCGTAAAGTGAAATGGCAATGAAAAAGTTATTCTCGGCAACTATGATAACCGCCCTCGGCGCGTTGTGCGCTTCGGCGGCAGACGTTTCGTTCTTCGGCTCTTCGACGGCGGAAGGCGCGTACGAATGGTCTTCGACAACAAAAAATCAGCCGTGGGCAAACGGCACGATGGCGACGACAGGCGACGAAGCCGTCTGGAAGGGCATCGACGGCAAAACCGCGGCGGCGGGATATGTCATCTTCGACGGCACTCGCGAAATCGGCGCGATAAAAGTCAGCGGCGGCGGCGGAATCGGGAGCGATTTGCACCTTATTTTCAGCGAAGAGAAGAACTCGGTATTGAACTTCTCGAAAGATATTTCGCTCTTCAATCTGAACGGCTACTACGCCGACCTGTATTTCGACGGCACGGGCGAAATCAATTTCACCAACGCTACCACCTCGGGCTTTGCCTTGACGACGAAGAACGCGACAAGCAAAAATGCGAAAGTGGTTTTCGACACGGGAATCAAGTTCAACAATGCGAGCGTGTTCTACGGTAACGGGCAGGGCTCGGAAAACTCGCAGCTGCTCTTCAAGGGCGAAACGAACTTCAAAAGCTACATGCAACTTTCGAACATCAAATTCTCGCTGGACGGCTCTACGAAAAAGTTAGTCAGGGGCGACATCGCGGCGGCGGGCGACTCAATCGTGGAGTTTACGAACGGCGCAAACGTGCAAACCTATGGGGGCTACAAAGGCAGAGGCGCTTCGGTGATAAACATAGACTCCGCTTCATCGTATACGCTCAATAATACGAATACTTTCTTCATCGGCACAGCAAATGAACACTCGGCGACGGCAAACATTTGGGGCACGGTAAACGCGGCGACTTCCACGCTGAAGGGCATGGGCGCGGCAACCTTCAACCTCAAGGAAGGCGGCAAGGCTACGTTCAAAACCGTCAGTTTCTCCGACGGCGCAAGCAATATGAAGATGAACATCGACGGCGCGATGAATGTCTCGGGAGAGTTCAGCACGGATTCCAACAACGATATGGTTGTGGGCAAAACGGGCACGCTGGCGGTCGACGGACTCTTCCTGATAACAGGCAACCTTACGACTGCGGCGGGCAGAATCTCGACGACCTTCAATTCGACGGGCAACGAGCTTAACGGCAACATCAAGATGAACGAGTTCGGCGGCTTCAGAGTCAACGCCGACAATAAGTGGAATTCCTCGGTTCTCTTCCGCGGCGGCAGAACGCAGTTTGCGGTGGGCAAGGACGCAACGTTCGAAATCAACTCGCTTCTGTCGATTTCGTCGGTTTCGGGAAAATCTTCCACGATTACGCTCGACGACGGCGCGCTGCTGATTATCGGCAACATCAAAGGCTCGGCGACAGTGGGCAGCGAAGTTTACGTGGGTTTCGGCGAACTCGGCGACGCTATAAGCAATTCGCTCGACATTGTCGGCTTCGAAGAAAAGAGCGTTCTCTTCCGTGCAATCGGCACGGACGAAGAAAACGCAAAGTTCCTCTCGAAGGTTCTCATCGACGGCGCGAAGAACGACGCCCTGCGCTTCGGCGAGCTCGACTCGGTGGCGGGCGGCTACTGGCTTACGACCGTTCCCGAACCCGCGGAATGGGCTGCGATTTTCGGATCAATCGCACTGGGCTTGGCGGTCTATCGCAGGCGCAAATAAAGTTTCAAAACAACTCTTTCGAAAAGCTCCGCAAACGCGGAGCTTTTTTGTTTGCCGAATAACGGAACACCCCCAGAACAAACCAGTTTCCCATCTACATATGTTGAGCAAATTTGAGGAAACCGCGCGAAATTTCTTTTCCACTTCGACAAACTTTACCAAATAGTATATTTATATTCAACAAGATACAAATACAAC
>URJY01000004.1 GCA_900548275.1 uncultured Opitutales bacterium | reverse complement strand
GCCGAAGTATCACAAGAAGGAACGAAGTTCCGTAGCCGTGCAGGCTGCAGCCTGCTATGCGTTTAGGACGGCGTCCCATACCATTGCGGATGCTCCCAAGATGGCGGCGTCGCTTTCGGGGAGTTCGGAGGGGAGAACCTTTACCTTGTCGCGGAAGACGGGCATAAGATTTTTTTCCATCGCAATTTTCGTGGGGTTGAGGATAAGCTCGCCGCTCTTTACGGGGCCCCCGAAGAGGAAAATCGCCGAGGGACGCGAGAAGTGCACAAAGTCGCCGAGAGCGCGACCCAAGAGACTGCCCGTAATCTGATACGTTTCGGCGGCGGCTCTGTCGCCCGCACGCGCGGCGTCCTCAATTACGCGGGCGTCGAGCTTTTCCCACGGAACATTGGCAATGCTCGATTCGCCGTTGTACTTTGCGACCATCTCCAAGAAAGTGCGCTTGATACCCGTCGCCGACGCATAGGTTTCGAGACAGCCGTACTTGCCGCAACCGCAAAGCCTGCCGTTGGGAACGGCACATACGTGCCCAAGCTCGCCCGCAAAACCGTCGGCACCCAAGAGCAGCTTGCCGTCGGTGATGATACCCGAACCCAAGCCCGTACCGAGCGTGATTACGATGAAGTGGCTCAAATTGCGCCCGCCGCCGTAGATTTTTTCGCCGAGAGCGGCGGCGTTTGCGTCGTTGCTAAGGCAAATGGTGTCCATCCCGAGAGCCATCTTGAGCGTTTCGACAATCGGAACGCTTTTGCCGAACGGGAGGTTGGGGGCATACTCAATCGTGCCCGTGTAATAGTTGCCGTTGGGCGCACCGATACCCACACCGACACAGTCGCCGTCGAAATCGGACATCATAAACGTGATGGCGCGTTCCAAGCCTTCGGCATAGGTTGCAAAATCTTTGTAGTCGGTTGTTTTGAAGTCGTGGCGTTTGAGGACGTTTCCCTTTTCGTCAACAATGCCCAACTTTGTATTCGTTCCACCGATGTCAACACCAATAGCGTATTTCATAAAATTCCCTAAAAATTTAAATGGTCAAAAAGCGATACAGTAGGGGGCTTTGCACAAAATACAAGCCAAAAAGCCCGCATATTCGCCCGCGCGGGACGGGGAGCGGTTCGGCGGGGAGGGTCAGTAGAAAACCCTGTCGAGCGTGAGACCCTTTGCGGGGGCGGCTTGGAACTTGTGGATTCCGCGCTTCCTCGACTCCAGAATCTCGGCGATGTCCGACTTCGAAAGTTTGCCGCAACCGACCTCGAAAAGCGCGCCCACAAGCAGCCGCACCATCTTGTACATATAGCCGCTTCCGCGCGTGGTGAAGACTATCAGGTCTTTTTTGCGCTTGGCTTCGAGCTTTAATAGGGTCTTTACGGGATTGTCCTTTGCGTCGGTACCCCTGCTTGCGCTGAACGAAGTGAAGTCGTGCGTGCCGAGCAGAACGGCGGCGGCATCGTTCATCGCGTCGACGTCGAGCGTCCTGCCGCCTATCGACCATTCGTAGCGCGTGGTCTTGGGCATCGACCGCCCCTCTCTTATATAGTACACATAACGTTTTCCCTTCGCCGAGTAACGGGCGTGGAAAGCCTCGGGGACGCGCTCGACCGACAAAATCTGGAGCGAATCGGGATAGCCGCTTTTGAGCGCGGCAAAGAGCGATTCCACGGGGTGTTTCCACTGGGCGTCGAAATGGAAGACTTGCGCATTTGCGTGAACGCCCGCGTCGGTGCGACCGCTGCCGTGGATTCTTATTTTGCGCTTGAAAATCCGTTCGAGCCTGCGCTCGAGGAAGTCCTGAACGGCATTGCCGTCGGGCTGCGACTGCCATCCGCAAAAGTCGGTTCCGTCGTACGCGCAGACGCATTTGAAGCGCGACATCGGCGCGGAGGCGTCGGGGGCGGGCAGGGGAACTTTTTTCGGCGAACGGCTCATTTTCGACCGCCCTGCGTTTCGAGATACTCGCGCAGAAAGAGCGCGCACGCACGCGAGTCGATGTCGCCCGTGCGCCTGTGTTTCTTGCGGGCGGCAACCGACTTTTTCGTCTTCGGCGACATCGCGAAAAAGTCGTTCTCGGCTTGGAACGAGCTGAGACGCTCGTCGGTTCTTTCGACGGGCAGGCCGAACATCGCCTCTATCTTCGCTATAAATTCGTCGACCTCGCGGGCTTTGTCGCCAACGCTGCCGTCCATATTGTAGGGATACCCCACGACGATTTTGTCGATTGAACGCAGCTTGATGTCCTGCGCAATCTGTTCGAGCCGCGCTTCGAGAGTCGGCTGAACCGCCGCGGGAATCGGTACGGCAACCCCGAGCGACGTGTCCGCATAGGCAAGCCCTATGCGTTTGTGGCCGTAGTCTATTCCCAATAAATTCACGGGTAGGGGGTTTTAGATTGTTTTGCCGACAAACGAAAGAAAAATCTTCCCGATTTGTGCGCAACGCCGTCCCGAAAAAATTTTTTTCGGCTGAAAATTTTTTTGCGGATGCCGCACTTACGAAATCGAAAAACCTCATTTTCGGGCTTTTTGAACAGGGTTAAGCCCTTTGTTTTTATGCGATTGCGCCTTGCGGGACAACCGCGAACTCCCATTTTATGATGTTTCGATTTTCGGCGTATTGCAATCTTCCCGTAAATCAGACGGTTGCGCAGATTCTGTTTCGGGGATGTCTTGGCAAGTTTTTTCTTTAAAAATTTTTCCACAATCAAAATGTTAATAACTTGTAAAAAACTTCTTCTTGCAAGTTTTCGATTTAGCGCGAAGATGGCTCAAGTTCAAAAAAATTGAACCGAACCGAAAACCTCGAATGCCGCCGATTTCAAAAGGCAGATGCTTGAGGTTTTTAGTTTAATAATTTGCAAATAAATAATTTAAAAATATGGCATACAAATCGGCACAGGGCTATGACGCTTTCGGATTCGCGAAAAACTCCGAAAGTACGGGCGTTTTTGCGCGCGCAGATTTTACCTTGACCACCCCCGCCTTTTTGTGTGAATAATTGCCCCGAAAACAGAATAATGACCCCTTTGACTACAGATTCAGTGCTCTCCGAAATTTGGCAAAAAGCAAAAGCCGAATTGGCTGTCGCTCTGCCCGAAGAGGCATACAACGAGTGGTTCTCGAACCTCGAATGCGCGGGCGGAGACGAAAACAAAATCGTGCTCTCCTCGCCCAGTGCGTTCGCTCCGTACTGGATTCTCGACAATTACAAAGACATTCTCATTCAGAATCTTTCGCTTGCGGCAAGCCATAATGTCGATGTCGACATAATCGTCAAGGAGTCGTCCCAGCTGCCCGTTTCCAAGCCCGAAGACGACCGCCGCGCCGCGGTTCGCACCGTCGCCGACGCTCCGAAAACGCCCATTTCGATAAATCCGCGCAACACATTCGAAAACTTCGTCGTTGGCGAAAGCAACGCACTCGCGCACGCGGCGGCTCTTGCCGTCGCCCAGAATGTGGGCAAGGCGTTCAACCCCCTGTTTCTCTACGGCGATACGGGCTTGGGTAAAACCCACCTGATGCACGCAATCGCGCACTTTATCATCAAGAACAATCCGTCGGCGAAGGTCGTCTACATTTCTTCGGAAACGTTTGTAAACGACTATATTAACGCGCTCGGCAACGGCAACATCGCCGCGTTCCGCAAACGCTACCGCAATACCGACGTGCTCCTTATCGACGACATCCAGTTCTTCGCGAAAAAGGAAAGCAGCCAGAACGAATTTTTCCATACATTCAACGAGCTTTTCAACGCAAACAAGCAGATTGTCCTTTCGTGCGACAAGCCGATAAACGAGGTTCAGGACATCGAAAAGCGTCTCGTTTCGCGTTTCGCGTGGGGGATGGCTGCCGACATCAAGATGCCCGACTACGAAACGCGCCTTGCGATTCTGCGCAAAAAGGCGTCGTCGTCGGGAACTTCGCAAATCGGCGCGGATGTCCTCGATTTCATCGCCCGCAAGTTTACGAAGAACGTCCGCCGAATGGAGGGCGCATTGAACAAGCTTATCGGCTATTGTTCGCTGATAGATTCCTCTTCGGCAATCACGCTTGAAAAGGCTACGTATCTTCTTGCCGACGACATTGTTCAGGAAGACGGAGCTGCCGTCGACATCGAGAAAATCCAAAAGTGCACCGCCGACCGTTTTCATCTTACCCCCGAAGACCTCTGCGGCAAACGCCGCACCGCGACGATTGCGCTCGCGCGCCAGATTGCCATGTTCATTTCCAGAAAGCTGACAAGCCACACGCTTCAGGAAATCGGCAAGCGTTTCGGCGGGCGCGACCACGGCACGGTAATCCACGCAATGCACACGGTCGAGACCCTCTTGGAGCATAACGACACAAACGTAAAGAGGGTGGTCGATTTTCTGATGAAATCGCTTTCCCATTAGTTCGGGATTCGACACAGAGCCGCGACATTGTTTGCGGTTTTTTTATTACGGTGTTGCAAAGCGTGCCGCTTTGTGTAAAGTGTTTTGGATGAAAAGCGGAGACTGCTTTTGCTCCGCCCACGTAATTTACATAACAATAGGAAAATGAGAATGAAAAAACTGGTACTGTCAATATTGTCGGCGTCGCTGCTGTGTTCGTTTGCGTTTGCCGAAGCCCAGAAAAAACCCGCTCCCGCGCAGAAGCCGCAGCCGACCCTCCGCGCGAAAGCCCAGAAAAAGAACCTCAGTTGGGCGCGTTTCGAACGCTACGAAGCGTTGAATTCGCGCCTGAAACAGGCACCCGCGGCGGTCTTTATGGGCGATTCAATCACCGAGGGTTGGGCGCGCCAACGCCCCGAATTTTTCGAGCAAAACAACTATCTCGGACGCGGAATCAGCGGGCAGACATCGTGCCAAATGCTGGTGCGTTTCCGTCCCGACGTAATCGACCTAAAGCCCAAGGCGGTGGTGATTCTCGCGGGCACAAACGATGTAGCCGAAAATATCGGACCGATAAAGCTCGAATACGTCTTGGCAAACATCAAGTCGATGGCGGAGCTCGGACGCCTGCACGGAATAAGGGTGATTCTCTGTTCGGTAATGCCGTCCTGCGAATTTCCGTGGCACAAGGGTCTTGAACCCGCCGAAAAAATCAAAAAGCTCAATGCGATGATAAAGGATTTCGCCGACAAAAACGGCTTCGAATATGTCGATTACTATTCGGCACTTGTGGATTCGCGCGGCGGGCTTCCCGAGAAATATTCGCGCGACGGCGTCCACCTGAAAAACGAGGGATACGCCGTAATCGAACCGATTATCAAGGCGAAGCTGAACGAAAAATAAAACGGCACGCGAAAGAGTCCGAACCCAAGCGGTTCGGACTTTTTTTGTCGCCCCGCATTCGCTCGAATTTTGAAAAATGGGGTTGACTGTTTTTGTTTCGGGCGAGATATTGTTTGAGGTTAACATCAGATTCATACCCCCCCCCTACGAAAAGGCGATTATGGCACTTGTAAAAAAACTTTCCGCGCGTCTCCAAAACCACCCGAAGCGAATTGTCTATGCGGAGGGCGAAGACCCCCGCGTAATTCAGGCGGCGCGCCAGTTTGCAACGCGCAAGCTGGGCGTTCCGATTCTTCTGGGCGAGCGCGACAAAATCGAGACAACGGCAAAGTCGCTCGACGTGCGCCTCGACGGAATCAAGATTATCGACCCCGTGAAGTCGGACGACTCCGTCGCGCTTATGAAGCTTCTGCACGGAATGCCGAAATTCCGCAACTACGACCCGCAGGAAATCAATTTGATGGCGTTGCAGCCCAACTACTACGCAACGCTGATGCTCGCCACGGGACGCGCCGACGCAATGCTCGCGGGCGTAACCGTTGCCACTTCGAGCGTTCTCAGACCCGTCTTCCAGATTATTCCGCTTCAAAAGGGTTTCAGCACGGCAAGTTCGCTGATGATTGTTTCGACCGGCAACCCCGAATTGGGCGTAAACGGCGACCTGTTCCTTGCCGACTGCGGCGTTATCCCCGAACCGACCGAACAGCAGCTTTGCGACATCGCGATAACTACGGCGGTGCTCGTAAACCACTTGACGCTCGAAACGCCGAAAGTTGCGATGCTTTCGTTTTCGTCGAAGTCGTCATCGTCCACGCTGCATAGCGTGTTGAAGGTCAAGGCGGCTACGTCGCTTGCGCACGAAAAGGCGAAGTCCTGCGACATCCCGATTGAGGTCGACGGCGAGCTGCAGGTTGACGCGGCATTGCGTCCCGAAGTTGCGAAGTTAAAGGGCATAAGCAGCTCCGTTGCGGGGCACGCCAACGTGCTGATTTTCCCCGACTTGGATTCGGGAAACATCGTCTCGAGTATGTTGCAGGTTGTTGCGAACGTAAATTCCTACGGGCGAATTTTGACGGGGCTTTCGAAGCCCGTTGCCGAGCTTTCGCGCGGCGCGTCGGTTAACGACATCTTCGGCACGAGCGTAATCGTCGGCGCGCAGGCTGTCGACAGGCGTTTCATTTCGACGGAATCGCTTTAATATCGGACGTTCGGAGAATTGGGCTGCGCGGCGTTTTGCGCAGCCCGTTTGTTTTTTTCAATGATAGAGCTTAGAAACATCGAACTTTCTTTCGGTCCGAGGACGATTTTCGACGGAATAAACGCGGTTGTCAACAAGGGCGACCGCATAGGGCTTGTCGGGTCGAACGGCGCGGGCAAGAGCACGATTCTGAAGATTTTGTGCGGGCAGGAACACCCCGATGCGGGCGAAATTGCAAAGCCCAAATACGCGTCGGTCGGCTATCTGCCGCAGGAGGCGATTGTTGCGGGCGACAGACCGCTTTTCGACGAGGTTGAGTCGGCGTTCGAAAACGTCGTTTCGCTTCGGGCGAAGATGGCGCAGGCGGACGCGGTTGTTGCGTCCGCCGACACTTCGTCGCGCGAGTACGCCGAGGCGGTCGCCGAAATGGGCGAGCTTGCGCACAGGCTCGAGGACGCGGAGGAGTCGAAAGTGCGTTCGCGGGTGGAGACGGTTCTGCAGGGGCTCGGGTTCGCGATGTCGGATATGACGCGGGCGTGCTGCGAGTTCTCGGGCGGCTGGCAGATGCGAATCGCCCTCGCAAAGCTCCTTCTGAAAGAGCCGACGCTTCTGATGCTCGACGAACCCACGAACCACCTCGATATTGAATCCGTCGCGTGGCTCGAAGACTATCTTCGCGGATATTCTGGCGCGGTGATGATTGTAAGCCACGACCGCGCCTTTCTCGACGCCCTCACGAACCGCACTTTCCACGTCGTCAAGGGGCGGCTCGACCTGTACGCGGGCAACTACGAATTTTTCCTGAAAGAGTCCGAAGCCCGCAAGCACCAGATTGCCCGCGCCGCCGAAAACCAGCGCAGGGAAATTGCAAAAACCGAAAAATTCATAGACCGTTTCAGGTATAAAAGCTCGAAAGCCGCCCAAGTGCAGAGCCGAATAAAGGCTCTCGACAAAATCGAGCGAATCGAGGCGGAGGAGGAGGACAATTCGAAAATCAGCTTCGCGTTTCCCGAGCCGAAACGCTGCGGACAGGTCGTGCTGAAGGTCGAAAACGTCTGCAAGGCGTTCGGCGACCACAAGGTTCTCGAAAACATTTCGTTCAAAATAGAGCGCGGCGAACGCGTGGCTCTTGTGGGGGTGAACGGCGCGGGCAAAAGTACGCTCGTGAAAATTATCGCGGGCGATTTGAAGCCCGACTCGGGCACGGTCGAAACGGGGCTGAATGTGGAGATGTCGTACTTCGCCCAACACCAGACCGACGAGCTCGACAAGTCGAACGACGTTCTGACCGAGGCGATGAACGCAGCCCCGATGGAGCGCAAAAAGGAGGTTCGCAGTCTGCTCGGCTCGTTTCTATTCTCGGGCGACGACGTTCTAAAGGGGGTCGGGATACTCTCGGGCGGCGAGAAAAACAGGCTCGCGCTCGCGAAAATGCTTCTGAAGGAGTTCAATTTTCTGATTCTCGACGAGCCCACAAACCACCTCGATATGAATTCGAAAGGCGTTTTGCAAAAGGCGTTGGCGGCGTATCGCGGAACGTATTTGGTCGTCAGCCACGACCGCGCGTTTCTCGACCCCATTGTCGACAGGGTAATCGAGCTTTCTCCGCACGGTCTGCGCGAGTTTGCGGGGAATCTGAGCGACTATGTCGAGCGCATCAAGCGCGAGGGTAGAATTGTTCTGCGCCAGTCGTCGGCGGCAAAGTCGGGAGGCGCGGGCGACGCGAAAACGCGCAGAATAGAGGCGGCGAAAAAGCGCGAAGCCCTTTCGAAACTCAAAAAGGCGATGTCGAAGATAGAGTCCGACATAGCGGAAACCGAATCGGACTTGGCGAAAGTCGAGCTTGAAATGACTTCGCCCGACTTTTTCAAGCGCGGCGCGCAATGCGCCTCGACAACCGAGCACTACAACGCCCTAAAGTCGCGCCTCGACAGTCTGTACAAGGATTGGGAGCGAGCAGCCGCCGAAGTCGATGCGTTCGACAAACAGTAGCATTATATTTGCTTGAAAAAACTTCCGAAATTCGGCACTCTTTGCGGAAAATCTGCAATCGAAAGGGGCGCGCACTTCCCGTCGGAAAGGCGGGAGATGTGTTCCTTTGCGCATTGCGGGGCGGGGCGGTGTTTGAACCCCGTTGTGAAATATTTTTAATTCTGATATGAAAAACGGATTCAATTCGATTTTTAAACGCACATTTTGGATTGAAATTGTACCATCACTGTTTTCTTTGCGTACGGCGGTACTTTTGTCGGCATACATTTTCATGGCGTTTGTTTCGATACTTGTATCGTTTATGCTGCGCTTCGACTTCGACTTCTCGAAAATGTCGGACTTCAATCTGAGTCTCCTGCGCGTATGCGCGGTCGTCCTGCCGTTTAAAATATTTTTTCTGGCACTGTTCGGTCAGTTTAAAAACCTTTTTAGCTATTCACAAATTCAGGATATATTGCGCATTTTCTGGGCGATGTTATTGGCGGCAACGGCGATTTTTGCCGTCAATTACTTCGTTTTTGCGGGAAAGCTGATTCCGCGCGGCGTAATTTTGGAAGACTTTGTGCTGTCTGTCGTGGCGTTTTCTTTTATTCGCCTTTCGTTGCGTATGTATCGCGAATATTTTATGCGCGACACACTGCATTCCGTCCGTAAAAAGCGCGTGGCGATTATCGGCGCGGGCGACTTGGGCGTAATGCTCGCCTCGGATTTGCTCGCAAGAAAGAGTATGGGCATAACCCCCGTGGTGTTTCTCGACGACGACCCCGCGAAAATCGGACACCAAATTCTCGGGCTTGAAGTTCTGAAGCTCAAATGCAACTTCGATTCGCTCGTAAGTTCGTACAAAATCGACCGCGCGATAATCGCGATTTCGTCGCTTTCGAGAACGAAAATATCGGAAATTACGACCGCATTTTCGCGCCTCGGCGTGGAAACGAGCATTGTGCCGTCGTACTACGAACTGGCGTCGGGCTATGCGAAAGTTTCGAATTTCCGCGAGGTTGCAATAGAGGACATTCTCGGACGCCAGCAGATTCCGCTCGATACGCACTCAATCGACGGAATGATAAAAAACAAAGTCGTGATGGTAACGGGGGCGGGCGGCAGCATAGGCAGCGAGCTTTGCAAACAGATTGCGGCGAAATCGCCGTCGCTTCTGATTCTGCTCGACCACTGCGAAGTGCAGCTTTTCCAGATAGAACAGAAAATCATCCGCGGCGAATACGGCATAAACATAAAGCCGCTCGTCGGCAGCGTAGCCGACGAAAAACGCATGGAGCGCATAATTTCGAAATACCGCCCGCAGCTGATTTTCCACGCGGCGGCGCACAAACACGTTCCGATGATGGAGTCGCAACCGAGCGAGGCGTTGAAGAACAATACGTTCGGAACGTGGAACATCGCCGAACTTGCAAGCAAATACGGGGTTGAAAAATTCCTGCTCATATCGACCGACAAGGCGATAAACCCGACAAACGTGATGGGCGCGTCGAAGCGGCTCGCGGAAAAGGCGGTTCAGGCGATACAAAACAAGGAGGGCAACAAAACGCAGTTCGTGGCGGTGCGCTTCGGCAACGTTTTGGGGTCGTCGGGCAGCGTGATTCCGACATTCAAAAGACAGATTTCCGAGGGCGGGCCCGTAACCGTAACGCATCCCGAGGTAACGCGCTACTTTATGACCATCCCCGAGGCGGTGGGGCTTGTCCTGCAATGTGCGGCGCAGGCTGAGGGCGGCGAGATTTTCGTTCTCGATATGGGCGAACCCGTGAAAGTCATAGACTTGGCGCGCCATATGATACGCCTGAGCGGATACGAGCCCGACGTCGACATCAAGATAAAGATAATCGGCTTGCGCCCAGGGGAAAAGTTGTACGAAGAGCTGCAACACAAAAACGAGTCGCTTGTGAAGACGGCAAACCCGCGCATTTTCGGGTTCGTAGCGCAACCGCCGTCGTACGACGAGATGAAGTCCGTCGTGGAGGAAATAAAACAGACCGCCGACAAGCGCGACATAAACGACCTGAAACGTTTCATATTCAAGAACGTTCCCGAGTACAAGGCGCAGTTCTACGATTAAGCCGAAAGGCGTTCGGCAATTCGAAACCGCGCAGATTCCCTGCCGCCCGCTCCTCGGAAATCCCGCCGTTGCGGTACAGCCAATACAAATTGTCCTCGGCAAACTTGCCGATAGCCCAGCCGCGCTTTCTTCGCCCTAATCTATGCCGCGCCCTTTATTTTATTTCCACGATGAATCTTGCCGTTTTTATCGGGGCGGACATTTCCCACGGGCGGTTGTAGGTGAATACCAGTTCCACGCGCCCCTTTTGCTGCGCCTCGAGCACGAATTTCGACACGCCTCCAGAGCCTATCAGTTTCGGGTTTGTGCCTTCGTACTCCTCCTTCAAAAATTCGGTATACGGCGAGCCGTTTTTGTAAAGTTCCCACGCGTAGCCGGTCGTCGGGTTGCCCTTGAGTTTTATCTCTATCTTCCCGCCGCGCGCAACTATGCCCGAGGGTTTTTGTTCGTCCAACTCAAGTATGTACGGCGGAACGACCTTTGCGCAGGCGCACAAAAGCGCGATTCCCACTGCCGCTATGATTGTAGCTGTTTTCATTTCGCCACGAGTTAAAGTAGTGCGTTTGCGGATGTCAAATATTCTTGCGCATTTTTCGGAAATCCGTTAAGCCAATTCGTCGTACGGCGGTTATATCCGCCGATACGGCTTGCAAATCAACCAACTCTAAAAATTGTACGACCATGGGGAGAAACATTAAATCAATCGTAGCCTGTTCGCTTTTTGCCTGCGCCGCCTGTGCCGCACCGAACATAATCCACAACGGCGACTTCTCGAAAGGCTTTGCCGATTTCGGATTCAGCGACGCGTCGGCGTCGGATGTCGGCGCGAAAATCGGGGTTCGGGAGGACTCGAAAAAATTCCTCTCGTACTTTGCAAAGGAGGGCGGTCTCGGCGGGCTGAACCTTTCCGAGGTCAACGTTTCGCGCGACGGCGTGTACAACATTTCGTTCGAGGCGAAGGCGTCCGAGCCGCTCCAAATCAGGCTGATTGCGATGGCGAACGGCAACTCTATTTTCCGCCGCGAGCTTGCGAAATTCGACATCGGACGCGAATGGAAAACTTATACATACAGGTTCGACTCTAAGCGTCTTGCGAAGTCGGGCGTGGATGTTTGGGTGCCGCTGCGTTTCGAAAAGGTCTCGGGCAATGCGGCGGAGCTTTCGTTTGCCGACATCAAGATGGTATCCGCAGACGCTTCGGCTGCCGTTTCATTCGAACCGCCCGTGCGCTTTGAGGTTTCGCTTTCGCAAAAAACGGGGTTTTTCGAGAGGTTGCGCGGCAAAATTTCGGGAAAGACGGAATCGGGCGTGCCCATTTTTTCGAAAGATTCGGTGCTTTCGGCGACTGTCAAAGGCGAGTCGGGTTCGGTTGTGAAGTCTCCGTACAAGTGGCGTTTTCTGCGGGAAAAGGACGGCGTTGCGGTTTCGGAGGGCTCGGGAGAAATCGATATTCCGTCGGGCGCGTTCGAGCGCAAAATTTCGGTTCCGTCGCCCGCAAACAACGGTTTGTATGTGTTCGAGCTTTCGCTCGGCGACACTTCCGCGAAGTTCGACTGCGCCGTTTCACCGAAAGTTCGGGCGCGCGCGGGCGATTTGCCAATCGATACGGGGTATTGCGGCGTGCTCACAAGCGGCGAAGGTGTGAAGCCGACTCCCGAGGAAATTGCCTATCTTGCCGACAGCGGCATTACGTACATCAGAACTTGGGACAGCGGCAATCCGTTCAACTGGCGGCTGATAGAGCCGAAAGAGGGCGTCTACGACTGGACGGTTACCGACGAGCTTGTGCGCCTTGCGTGCGAAAACAACCTGCGCGTTATGCCCGTTCTCGGCGGTATGTTTTTTGTCTATCCGCCGCAGATGGGGTTGCGCGGGCACAGACAGGCCGATTGGCTCTACAAAAAATCTGAGGTTGTCCGCACGCTGCAGGGCTTCGAGAATCAGGGCAGAAAGGCGATTAAGCCGCCGCTCGACGACTGGAAGCGTATGGTTTCGGCAATCGGCGAACGCTACAAGGGCAAAATTTCATACTACGAGGTGATGAACGAGCCGAACATAATTTGGCGCGACTTTTCCGTCTACTATCCGTACATAGAGTCGGCGTACAATGTTTTGAAATCAATCGACCCTCAAAACAGGGTTGTGGGCTTTTCCACCACGGGCGACTACGGCGGCAACATCAACGGCTTTTTCGCGACGATGTTGAAAATGGGTGCGGGCAAATTCTGCGACGCCATATCGTTCCACTCGTACCAGTCGCTATTCGAAGACACGCCGAAGCGCGGCGACGAGGTTATCGCAAAGTTCAGAAAAAATCTCGTCGAAAACAATGTCGATTTGCCGCTTATGCAGACCGAATTGTACTATCTGAATCCGCTTTGCAAGGGCGGCGGCGACCATCTGAACGGCCCGCGCTTCCATCCCGCGTACATTATCCGCCGTTATTTGCTCGATGCGGCTGGCGGCGTCGAGGCCTCCATTCTCGTTCCCGCGCCAACGATGGCGCGGAAAATCGGTTCGGTGTGCAGGATTGAAAATTTCAGGAAGGGCAGGCATATGCCGTTTGCTTCGGTCGAGCCGTTCAATATTCTGCCGAACGAAAAATTCATAGTGTCTGCGGTCTTTGCGGAAAAGCTGTTCGGTATGAGGTTCTCGAAATCGGAAAATCTCAGGGACAGATGGCTTGCCTACGAATTTGTCGGCAGAAAGTCGGACGCGGCGGCGGCAACACTCTTCGCGCTCGACTGCCATTTCGACGGCGCAAACCCCGACGAAAGGCTGCGCGAAAAGGTTTTCGACAAGCTCGCCCGCAAGCCGCTCGAACTCGGCAAAGTACCTGCGGGAATACGCATTTGCGACGTGTACGGCAACGACATAAAACCGTGCGGCGACGGCACTACAAGGCTTCCCGTATCGCCCGCGCCCGTCTATGTCGGCGCGCCGAACGCGCGGGCGCTTGCCGATTTTCTTGAAAGGCTCAAATAGGGGAACGCGACGAGTCCCGATTTTTTCGAAAGTCCGCATCGGCGCACGGTGCGGACTTTCCGTTTCCGCGCGGTTTGCCGCCCCGAAAAAAACGCGGTAATTTTCTTGAAAAGTCGGCGCGTTTTTGCGATTTTCACACGCATATGAATTCAAACGAAATCGACATAGACTATGTTGCGAAACTCGCGCGCATAGAGCTGACCGAAGAGGAAAAGGAGAAGTTCTCCAAGCAGCTCGGGCAGATATTGGGATATTTTGAAAAGCTCTCGGCAATAGACGTTTCCGACGTGGAGCCGAGCGCGCACGCGCACGCAATCTACAACGTGTGGCGCGAAGACGTGGAGGGCGAACCGATGAGCGTCGAGGACGCGCTGATGAACGCCCCCGCAAAGCGCGACAACCAGATAGTCGTTCCCAAGGTCGTGGACGACGCGTAGGCAACCCGAAAACACATTCCCGAAATGAGCGGAGAAATCTTTTACGAAAATATCGACAAACTCGACGCAATGCTCGACAGCCGCCAAATCTCGGCGGTGGAGCTTGCAAAAGTTTTCATCGACAGAAAAAACGCGGTAGACCCGAAAGTCGGCGCGTTCATATCGTCCAACGAGGACGAACTTTTGGCGAACGCCGAAAAGTCGGACAAGCGCAGGGCAAACGGCGGCAAGCTCTCTGAGCTCGACGGCATTCCCGTGGGGCTTAAGGATTTGCTTGCCGTTCGCGGGCAAAAGCTAACCTGCGCAAGCAGAATGCTCGAAAACTACGTCAGCCCCTACACGGGCACTGCGATGCAAAAGCTCGAAGACGCGGGCGCGCTCTTCTGGGGTCGCCTGAATATGGACGAATTTGCAATGGGCTCTTCCTGCGAAAACAGCGCGCTTCAAAAAACGCGCAACCCGTGGGACTTGTCGCGAATTCCCGGAGGCAGCAGCGGCGGTTCTGCGGCAGCGGTTTCGGCGGGCGAATGCGCGGTGTCGCTCGGTTCCGACACGGGCGGCTCAATCCGCCAGCCCGCTTCGCTCTGCGGCGTCGTTGGTATGAAGCCGACGTACGGGCTTGTCAGCCGTTTCGGTCTGGCGGCGTTCGCTTCGTCGCTCGACCAAATCGGTCCGTTCGCGCGTTCGGTAAAGGACGCGGCGATTGTCCTGAAGCACATCGCGGGCTACGACAGGCTCGACTCCACGAGCGTGAACGTGAAGATTGAAGACTATCCGTCGAAGCTTTCGGCTGAATCGCTCAAGGGCAGGAAAATCGGCGTTCCGAAGGAATATTTCGCGTCGGAGGGTATCGATCCCGAAGTGCGGCAAATCGTGGAGGCCGCAATTAAAAAGTGCGGCGAGCTCGGCGCGGAAATCGTCGAAGTTTCCCTGCCGCATACCGACTTGGCGATTCCCGTCTACTACATCATCGCTACCGCCGAGGCTTCGTCGAACCTCGCCCGCTACGACGGCATCCGCTACACGCACCGCAGCGACAAGGCAAAAGACGTAATCGACGTATACTTCAAGAGCCGCGCCGAAGGCTTCGGCGAAGAGGTCAAACGCCGAATCATCTTGGGCAGCTACGTTCTCAGCTCGGGCTATTACGACGCCTACTATCTCCGCGCCCAAAAGGTTCGTACGCTCATCAGAACCGACTTCGAAAAGGCGTTCGAGTCGGTCGACGCAATCCTTGCGCCGACGTCGCCGACGACCGCGTTCAAAGTGGGCGAAAAAACGTCCGACCCGCTTGCGATGTACCTTAGCGACATCTTTACAATCAACGTAAACCTTGCGGGGCTTCCCGCAATATCCGTGCCGTGCGGCTTCGCGTCGGACGGAATGCCCGTGGGGCTTCAGATGATAGGCAGGGCGTTCGACGAATCGAATCTGCTCTCCTATGCCTACGCGTACGAATGCGCCTGCGACTGGAACAAACGTAACCCGCAACTCTGATTTTATTATGTCCGAAATTCAATACGAAGCAGTAATCGGTCTGGAAACGCACGTCCAAATCAAGACGCGCAGCAAAATGTTCACCTCCGTGGCGCACAGGTTCGGCGAGCCGCCGAACACGCTCACCGACGTCGTCGTCTGGGCGCTCCCGGGGGTTCTGCCCGTGCTCAACTACGAGGCAATCCGCAAGACAATCGAGCTCGGTCTTATGCTCGGATGCGAAATTCCCGAGATAACAAAATGGGATAGAAAAAATTATTTCTACCCCGACAGCCCCAAAAACTATCAGCTTTCGCAGTACGACAAGCCGCTGTGTCTGGGCGGCAGCGTCGAGATTGAGCTGCCCGCCGAAAACAGGGCGGAAATGGGTGCGCACCGCAACGTAAAGCTTACGAGAATCCACCTCGAGGAGGACGTCGGCAAGCTCACGCACTTCGCGCACGATTCGCTCGTGGACTACAACAGGGCGGGCACTCCGCTTATGGAAATCGTCTCCGAGCCGGATATGCACTCTTCGGAAGAGGTCTTTGCGTACCTTACTTCGCTCAAAAACACAATTTCCGCCGCGGGAATTTCCGACTGCGATATGGAAAAAGGGCAGATGCGCTGCGACGTCAACGTGTCGATTCGCCCCGTGGGCGCAAAGGAATTCGGCGTAAAGGTCGAGATGAAAAACATCAACTCGACGTCGCACGCGCGCAACTGCATAGACTACGAAATCCGCAGGCAGATAGACTGCATCAAAAAGGGAATCCCGATTGTGCAGGAAACGCGCCGCTACGACGCGCAGCTTGGGGTAACGCAGTCGATGCGCTCGAAGGAGGACGCGCACGACTACCGCTATTTCCCCGACCCCGACCTTATGCCGTGCAAAATTTCGCGCGAGCTTCTCGATTCCATCCGCGCAAAACTGCCCGAACTTCCGTTCGACCGCCAGCGCAGATATATGGAAAACTACGCGCTTCCGTACTCGATAACTTCGGCTATCTGCCCCGATCCCGCGCTTTGCGCCTACTTCGAGGAGTCGCTCGAAGAGTACGGCAAAAATCCGAAAGCGTCGGCTAATATGATTGTCAACGACCTTTTGCGCGAGCTTTCAGCCGCCGACGAATCGGAAAAATCGGACGATTTCGGAGAGGGCGAAAATGTGGTCATACACGTTTCGACCGCCGAAAAACTCGCAAAGTGCAAGCTTTCGGCTAAGGCGTTGGCTTCGCTCGTGCGGGTCGTCGACAGCGGCGTAATCTCGAAACAGATGGCGAAGGAAGTGTTCGTCGAAATGTTCTCGACGGGCGAAACCGCCGACGAAATCGTCGAGCGCAAGGGACTCAAACAGAACAGCAACACCGACGAGCTCGAGAAGTTCTGCCTCGAGGCGATGGCGGGCAACCAAAAGGCCATCGACCAGTTCAAGGCGGGCAACGAAAAGGCGATAAACGCGCTAATCGGTCCCGTGATGAAGGCGTCGAAGGGCAAGGCGAACCCCGCAATGGTGCTCGACATCCTCAAAAAACTAATCAAATAGGCGATGACCGTTCCCGTTGCAGTGGTGCTCGCGATGCTCGCGCTCAACTATGTCGTGTACACTTGGCTCGACATTCTGAACATACGCAGCATCCGCGCGAACGAAAAGTGCGTGCCGCAGGCGTTCGCCTCGTTTATGGACGCGGAAACCTACGCAAAGTCGCTTTCGTACACGCTCGACAAAACCCGCTTCGGAATTTTCGAGGGCACTTGCAACTCGATATTTCTCGCGCTGCTCTTCGCCCTCTGGATTATCCCGACGCTCTTCGATTTCGGAATAGACATTTTCGGAACGAGCGTGTTGGGGCAGTCGATAACAATCGTGCTGATAACGGTTGTGCTTTCTGTTCCGTCCCTGCCGTTCGAGTTGTACTCGCAGTTCGTAATCGAAGAGGAGTACGGCTTCAACAAGAGCACGCTGAAACTCTGGGTTGTCGACAAAATCAAAAGCCTTTTCGTGGGGCTGATTTTGGGCGCGCCGATTCTGACTGTCATACTCTGGTTCTCCGAGACGTTCAAAAACACTTGGTGGCTGTGGGGTTTTTTTGCGGTTGCAATGTTCCAGCTTGTGATGGTCGTGCTGTACCCGCGCCTGATTATGCCGCTTTTCAACAAGCTTGAACCGCTGCCCGACGGCGAATTGAAAACGCGGCTGCTTGCGCTTTCGGAACGCGGCGGTTTTCACGCAAGCACGATTCAGGTGATGGACGGCAGCAAGCGCAGCTCGCATTCGAACGCGTTTTTTACGGGCTTCGGACGTTTCCGCAGAATAGTGCTTTTCGACACGCTCATAGAGCAGCTTAGCGAAGCCGAAATCGAGGCAGTTCTGGCGCACGAAATAGGGCACTACAAAAGGGGGCACATCATAAAGATGATGGCGATGAACTTTGTTATGCTCTTTGCGGCGTTCGCGGTTATGGGATGGCTTTCGCAGAGCGAGTGGTTTTTCTTGGGCTTCGGATTTTGCGAGGCGACGGGCTTCGGCCCCGTCTTTTTGATGTTCTCGCTTTGCGCGGGCTTTTTCACGTTTTGGATGGCTCCCATTGCGAACGCGTTTTCCCGCGCGAACGAGTACGAGGCTGACGCATTTTCGGCGAAGCTATGCGGCGCGGAAAATCTGAAATCGGCATTGCGAAAGCTCCATAAAAAGAATCTGGGCAATCTCGTTCCGCACCCGATATACAGCGCATTCCACTATTCCCACCCGACGCTGCTCGAGCGCGAACGGGCGTTGGATGCCGTTGTTTGATGGAAATGAATTTCAGCGTATAGTATACACGCTGAAAGAACAACAAGTATCGCGACGGTAGGAGCTGTGTAATGAATAATGAATAATGAATAATTGGGGCGCATTCGCGCCCTTGACTCCCGCAGGCGAATTTCTTTGTTTTAATAGCTTATTTGGAGATTGCGGATAGTTCGAGCTTTTTAGGCAAGCGCAACAACACGCGGCTATTTTTCCATACATCGGCAATATCTATCCACTAAGCTACCCACCGTAACAAAGTATAACACCAGTGAGACAATAGGGTTTGCCCGCAAAGCGGAGCAAACCCCAATTTTTCATTTTTCATTATTCATTTTTCATTAACCGAATCTACGGTTTCGAAAAAAACACAATAAGTTCGAACATCCAAAGCCATTGAGCGGCATTCCGCCGCTCAATGCGTGCTTATACACAAAAGGCGGCAACTATAGTTGCCGCCGCAGTATCACAGAAAGGAACGAAGTTCCGTAGCCGTGCAGGCTGCAGCCTGCCGTCAAGGGCTTCGCCTTTGCCTGCCCTTGTTTTGGGGTTGAATTTGCGGCAAAAACGTATTCAATGTTTTTTATATGCAAAAACGCAGTGTTATGAAAAGGAACGCAAAACTGTCGGATGTCGTCGATTTCCTCGACGGCTTTTGCGGAGTTTCCGCCGTCAAGGATTTTCCGCCCGCACACAACGGATTGCAGTTCGAGAACAGCGGCAAGGTTACGCGCATCGCAGCGGCGGTCGACGGCGGGGGCGCGGAAATAGGCGTTGCCGCACATCTCGGGGCGGATTTGCTAATCGTCCACCACGGACTTTATTGGGAATCGTCGATTCCCGTGGTCGGCTTCAGATACGAAAAAGTAAAAGCCCTTATCGATTCGGATATGGCGGTTTATTCGGTGCACCTGCCGCTCGACGCACATCCAGAAATCGGCAACAACACGCTAATCGCACACGCACTCGAGCTTGAGATTTTGGGGCGTTGCTTCGAACACGAGGGCACGGGAATAGGCGTTGTCGCGCGCGCGCCGCGCGGGGGACGCAGCGAGCTTGAATCGCGCCTGCGTTCGCTCTTTCCGCAAACATACAAGTCGATGGCGTTCGGCTCGGAAAATCCCGAAAGAATCGCGATATGCTCGGGCAGTTGCGGCGAGGCAGTGCCGCACCTTTGCGAAATGGGAATAGATACGCTCGTTTGCGGCGAACTGCGCCAACGCCATTTTACGATGGCTCAGGAGATGGGCTTGAACCTCTATCCCTGCGGACACTACGCAACCGAATGCTTCGGCGTAGCCGCGCTCGGCGAACTTACCGCAAAACATTTCGGTTTGAAGTGCGATTTTATCGAAATGCCGAACCCGCTTTGATTCTTTCGGAGAAATGAAAAAATTCCCCATTGCAGCCTGCGTTTTCGCCTGTGCGCTCGCACACGCGCTCGAATATAAAGTCGCAAAAATTTCGGACGGAAAGGCGGAAGCCGACGTTTGCGTCGATGTTTCGCGCAACGGATACTACCGCGGAATGCGCTTCAGCCCCGACGGAATCGTGTTTTCGCTGAATGTTGGCGGGCACGTCTATTTCGGCAGTCGGCACGACATCCACAGCCCCGATTTGCACGACGGCGTGAGCGGGCCCGTCGAGGAGTTTCTTGTCGTGGGCTACGACGACGCAAAGGCGGGCGGCGATTTCCTGAAAATCGGCGTGGGAATGCTCGAGAAAACGGACACACAGCCGTATAATTTCAGACTGCCCTACAAGCTGAAAAACGCGGGTACGCGCGAGGTTAAAACGATGTCCGACCGTGTGGAATATGTCCACAAACTTTCCGACAAAAGCGGCTACGGCTATGTGCTGAAAAAGACGCTGCTGCTCGACGGGAACGGCGGCTTGAAGATTTTGTGCTCGCTCAAAAACACGGGGACGAAAAAAATAGATTCCAACGTCTACAATCATAATTTCTTTACCGTTGACAATGCGCCCGTCGACGAAAGCGTGGTTGTTAAGTTCGCGTTCGAGCCGAAGGCCGAGTTCGACGGACTCGGCGCAAACGCAAAAATCGACGGTACGCGGATAAGGTTTCTCCGCCGGCTTTCGGGAGAGGACAGGGCGAGTCTGGTCGGAATCGGCGGCGGCGGCGTTTCGGCAAACGACATATCGGTAGAGTTCGGCAACGTCGGCGCGGGCGTGCGCGTGCGCTGCGACAAACCGCTTCTGAAAGCGGTGTTCTGGAGCGACAAAAAAACGGTCTGCCCCGAGCCGTTCGTGAAAATTTCGCTCTCCCCGAACGAAGAAACGTCGTGGAGTTGGTCGTACGACTTCTACAATTTGAAGTAGCCGCCGACTGCGGAATGTCCGCGCCGCCTATTCCTTCGGCAGGTTGTTGCGGAAATATTTGCGCTGCTTTTTGACGAGCGCGAAAGTGTCGGCGACGATTTTTTCGCACAGGGCGGCGGTGTCCCTTTCGCCGTTCGAAATCCACTCGATTGTCTCGCGGTAGCCGATTGCCGAGCTTGCGGAGGGGTTGTTGCATATGCCGCGCTCGATGAGCCTGCGGGTTTCGTCGACAAGCCCGTCGCGCACCATTTGGGTGGTGCGCAGCTTTATGCGCCTTAAGATTTCGTCGTTGTCGGCGTCGAGAATTACGAGGTTGCGCTTGAGGTCGCCGAGGGGGCAGGGGAGCTTTTTGAAGTCGTCGAGCAGTTCGCGCGCAGACTTTCCCGACGCCATACAACGCTCGAGCGCGTTTTTGACGCGGCGGGGATTTTTTATGTCGACGCATTCCGCCGCGCGTGGGTCGATTTTCAGCAGTTCGCGCGCGAGTGCCTCCGCGCCGCCGTCGCGCTCGATTGCGTCGGTCGCGGTTTTGACCGATTCGGGGATTGCGAGGTTGTCGGTTACGGCTGCAAACCACGCCTTGAGATAGAATCCGCTTCCGCCCGCCACTACCGCTTCGCGCCCGCGCGAAAGGATGTCGGCAAGAGCGGTTTTCGCGGCGGCGACATACTGCGAAACGTCGAATTTTTCGGAGGGTTCGGCCACGTCGATTAGGTGGTGCGGAATTTCGGCAAGCTCGGCTTTCGACGCCTTTGCCGAACCGATGTCCATCCCGCGGTAGACCTGCACGCTGTCGCACGAGATTATTTCCGCGCCGCGTTCGCGCGCGTACTCCAACGCCGCGCGCGTCTTGCCCGAGCACGTCGCGCCCGTGATTATTTTTACTTCGGGTTTCACTTGCGGAAAATTTTGCAGAGTCTGCAATAGGTTTCTGGCGTTTTGCAGGCGCGCGCTTGGCAGTATTCGCGCCCGTAGTAGATTAGTTGCAGGTGGAGGTCGTTCCATTTTTCCTGCGGAAAGATTCGCTTGAGGTCGCGTTCGGTCTGCTCCACGCTGCTGCCGTCGCTCAGCCCCCAACGGGCGGCGAGCCTGTGGATGTGCGTGTCGACGGGGAACGCGGGGAAGCCGAAAGCCTGCGACATCATCACCGAAGCCGTCTTGTGCCCGACCCCCGGAAGTGCCTCAAGTTCTTCGAATGTGCGCGGAACTTTGCCGCCGTACTTTTCGACGAGAATTTCGGACATCCGCTTTATGTTCCTTGCCTTCGACGGCGCAAGCCCGCACGGGCGTATGATTTCCCCGATTTCGCCCTCTGACAACGCCGCCATTTTTTCGGGCGAGTCCGCCTTGGCGAAGAGCGCGGGGGTTGTAAGATTTACGCGCTTGTCGGTGCACTGCGCCGACAGAATCACGGCGACGATAAACGTGAAATCGTCGCCGTGTTCGAGCGGAATCGACGGGTTCGGATAGAGCCCGTCGAGCGTTTCCATAATGATTTCGGCTTTTCGGGACTTTCTCATCAGTCTTCTTCGCCCGAAATCGAGAACGCGAAGTCGTAGGTTTTGCCTGCGGTTATGCGCTTGTCCGCCGTCGGGAGCGAGCCCCACGAATCGACGCCGCCCAGACCGAAGTTCGCCGCCGACACGTTGACGACCTTGAAGCCGCGGTCGGGCAGTTGGTGCGGGTGCGTCGACTGCTCGATGTCTTCGGGCAGGCAGGGATACGTGGACAGTTCGAAGAATTTGTCGTCGAGCGCGACAATGTTCAGCGACGGAGTGTCGTCGCCCGAGAGCGTCGCCGTGCGAACCTTTGTAACGGTCGAGGATTCCTGCGGGTCGACGTAGCGGAAGAACGAGCTGTCGATTGACTGGCTGAATTCGCCCATCCACACGCCGCGGTTTCTGTCGCAGTAGTTTTCGGTCGGTCCGAGCCCGTACCATTTGCGGTTTTCGATTTTCGGATTTGTCGCAAACTGCATGCCTACGCGGAGCAGGTCGGGCTGCTTTTCGGCTACGTTTACCGAGCCGCGCACTTCGATTTTCCCGTTCGGGCGGATGTTGTAGCGGATTTTCGCGGTAGAACCGCCTGCGGGCAGTTCGTAGAGCGCGTTGATTTCGACGCCCATTCCGTCGGTCGAGTTTTTCGCCTCGAAATGCGCAAGCTTTGCGCGTTCGGCTGCCGTGCGCCAGAGCCAGAGCTTGCCCGTCAACGCCGCGCCGCGGTCGTTGTTCGTAAGCGGACGCCAGAAGTTCAGGCGCATCTGGCCTTCGACAAGCGGCGTGCCGTCGAACGCGTAGTCGCGCAGCCAGCCCGTGTTTTTGTCGAATTTTACCGAGAAGTTGTCGCCGCTAATGCTGATTACGTCGGTTCTGTTGTCGAGGGCGACGAATTTGCCCGCGTATTTTTGCTCGGCTTCGGGTTGGAATTTTCCGCCGAGGTCGAATTGTTCCCACGCCATTTCCTCGCCGTCGTCGAAGCCGAGAATGTTGTCGTCGTCGGCAACGTACGAGACGCGCAGGGCGTATTCGCCCGCGGGCTTGAAGTCGTCGGCGTCGAGCTTTATCTTGGCGCGGCTCGAACGCTGCGGGTTCGTCGCGGGGATGTCGAAACTGCCGCCGTCGATTTTTTTGCCGTTGCGCGTCAGCGCCCACTTGCCGTCGATGTCCTTCAAATCGCGGAAGAAGTTGCCGTTGAAGATTTCGATTTCGGCTGTTTCGCCGTCGAATTTTGCAAGCTTCGTTTCGATGTGCTGCTGAAGCTTTTTGACTTCCGCAAGCTGCGGGGATGGCGTGTTGTCGGGCAGAGCCAGACCGTTGCAGTTGAACGAGTAGTCGGTGGGTCTGTCGCCGAAGTCGCCGCCGTACGCGAAGTATGTCTTCTTTGACGGCACCTGTTTGAAGTCGGCAAAATCGATGTCGCAGATTGCCTTGCCCTTGCCGAAAAAGTCCGCCGTCAGTACGTCCTTCGACACGCGCAGGCGGGCGATTGCCCCGTCGAAGAAGCGGTGCGCCTCCTTGTCTTTCTGGGTAATCATAAGGGGCTGGCAGTCGAACGTTTTAAACCCGCCGATTTTGCGTTCGGCGACTTTCCTGTTGTCGATGTAGATTGCCATTGTGCCGTTGCCCGCCGTCGCCGCGATTTCCATGGGCAACTTGATTGCCTCGCCGCGCGGGGTTTCGAGCACGTCCCAAGCCTTGCCGTTCCACACCGAAAATGCGACGACCTTGCGGCGGTCTACGAATTTCAGCGAGAATGCCGCGGGCTGTTCCACAATCGGTTCGACTTGCGCGTCCTGCAGGGGCAGGCGTTTTGAAACGCGCTTGTCGGCGTAGTCGGAGCGCGACGGGAAGCCGTTGTGCGAGAGCTTTACCGCCACCGTGAACGAGCTTGCGCCGTCCGCGAACAGACCGGGGTAGGCGACCGCCGAAGCCCTGTGCATCGGGCGGTTCGATACGACGTCGTTGAAGACGGCAATCGAGCGGGCGGGGTTTGCCGAGTCCGACACGCAAACGGTGGGTTCGGCGTTGCGGCGTATACCTTGGTCTTTCCAGTCCCAAATGAAGCCGCCTTGGAAGCGCGGTTCCTTGGCGACCAAGTCCCAATAACGGTGGAGCGAGCCGCCGCTGTTGCCCATTGCGTGCGAGTATTCGCAGAGGATTACGGGGTGCTGCCTGTCGGGCGAAACGTTGTCTTCCGAGCGCAGGAATTTTTCGACGCCTTCGGGTGTCCAGTACATTCTGGCGAAGAGGTCTACGTATTCGAGGTTGTAGTCGCGGTCGAAGTTTATCGGGCGCGAGTCGTCGCGCGAGCGAATCCACTTCGCCGAGTTTTTAAAACTTATGCCGTTGCGCGATTCGTTGCCGAGCGACCAGAAGATAATCGACGGATGGTTTTTGTCGCGCTCGACCATATTTCTTGCCCTGTCCAGAATGGCCTCGCCCCAGCCGAGTTCGGGGTTGTTGAGCGGGTTGTAGCGGATGTCGTCGGGGTCTTTCGGGTTCTTCTTTCTGAGGAAGTCAAGCTCGTGCGCTTCGACGTTGGCTTCGTCCATTACGTACATGCCCATTTCGTCGCAGAGTTCGTAAAACTGCTCGATGTTCGGGTAGTGGCTTGTGCGGATTGCGTTGATGTTGAATTTCTTCATCACCTTGATGTCTTCGCGCGCGACTTCGGGGGTGATGCACTGGGCTGTTTCGGGCGAATTTTCGTGTCTGTCCGTGCCCTTGATGATTACGGGCTTGCCGTTGACGAGAATCTGCCCGTCCCTGCGTTCCACCTTTCTGAAACCGACTTTATAAGCCGAGAAAAGTTTTTCGCCGAAATTGTTTTCGGTCTGCACGAGCAGCGTGTAGAGCGTGGGGATTTCCGCGCTCCATGCCCTTACGTTTTTCACGTCGGCAAACTTCCATTTGCAGAGTGCCGATTTGTCGGCGTCGAGTTCCACGAACGATTCCGCCGTCGAAATCTTTCTGCCTTCGGGCGAGAGGAGAGTGCCCGAAATTTTCATTCCCTGTTTTACCTTCGCCGAATTTTTTACGAGGATTTCGGTCTGCAGAGTGCCGTCTTTGTAGTCTTCGGAAAGACCCGCGCGGTTGAAAATGTCGGCGATTGCCATTTGCGGAGTCGTGTAGATTTCGACGGGGCGGAATATGCCCGAGAGCCGCCAGAAGTCTTGGTCTTCGAGATACGAACCGTCGGAGTATTGATAGACTTCAAGCGCGATGCTGTTGCGCCCCGCCTTGACATATTTGGTGATGTCGAAGACTGCGGGCGTGCGGCTGTCCTGCGAGTAGCCGACCTTTTCGCCGTTAATCCAGAGATAGAACGCGCTGCTTACGCCGCCGAATTTTACGAAGACCTTTTGCGCAGCCCATTTTGCGGGAACGTCGAAATAACGCTTGTACGAGCCGACGGCGTTGCGCGAGTCTTCGGGGTAGTTCGAGAACGTTTTGTCGGGCGTATCCATTACGCGCGGCGGGTTCATCTTGAACGGGTAGCGCACGTTTACGTAAAGCGGCGAGCCGAAGCCGTGCATCTGCCAGTTTGCGGGCACGGGGATGTCCGCCCAATTCGAAGTGTCGTAGTCGTTTTTGTAGAAGTCTACGGGGCGGTCTTTGGGGTTGCCGACGTAGTTGAACTTCCACGTTCCGTCGAGCGAAATGTAGAGGTCGGAATTGCGCTTTTTGAGGGCGTCGGAGGCGTTGCGGTAGAACCTCATCGTCGCCGCGGCGGGCTCTTTGTTTATGCGGAAGACCTTTTCGTTCTGCCAGTCTTCGCGGACTTCGTCCGCCGCCGATACTGTGTGTGCGGCAAAAAGCGCGCACGCCGTGATATATAATAATCCTTTCATAATTGCCCCGAATGATGGCTTATTCTTCGGGGCAATTCAAGCTTTTAAGCGGGCGGGGAGGCGCGAGGCATTCGGGCTTTCGCCGAAATTCCCGCCGCTATTTTTTCAGGCGAATGTCGTAGAGGTTGTAGCCTATCTCCCTGATTTTTTCGATTGTTTCGGGATACGGCTTGTCGGCGACGTCGGTGAAGCCCACTTGGAAGTTTTCGCCGTCGAAACGCCCCGTTACCGCTTGGTCGGAGAACTGGTGCCAGTGCGTGCCGACGATGTTGGGGTGTTCGAGCGCACTGCGCGCATAGTCGTAGTACGACTGCCCGCGCGCCTTCTGGTTGTCGCGGCGGATGAGCGACGGGTGGAACAGCCCGCGGTCGGTTGCGCCGAAGTGGAATTCGCCAATCATAACGGGCTTGTCGATGCCCTCGGGAAGCTTGAACCACTTGAGGTCGTCGCGGTAGATGTTGTAGCTGAGAACGTCGCAGTACTTCGCGCCGATACGGATGAGCGGTTCGTTCGAGCCCGAGAAACGGCAGCCCATATAGAGTTTGTTCGGGGCGAGTTTCTTTATTCCGTCGCGGATTTTTTTGAAGTATGTTTCGGTCGTCAGGCGGTTGAAGTCGAGCAGGTCGGATTCGAGCGCGTGCTTTGGAACTTCGCACTTTTCGAGGAAGTCGTTCCAGTCGGCGTACGAACTTTTCCACGCGGCGTTAAGCTTTGCGATGTCGCCGTATTTGCCTTTCAGAATGTCGCGGAAAGTCTTTTTCGCCGCCGATGTCGCGGGCGAAAGCAGCGTGTTTTTCGAGAGCGTCACGGGCGAACCCCAGTGGATTTCGTTGTCGACGAAAAAGCCCAAGCACCACGGGTCGTTGAGCTGCCCCCTGCGCGCGAGCAGGCAGTTCTCGATTCCCTTTTCGAACTCCTTCGAGAACACGTCGGGGAACGGCCACCACAAGCCCTCTTTGCCGCCGAGCGCGGGAACTTCCGGCGGCTTAAGCTCGAATCTGTCGATGTAGGGCGTGCGGCGCATCATAAAAATGGATTCGTCGGAACTGTTGGCGATTGTGTTCAAGCCCCAGCTGCGGAGTCTGCGGTGTGCGGATTCGGCGAACTTCCGTCGCCAGTCTTTGCCGTATTTGCGGTAGAGGTTCGCGGCGGAAAAGTCGTAGGTTTTTTTGATTCCTCGGCGGGTATAGTAGGGTGCGAGAAGCTCGTCTTTTGTCGTGTAAAAGAGGGCGAATTCCGAGCCTTGTGCGGGCAGGTCTTCGAAATAAAATTCCCTGCCGTCGAGCGGGGTAATCGCCGAAGAGGGCGAGACCCTCACGACGCCGTGCGACCAGAACAGGTTGCCGAGCGGGTCGATTAGCCACCACTTGCCGTCGATTTTCTTTACATAGAAATGTCCGGTCGCCTCGAACTTTTTGCCGTTCGTCAGCCCGCCGAACTTGTCGCGGTTTGCGGACGACGGATGGGCGGCGATATCCTTTTCTTCGGCGATTGCGGCGGCTTTTATGTCGGCGTCGGAATGCACCTTGCCCTGCCAGTCCTTGAATTTGAACTGTCCGTATTTGTCGACGAACGGGAAAAACCGCTTTTCGTCCAACGAGTACCAACGCGGATTTTTCCTGCTCGACGAGTCTTTTGCGACGACGCGCCTGATTTTAAAATGCGGCTCGGCTGAAGTCCACGCGGCGTAGACCGTAACGACCCTGATTTTCGTGAAGTCGCGCGGATAGTTCTTTTCGTGATTGCCGTCGCCGAACGGATACTCGCGCATGCCCTTCATCTTTTCGGCTATCGATTTGTCGGGGCAGGGCGCGGGAAAGCTTATCAAAACCGTCTTCGACTCGAGCGGATTCACCCGCGCGCCGATTGAGGCAAGCGACGTGCTGAACGTGTGCTTTTCGTCGTTGCGGATGTGCACGCGGATGTCGACACCGCGCGCGGCGGACAGGTTTTCGACGTAGACTTCGAAGTCGAGATTTTTCGACAAATCCCATTCGCCCTTGAACTCGATGCGCTTTGTGGAGGTCAGCTCGATTGAGTCGGGATGGTTGATTATGTCTTTGCCTTTGGGAACGCCGATATTTTTCGATGCGTCGAAAAGGGTGATGTCGCCGGCAAATGCCGAGTTTGCGAAAATTGAAACGGCAAGGGCGGCAACCGCCGAAAGATTTAATTTCATCATATATATGCGTGTGTGTTATGTATTTCGCGTCGCCGAAAGCGGCGCAAGGAGTGGAGATTTTTTGGGCGGAGATTGCGCGAAGTCAACAAAATAAGATGCGTCGAAAAAAAAGGAAAAAATGTAATTGACTTGCCCGCAAAAAAAGGCACACTACCCAACCTTATTGAACAAGCCGAAATAGCTCAGTTGGTAGAGCAACGCTTTCGTAAAGCGTGGGTCGTCGGTTCAAGTCCGACTTTCGGCTCTGTTTTTTGATTTTAAACCGCAGCGCACTGCGGTTTTTTTTGTGCCCAAACCCGCCGCGCAAAGTCGGGGTCTCGTCTTGCCGCTTCGTCTGTGTAAGACCGATGTTTTGCGATTCGCGCAAGGTTTTTTATTATTCTTATCCGCCGAGGATTGTTGATTGGACAGGTATGTTAAATCGTGTGAATTTTTGTTGTCAAAACATCGGGGAATACAAAAAAACCGCAACAAATTGTTGCGGTTTTTCCTGAAATGGTGGAGCCGATGAGGTTCGAACTCACGACCTCTAGAGTGCGATTCTAGCGCTCTTCCAACTGAGCTACGGCCCCGATTCGCGCGCGGGGCAATCGCCCTTTGCTCTTTCTTTTTCTTAAAAATCGTGCTCAGAACGGGACTCGAACCCACACGGCTTTCGCCATACGCCCCTCAAACGTACGTGTCTACCAATTCCACCACCTGAGCGATTTTTAAAGCCCCATATATGTAGATTTTTTCGCACTCTTGGCAAGCCTTTTTTTCTCTTTTTTGAAACTTTTTTTCTTCCGCTTTCTTACATTCTACAAATTCGCAACTTGGGGTTTTGTTGCGTCGCCGTTCGTTCGCGCGTTTTCCTATTTCAGTGTGCGGATTTTCGACAAAATCAACCCCGAAATGTGTGTCAGCAATCCCAACGGTATGAATTTTACCGCTGCGGTCTGCAGTTTATTGAGTTTGCCGACTACTTTCAGGCTTTTGTTTTTTGCCAGCGCCTCGAGTGCGGCGTATGCAACGTCGAACGGTTTGTGTCCGAAGCCGCTCGGAAGCGGCGGGGTGTCGAAGCCAGCCGCCTTGAAAAAGTTGCTCGACGTCGGTCCTGGGGCGACGCACAGGCATTTGCAGCCGTGTTTTCGAAGTTCGTAGCCCATTCCGAGGGTGAAGCTCATTACGAACGATTTTGTCGCCGCGTACACCGTAAGATTCGGGCAGGGCTGGAATGCGGCTGTGCTTGCTATGTTTATAATAGAACCTTTCCCCGCGACGATTGCCGTTTTCATCTCGCCGCAGAGCTGCACCACGGCGCGGGCGTTGAGGTCCACCATATCGCAGTTCCGTTCGGTAGACGGCGCGGGGAACTCGCCGTATGCGCCGAAACCCGAGTTGTTTATCAGCAGGATTCGCGGTGCGGGTGCGTCTGCGGGTCGGTCGGCGTTTGCAAAATCGAGCACTTTTTTTACGGCTTCGGAAATTTCTTCGGAATTTTTCAGATCGCAGGGAACATTCAGGAAGTCTTTGCGGTCTTTCAAATACGACGGAAAGGTGCGCGATATGTTGCAGAGTTTTACATTGGCGAGCGAGTCGATTAGTTCGGCGAATCCCTTCCCGATTCCCGAGGTTGCTCCCGTGACGGCTATGCAGTCGTATCGCGAGATTTCGCGGGCGAGCAGGGTGCGTTTCGATTGGCTGATTGATTCCGCTTTTTTCTCCATTTTTTGCTTGAAATTTTCGGGTCGATTTTCTACTGTCAAACCGTTCGGACGGCAGTAGTGGGTTGTCCAAATCAAGCGGAAAAATCCGCGGGATTTCAACCCAATAATTCCCCGAATTTTGCGTTCTTTAAAATTTTAAACTCAACGCGGCGTTACGATATTGTAATGCGGCAGAATATTAACAGGTCAGGCGCGACCGACAGGTCTCGGCAACGCGTCGCCACCAAACCCGAAAGGAAGAAATGAACGAAAACGACATCATCATATCAGGACAAAACTTGGAACTTACCGACGCTCTCAAGCAGAGTGTGGTAAACAAAATGTCCAAATTGTTCACCCACGATGAGCGGATTATCAGGCTCCGCATAGAGCTTGCGTACAAGCCCAACAAGAGCAAGCACAACGAATTTTCGGCGAAAGGGCACATCGAAATTCAGGGTCCCGATATGGTGGTGAGTGTCGAGAGCGACGATATGTATAAGTCTATTGACGAGCTTATCGTTAAGTTGACGCGCAAAATCCGCCGCCGCCACAGGCTCGAGCGCATCAAGCGCGGGACTTTGCACAAGGTGGATATTCCCGCCGCGCTCCCGAAAGTTTAGTTCCAAAGCGGCGCAGTTTTGCTGCGCGAGGAGTTTTAACTTTATTCGAACCCGCCGCGAAATCGGCGGGTTTTTGCTTTTCCCAGCGTCCGAAAAGTCTCGACAACGGCTTTGGGGTTGCGCAATATCGGGCACATCAACGGAGTTGTACGGGGAGGTCTTTTATGTTTTGCGGAAAGTTTTTCGAAGCGTGTTCGGTTGCGAAGTCGCGGCTTGTATTCGGCGGATTTGCGGCGTTTTCGATTGTGTCCATGCAGCCGCTTTGCGCGACCGAAATTCCGGCGTCGCGCGCCGACACGTTCATAGCGGAGGCGATTGCCGATTCGGAGTTGTCGAAGTCCAATTTTCTTGCGGTTTCGAGCCGCAGGGGCGAACGCGCCATCGCGTACATTCCGTTTGAGTTCGACGCGCCCGCCGTGGGGCTTGTCGCGGGGCGCGACGAAATCATATCGTCGAAGCTCACGCTGTTCGTGAAGAAAATTCCCGATTTGCCGAAGTCGGAAAATCCGCAGTCGGCGGGCGGCGCGGTGGCGGGGGCTGTTTCCGATTCCGCCGAAAATTCGGAATCCGTTTCGTCGGAAATTTCGCAGAAGACATCGCAGGCTACCGACCGCGCGACGGCGGAGAAATCGGGGCGGGGAATGGCGGGCGACCTCGGCGGCGCGTCCGATTCCGCGGATTCCGCAATGTCCGATACGTCCGACAAAGCGGGCGCGGTCAAGCGCGGGGAGAAGTCGGATTCGAAAATCAGAATCGAGGTTTTCGCGGTGGTCGACGAAGACGTTTTCGAGCCAAACACGAAGAATTTCAGGGTCTCGTGGAGCGGCAAAAATGCCGCGATTGCGCCCAAGCACAACGGCGTGGACGACAAGCTCGATACGGTCGGGCTGTACAAACTGGGCGAAATCGTTTTGGACTTGCAAAACGAGAAGTACGACGACGGCGACCGCGTGGAGTTTTCGAGCGACGAACTCACCGAGTATCTTTCTTTCGCCTACGGGATAAATACCGCGCGCACGAAAAGCCCGAAGTTCCGCACGCCGCTTGCAAAGCAGCGTTATGGGGCGTTGGTCTTGCGCCAGATTTCGGGCGCGTGCGAAGTGTATTTCCATTCGGCGGATTCGTTCGGCGCGGATTCCGCAAGGCCCGAAAACGGCGATGTCGTAGAGCGCGAGGTCGACGCACAGGACGGCGACGGAGGCGCGCGGGAGAAGCCTGCTGCGGAAAATTCCGACGGCTCTTCCCGTACGGGCGACGCGTCGGAGGTCGGGGCTGATGCGCGGAATTTTGCGTCGGCGCAGGATTCGTCGGTTTCGGATGTGGGGAAATCGGCTTTGAAGTCGGACAGGCACAAGTTTGTGAGGGCTTCTGAATGGGCTTCGAAAACCGCGCCGAGTTTGTCGGAAAACGCGGCGGAAAACGTTTCGGCGGATTCCGAGAATCCGACGACGGCGGTCGATGTTGCGGGCGTGGCTGCAACGGCGGCGGAAAACGGAACTTCTTCCGAAAAGGCTTCCGCAAGCGAAACGCCAGAAGAGGACGAAGACGCCGACGTGCGCCCGCGTATCGACTTCGAATTTCGGATGACGAATGCGGAGGCGGCGGATTCGGAAAATTCGGACGGCGGCTTGTCGGACGGCTGAGCGTTTTTGCAGTCTCAAACGTCAAAAAAATTCGGAACACTGTCCGAATTTTTTTTGTCGATATTCGCGAAAACGAAAACGCGTTAAATTCGGGAAATTTAATTCCGATTCATTTGAAAACTTTAATCAAACAAAAACAATTATGAGTACAAACCTCAGCGAAATAAACGACAAAGTAAAGGCGGCGTCCGACTGGACATTTCTTCTCCGAAAGGAGATGTCGAAAGTGGTCGTCGGGCAGAAATATCTTATCGACAGACTGCTGACGGGCATTCTCGCAAACGGGCACGTTCTTTTGGAGGGCGTCCCCGGACTTGCGAAAACGCTTGCGGTAAAAACGATGGCGTCGGCGATGGACGCAAAATTCAATAGAATACAGTTCACGCCCGACCTGCTGCCGTCGGACATTGTGGGCACGCTCATTTACAACCAGCAGAAGGGCGAATTTCTCACGCAGAAGGGCCCGATTTTCGCGAACATAGTGCTCGCCGACGAAATCAACCGCGCCCCCGCGAAAGTGCAGAGCGCGCTGCTCGAGGCAATGCAGGAGCGTCAGGTTACAATCGGCGGCGAAACGTTTTCGCTGCCCGAGCCGTTCCTTGTTCTCGCGACGCAGAACCCCATCGATCAGGAGGGCACTTATCCGCTTCCCGAAGCGCAGGTCGACCGCTTTATGCTCAAGCTTAAAATCGGCTATCCCGACAAAAAAGAGGAGCGCATAATTCTCGATTTGATGGCGAAAACGCGCGTCGTCGAAGCGGTCAACACTGTGGTATCGCCCGACAAGATTTTGAAGTCGCGCGAAATCGTCGACGAAATCTACATCGACGACAAAATCAAGGACTACATTGTGGACATCGTCTTCGCCACCCGCGAGCCCGAAAAATACGGACTTGCCGAGCTTAAAGACTTCGTCCAGTTCGGCGCGAGCCCGCGCGCGACAATCGCCCTTACCCTCGCGGCGAAGGCGCACGCGTTCCTCGAGGGGCGCGGGTACGTCGTTCCGCAGGACATCAAGGACATCGCGCCCGACGTTCTCCGCCACAGAATCATCGTCACCTACGAAGCCGAAGCCGAGGGCGTTTCGAGCGAAGACATCGTCGAAAAGGTGCTCTCGCGCGTCGCCGTTCCCTAATAAATCCGCAGGAAGCCGATTCTCATGGGCGACAATATTTCAGAGATGCTCAAAAAGGTGCGGCAGATTGAAATCCGCACCAACAGGCAGGTAAGCGACGCGCTCGCGGGGGTGTACCACAGCGTCTTCAAGGGGCGCGGTATGGACTTCGAGGAGGCGCGCGAATACCAGTTCGGCGACGAAATACGCTCGATAGATTGGAATGTAACCGCGCGCACGGGCAAGGCACACGTCAAGAAATACCGCGAGGAGCGCGAGCTTACGATGATGATTGTCGTAGACCTTTCCGCGAGCGGCGGCTTCGGCAGCGGCGGGGAATCGAAGCGCGAAATAGCCGCCGAGATTGCCGCAACGCTCGCCTTTTCCGCGTCGCGCAACGGCGACAAGGTCGGGCTTGTGCTCTTTACGAAAGAGGCGGAGCACATCATTCCGCCGCGCAAGGGGCGCAGGCACATTCTGCGAATCATCCGCGACATCCTCGCGTTCCGCCCGCAATTCAGGGGCACGGACATTTCCGCCGCGCTCGACAAGGTAAACCGAATGCTCAAGCGCAAGACGATTGTCGCGCTCGTGTCCGACTTCCTGCAGGGGCCCGACGGAACGCTTCCGAACCCCGCGGAGAAGTCGAAGTCGGAGGTCTTCAAGGCTCTCGACATCACGAACCGACGCCACGACCTCGTGTGCTTCGAGATAATCGACCCGCGCGAAACCGTTCTGCCGTCGCTCGGCGTGATAACGCTCGAAGACGCGGAGACGGGCGAGATTGTATCGCTCGACACATCGAGCGCGTCGGTCAGAAAAACCTACGCCGACATCAACGCAAAACGCCTTGCCGATTTCCGCCGCGCGCTCGCGCGTTCGAACATAGACCTGCTCGAAGTCGAAACCGACAAACCGTTCATAACGCCGCTTCGGAAATTTTTCGAACGCCGCGCAAAACGACAATGAAAAAACTCTTTTTGACACTTTCAATTTCCGCCGCCGCGTGCCTGCTTTTTTCGCAGACGCCGCAGGGCGTGCCGCAGACGCTTGCGCCCGCAAACGCGCCGTACGTTTCGCAGCTCGCGGGGCTGCCGCAGTTCGCCGCCCCGCTCGGAGGGCAGGCGGCACAGCCCGCCGCGCAGGCGGAGCAACCCAAGCCCGATCCCGAAAAGTTCGCAAAACTTTTCCCGCCGATTGAGGGGGCTACCGACAAAATCGGCGCGAGCCTTTGGCGCAATTATCTGTACGCGGGCGCGGCTCTTTTGATACTTGCGGCAGTCGCGTTGGCGTTCGTTTTGCGCCGCCGCAAAGTTCCCGAAATTCCGCCGTACGAAAAGGCGGTTGCGAGAATAAAACTCGCCGAGGAGCGCGCCGCAGACACCGACGCGAAAACTTTCGCCGCCGATGTAAGCCAAGCCGTACGAGACTACATCGAAGCCGTCCACGACATTCCCGCGCCCGAGCGTACCACCGAGGAATTTCTCAAAATACTGGCGTTTTCCGATTCGTTCGACGACGAAAGCCGCGACCGTCTGCGCGAAATTCTCACGCTTTCCGATATGGCGAAATTCGCAAGGCAGTCGTTTAGGGACGGCGAAAAATCGGCGTTGGCAAAGAGCGCGTTTGCGTTTGTCGACGGTGACAATGCGCGGCTGAACGCGCCCGAAAAAGGCGGCGTCGCAAACGCGGAAAAAACCGAAACGGAGGCGGGCAAATGAACTTCGAATTTGCAAATCCCGAATTTCTCTGGCTGCTTTTGGGACTGCCGATTCTGGCAATCCTGCGCGGCGCGGGCGGCAAAAGCGGCTCGCTGATATTCTCGAGCGTGGCGGTCGCAAAAGACGCGGCCAAGCGCAACAGGGCTTCGGCGGGCTTCTGGCGGTTCTCGCTTACGCTGCTTGCGCTTGCGCTGCTGATTGTGGCGTTCGCGCGTCCGCGAATCGGAATGGGCTACAGCGAGCGCGAGGAAAGCGGCATCGACATCGTGCTGACAATCGACGTGTCGGGTTCGATGGCGGGGCTCGACTTTTCCGAATCGCGCAACCGCCCGATGACGCGTCTCGACGCGGTAAAGGAGGTTGTCGATGCGTTCATCGGAAAACGCCCCAACGATAGAATCGGGCTTATCACGTTCGCGGCGAATTCGTTTCTGGTCTCGCCCATGACGCTCAACCACGACTGGCTCAAGAAGAATCTCGAGCGCATCGAAATCGGGGTAATCGACGCCAACAGAACCGCGATTGGCTCGGCAATCGGAATGAGCGTGAACAGACTGCGCGACCTCAAAAACGCGAAGTCGCGCGCGATAATTCTGCTTACCGACGGCGAAAACAACGCGGGCAAAATCTCGCCCATCGCCGCCGCCGAAGCCGCGGCAACGTACGATACGAAAATCTATACAATCGCCGCGGGCAGAAGCGGAATAGTGCCCGCCGCCGCGCTCGACGAAAACTCGCGAGTGGTGCGCGACCGCGCGGGAAACCCCGTCTACGGCGGCGATATGCGTAGCGAAATCGACGAGGATACCCTCAGAAAAATTTCGGAAATCACGGGCGGAAAATTCTACCGCGCGACAAATCTCAAGGAGCTTGCGCAGATATATTCGGAAATCGACAAGCTCGAAAAGACATCCGTAAAGCTCCGCAATTTCACTTCGTACCGCGAGCTTTTCCAGTGGTTCGCGGGCGCGGCGGCTGCGGTTCTCGCGCTTAAACTGATACTTGTAAACACGAAATTCAGAATACTTCCATGAGCTTTCATTCAATCAACTGGCTTTACGCGGGCGTTGCGGTGCTTGCAATTACATTGCTGGTTTACGTCCGCGGGGAAAGCGCGCGGCGCAAATTGCTTGCGCAGTTCGCCTCGGCGAAACTTCTGCCCGAACTTTCGCGAACGGTCAGCCCCGCGAAAGTCTTCGCAAAAAAACTTCTGTTCGCGCTCGGGCTTTTCGCGGTCTTCGTGGCTCTCGCGCGTCCGCAGTGGGGATACCGCTGGGAGGAAACGAAGTCGCGCGGCATCGACGTTATTTTCGCAATCGACACATCGAAAAGTATGCTCGCCGAAGACGTAAAGCCCAACAGGCTCGACCGCGCAAAGCTTTCGGTGCTCGATTTGCTCGACTCCATCGGCGGCGACAGAATCGGAATCGTGGCATTCAGCGGTCAGGCGTTTTTGCAGTGCCCGCTCACGCTCGACTACGACGCCTTCAGGATGTCGCTCGAGGCTCTCGATACGAACGTAATCCAACGCGGAGGCACGAACATCGCCGCCGCGATAACCGAGGCGGATTCCGCGTTCGCCGAAAGTTCGAACCACAAGGTGATTGTGCTTATCAGCGACGGCGAAGAGCTTGAATCTTCGGCGGTGGAACGCGCAAAAAAGGCGGCGTCCGACGGCGTCGTAATCTATACGCTCGGCGTGGGCGGCACGCGCGGCGAGGCCATTACAGTGCGCGATTCGTCGGGCAGAGCCGTTCAGCTGCGCGACGAAGACGGCAAAATCGTAACGAGCAAACTCAACGAAAAAGTACTTACCGAAGTGGCAAAGGCAACGGGCGGATTCTACGAGCCGCTCACCGCAAACGGAATGGACGCAATCTACGAAAACGGACTCAAGAAAATTCCGCAACAGGAGCTTTCCGCGCGTATGAAACAGCTTGCAATAGAACGCTTCCAGATTCCGCTCGCAATCGCGATGGTTCTGCTTGCGCTCGAGTCGCTCGTGGGTACGCGTCGGTTCTTTGCGGGCGGAAAAAGCGCGCATACGGCGGTACTGACGCTCTTCCTTCTGCCCGTATTCTTCGTGGGCACGCCCGACGCCAACGCGCAGGACGCGGCGGAAAAACCCGCGGAGGTTGCGGAAAACGCGCAGTCCGTTTCGGAAAATTCCCCATCCGAAAAGCCGGCGTCGGAGAAGCCCGAGTTTGTCGAAAACCCGACAGCCCGCGACGTGTTCAACAACGCCGTAGACCTCCATCAAAAAGGCGAATTGTCCGAAGCCAAGGACGGGTTCGTCCGCGCAATGAAAATGTCGCCCGACGATTTCGATTTGCACGCAAAGGCGTTTTACAACATCGGCAACATCGACTATCGACAGGCGAAGTACTCACTTGCGTCGGCGGAATCTTCGGCTGAGTCGGGCGCGAAAGCCGCGCAGCTCGACAAGGCTTTTGCCGACACAGCAGTTGCGGGCAACGTGCTGCTTCAGCAGGGTGCGCCGCTTCTTGAAAAGGAGCTTGCGGCAATCGCGGCGGCAAAAACGGAAGACGAAAAAAAGGCGGCAATGGAGAAGTCGCCCCTGAAAGACAAGCAGTTTCAGCAGCAGCTTAAGCAGGGAATTTCGCAGTGCGATGCGGTCGAAAAGCAGACTGCCGAGCTTTCGAAAGCCGCCGAGAAAAACCTTTCGCAATGGAAGTCGGCGGACGATATGCTTGCGGCTTCGGCGGACGACTACAAAAGCGCGCTCGCGCTTGCGGGCGAATTTCCGAATGCCGCAAAGAATTCGGAATCGGTGAAGACGGCGCGGAAAAATGTGGCGGAGGAGCTTTCCAAGTCCGAAAAATTGCAGGCGTTGCTTTCTTCCGACGAGACGAAACAAAAACTTGCCGCAATCGCAAAGCTCAAAGAAGAACTAAAAAAACTTGTCCGCGACGACAACAATCAACAGAATCAGAACCAACAGCAGCAGCAGCAAAATCAACAGAATCAACAGAATCAACAGAATCAGCAGAATCAGCAGCAAAATCAGCAGAACCAGAATCAACAGCAGCAGAATCAAAACGACCAACAGCAGCAGAACAATCAAAACAGTCGCGACAACCAACAACAGAAAGACAATCAAAATAAACAGGACAATTCTAAACAAAACGACAAGCAGGACAAACAGGACAGGCAAAATTCCCAAGACAAACGGGAACAGTCGAAGCCCGATTCCGATAAAAACGGCGGAAAGGACAAGCAGGACAAGTCCCAGAATGCCGACGCAAATCGGGATAAATCGGAGCCAAACCGCGACGAGCAGGCGGTAGACAACAGCCGACAGAAACCTGCCGACGAGGGAGAGCGGAAGCCCGAGAACGCCCAAAAACATGGCGGCGCGGACGACAAAAAGGAACTTCCCGCCCGACCCGAAAAGGCGAAAGCCGCCGCCCAAGCTTCCGAAGAAAAAGCCTCCGAAAACGAGCGCGAAAACTTCAGAGCTTCGGCGGGTGCGATGACCAAGGGCGAGGCTAAGCAGCTTCTCGAGTCGATGAAAGATTCCGACAAAATTTTGCCGCTTCGCGGTTTCGGCGAACAAAAAGACAGATTTGAAAAGTCCTACAAGGATTGGTAATGAAAAATATATATACTCTTATTTTATCCGTAATTATTTCAGCCGTCGGCGCATTCGCGCAGTCGGTCGAGACGGCGGGCTTCGAGCCCGACACGGTGCGCCCCGACGGCGTTGCGGAGTACAGGCTCGTCTTCAAAGACCTCAAGGGAAGCGTCGACATATCGAAGATTCGCCTGCCCGACGGGTTGTCGATTGTCGGCAAGAGCACGTCGCGCAACTACTCGTTCGTGAACGGAAAGATGTCGAACAGCACAACGCTTGTGTTGTCGATGCGTGCTTCGAAGGAGGGGCAACTCACAATTCCCGAGTGGGAGGTGTCGGTGGACGGGAAGCCGTTTAAAATCGCTTCGGCGACTCTGAACTCCGACCCGTCCGCGCCCGTGCAGTCGCACGACGCGTTCGACGACGACCCATTCGGCGGCGTGTTCGGAAAACTTCCCGCGGGTATGCGCGCGCGCCAGAGCCGCTACAATTCGGCGCACCAGCAGATACAGTCGTTCGAGTCGAATTTGCGCAACAATGCAAAGCTCGAGATAAAATTTCCGCGCCAGAAAATATACGTTGGCGAATCCGTTCCGTGCGAGCTTGTGTTCTCGTTCGACAACAGCCTCACCGAGCGCGGCTTTACGCTCGCCCAGCTTATGCCCGAAATCAAGAAAGCCGACGCGTTCGACTGCCCCGCGTTTTCGGAAAAGCCCGCCGTAGTTTTGTCGCCCGACGGCAAGCGGGTACTCGTAAAATACACGACCGCGATTACGCCGCTCAAGGCGGGCTCGTATGATTTGGACTTTTCCGCGAAGGGCGTTTTCAACAGGCAGCCGACTGCCGACGACTTGATGGGCACGTCGATTTTCGACAGGATGATGTCGTTCGGTGGCGGAACGCAGATTCCGTTCGAAGTGAATATGGAGTCGAAAAAGGTCGAGGTTGCGGAACTTCCCGCCGAGGGCAGACCCGCCGATTTCACGGGTGCGATAGGTTCGTTCTCGCTCGAGAATGTGAGTGTAGAGCCCGACGCGCTGACCGTGGGCGAGCCGTGCTCGATATTCGCAAAAATCGTGGGCGTGGGCAATTTTCCGCGCATCCGCGAGCCGAAGCTCGAGGCGGGCGACGACTGGAAAACGTACAAGGCAAAGTCGTCGTTTACCGACGAAAGCAACGGGCTTGCGAACATAGGCTTCAAGACTTTCGAGTACACCACAGTTCCCAAAAAAGCCGACTTGCCCTTTGCGCCCGCGGTGCTCTTCAACTACTTCGACCCGATTTCGGAAAAATACGTCGAGATTAAGTCGAAGCCCGCAGCGGTCAGCGTCGCCCCGAGCGGACGCTCGAAGCGCGCGGAGCGGGAGCGGAACGCGGTTCCCGAGCCTGCTTTCGGCAAAATCGTCGAGACTGCCTCGGTTTCGGACGGTGGCGGAAAACTTTTGAACTCGCCGTATTTCTGGGGCGGGCAGGTTCTGTTCGTATGCGTTCTTGCGGCGTTCGTACTGGCGCGGCGCGAGTCGCTCAGGCGCAAAAACGATGCGGGGTACGCAAAGTCGCTTTCCGACAAAAAGGAGTCGGCGCGGCACTTGAAGTCTGCCCGCGAGGCGGCAAAGAACGGCGATTTCCGCGCGTTCTTCGAGCAGTCGCGCCGCGCGCTGCAATATGCGCTCGCCGCGGAATGCGACCGCCAAGCCCCGTCGCTGACGACCCGCGAGGCTCTCGAAATGATGTCGGAGCGAGGGATGTCTGATTCTGACAAATCCGACGCAACTCTGTTTTTCGACGGCGCGGACGCAATCTCGTTCGGCGGAATGGACACTTCGAAGCTCGACATACACTGGCTCGACGGAAAGCTTGTTTCGCTTGTCGGAAAAATTTCGAAACGCAAATAGAAAGATGGGAAACTTGATTAGAACTATTCTTTTTTTGTCCGCGTTCGCCGCGTCGGTTTTCTCGGCGTCGGCGCAGACCGCGCTCGAGCGTTTTATGCTCGGCAACAACGCCTACAACGCGGGCGACTACGCGCGCGCCGAGGAAAACTACCGCGCCGCAATCGACGGCGGCTCGGGCGGAGCGGAGCTGTACTACAACCTTGCCAACGCGCTCGCAAAGCAGGGCAAAAAGGGCGACGCGCTTCTGAACTACAAACGCGCCGTCTACAACGCGCCGCGAATGCGCGAGGCTGCGGCGAATTTGGAAATGTTCGCAAAGGACAACTCTCTCGACTCGGGGCTTGGCGGCTTCTCGATTCCCGCGGCGTCGGAGCTGTCGGAAACCGAGTGGACGCTCTGCGCGTTCGCCGCGTTTTGGATTGCCGTTTTGCTGATTCTCGTTCCGCCGCTTTTCGGCAAGCGCACAATGCCCGCCGTGTTTTTGGCGATTGTGTGCGCGTCGCTTTTCGTGTACGCGGTTCTCGCCGTGCGCGACTGGGAGTCGTACGCCGACACCGCCGTCGCCCTGAAAGCCGATTCTCCGCTGCGGATTTCCCCCACGCCCACCGCCCCGATTTCCGCGGTTGCGGACGAGGGGCAGTGCGCGAAAATCTCGAAAAAGCGCGGCGACTATTTCTATCTCGAAACGCCGACGGGCAAGAAGGGATGGGCTGCGAAAGCCGATTTTTCGCCCGTTGCCGAATAGAAAGACTGCGCTCTCCGAGCCGTACGGAAAGTCTCCGTGCGGCTTTTTTTTTGCGCGGATATTGTTGAAATGTCGGCGGCGATATATTTGAATGCGGCGTATCGTTATGGATAGTATTTTCAAAGCCGATTACAAAGTGCGCATTTCCGATTCCGACCGCTTCGGGCGTCTTAAGATGCCCGCACTTTTGCAGATGCTTCAGGAAATCGCAACCGAACACGCGCGTGTTATGGGGGTCGGTTTCGACGATTTGAAGCCGCTCGGTTTGGGGTGGGCGTTGTCGAAAATCGTCGTCGAGATTTCGCGGATACCGCATTGGGGCGAACGCGTGTTCCTTTCGACGTGGTCGTCGTCCCGCGAGCGCGTCGCAACCTACCGCGAGTTTTCAGCCGCCGACTCCGACGGCAAACCGCTTTTTACCGCGCGTTCGCAATGGATTTTGTTCGACGTAAATTCGCGCCGCATTGCGCGCTTGGAACGCGTTGCGTCGTGGCAGCCGCATCCCGAAACCGCCAATTCTTGGAGCTTCGACGAGCCTTTCCCGAAAATCGACGCCGCCGCGCCGTCGTCGGAGTCGGACTTTTCCGCGCGCAACGACGACATCGACCTGAACGGGCACGTCAACAATTCCGTCTATATGATTTGGGCGGTCGAGTCCGTTCCGTCCGAGTTTGCGCAGACGCGCGAGCCGCACAGAATTGGCGTTTCGTTTTTGGACGAGGTTCTTCCGCACAATCGGGTGTCGGCGTTCTGTCAGCTGGACGGCGACCGCAGCATAACGTCAGTGCGCTCGGCGGACGGTTCGCGCGAGTGCGCCAGAGTGTTCGTCGATTGGCGCGTGCGGCGCGGGTGATTTTTGTGTTGTCAGTGATTCGGCTTCGGCTATAAATCGGCGGTATTTTTATGAGTCTGATTTCCCTTTGCAGTGTTTCGTTAAAATACGGTCTGAAGCCGCTTCTTGTCGACGCCGACTTGAGCGTGCAGGCGGGCGATTCAATCGCGCTCATCGGGCGCAACGGTTGCGGAAAAACGTCGCTGCTGAAGTTGATTGCGGGGCTTAACGAACCCGACGCGGGACGCGTCGAGCGCATGAAATCGACGACCGCCGCGTATCTTCCTCAGGACGTTCCCGTGAATCTTTCGGGTTCGGCGTATGCGGTTGTCGCCGACGGGCTCGGCGAAACGGGCAGGCTTTTGGCGCGCCATATGGAGCTTTCGCATTCCATCGAAAACGGCGGAGACGCCGAACGCCGCGAGTTCGACAGCCTCTCCGCAAAGCTCGACGAGCTTGACGCGTGGGGCGCCGATTCGAAAATCCGCGCGGTTGTCGACAGGCTCGAAATTTCGCCCGACATCGAGATGTCGTCGGCGTCGGCGGGGTTGAGACGCCGCGCACTGCTCGGGCGCGGGCTCGTGTCGAACCCCGACATACTTCTTCTCGACGAGCCTACGAACCACCTCGACATAGACTCCGTTTTGTGGCTCGAAAAATTCCTCAAGTCGTGCGGCAAGACCCTCGTGTTCGTCTCGCACGACCGCGCGTTTTTGCGCAATCTTGCAACGAGCGTCGTGGAGGTCGACAGGGGCAAGCTGATAGCATTCGACTGCGGCTTCGACGAATTTATGCGACGCCGCGACGAGCTTCTCGCCGCCCGCGAACGCAACGAAGCCGTCTTCGACAAAAAGCTCGCGCAGGAGGAGGCGTGGCTGCGCAAAGGAATCAAGGCGCGGCGCACGCGCAACGAGGGCAGGGTGCGCGAGCTTATGAAGCTGCGCGAAATCAGAAAGGCGCGCATCGGTTCGGCGGGCGACCTTACACTGCGCGTTCAGGAAGCCGAGCAGGGCGGCAGGAAGGTTCTCGACGTAAAAAACATTTCCTTTTCGTACGGCGGCACTCCGATTGTAAAAAACTTTTCTACGACGATTTTCCGCGGCGACAAAATCGGAATCATCGGGCGCAACGGCATAGGCAAAACGACGCTGCTTAATCTGCTGCTCGGCTCGCTCAAGCCAGATTCGGGCGAAGTGGTGCGGGGAACGTCGCTGCAAATCGGTTACTTCGACCAGCTGCGCAAAGACCTCGACGACAATATGCGGCTCTGCGATTTTGTCGGCGGCGGCTCCGATTTCGTAAGCGTCAACGGCGCGAAACAGAACGTGATGGGCTATCTACAGAATTTCCTCTTCGAGCCGTCCAAGATTTTGAGCGAAATCGGCACGCTTTCGGGCGGCGAGAAGAACCGCCTTATGCTCGCAAAAATGTTCGCGACCCCCGCGAACGTGCTCGTTCTCGACGAGCCCACGAACGACCTCGATATGCCCACAATCGACATCCTCGAAAGCGCGCTCGCCGACTTCAACGGAACCGTTCTGCTTGTCTCGCACGACCGCGCATTTCTCAACGACATCGTAACGGGCGTATTTTGCTTCGGCGAAAACGGGGAGATTCGCGAGCTTGTCGGCGGCTACGACGAATGGGAAAAACTGAAGTCTTCGGAAGCCGCCGCCCGCGAGGCGAAGCAGCAGCGGGCTGCGCCGATTCAGCCCGAGCCGCCGCGCAAACGCACCGACAAATTCACAAACAAAGAGCGCGAGGAGCTTGAGACTCTGCCCGCGCGTATCGAGGCGGTCGAGGCGGAACGAGCCGAACTCGCCGCGAAACTCGAAGACCAGAATTTTGTGGTTGCCAACTTCGACAAGCTTGCCGACATAAACAGGCGCATTGAAGAGCTCGACGCGGAGGATTCGCGTCTGATGGACAGATGGGCGGAGCTTGAGGAGCGGCGCGAGGCAATGGAAAACGCCAAGCGAAGATAATTTTCCGCATCGGCGTTCGCGTTTTTTGTCGGAATTAAAATCTATCCGAATTTAATTCTTTTTGCTGTTTATAAATTGCGGACATTTTCCCTTTTGCGGGGCGAATTTTTTGTCGGAGGTGTCGTGGCATTTCGCGCACGAGCTTGCCGCTTCGCCCGAGTGGGGGTTGTGGCACGCCAGACAACTCATACCCGCGTGTGCCCCGACGGGCGTTCTGTCGTCGGAGCTGCCAGCTTCGTGCCGCCAGTTCGGCGAGTGGCACTGCTGGCAAAGCGCGTGGTTCGGGTCTTGGCTGTTGGCAATGGGCTTTTCGTCGAGGTACATTTTCAGCGGCGTCAGGCAGTCGGCGCGCAGGTGCAGTTTGTCAACCCGCATATAAAGCGCGGCTTTCGGAGCTGACTTCGACTGGAGCGGTGTTTTGTAGGCGTCCGCGAAATTCTTCGGGCGCGTTTTTTCGGCGTGTATTTGGTGGCACGCCAAGCACGGCACGGCGGGCAGGGCGCGCTGCTCGGGATTGCGGATTTTCCAGTCTTCGGGCTTTCCGTCAAGCGACATAAGGTCGTTGATGTTGCCGTCGTAGAACATACCGTGGCAGCGCAGACATTCCCAATACGGCTTTTCGGCGGCGTTGTGTATTTTGTCTTCGAATATGTTTGCGTACGTAGTGGAGTGTCCGCCCGACTTCCAGTCTGCGGCTTCGGAGCGGTGGCAGTTCACGCAACGCGCGGACACGTCGAGGCGTTGGGCTTCGTTCATTTTGATGTCGGCGTTGCGCACGTTTTTCGAGAAGTGCGAAACGACCATCCCGACCTTTTCCCTAAGGCTGTGCATTCCGTTTGAAATCGCCGTTCCGTGGCATTCTGTGCAGGAAATTTCGGCGTGCGCCGATTTCGCCCAACGTTCGTGTGTCGGTTTTACCTCGTGGCACTGGGCGCAGGTGTATTGCGGGTCGAGCTTGTTCCAAGCCGTGTAGCCGCCCGCCGCCGCAACGACTGCGAGAAGCGAGAAAATGATAAAATAGGATAAAAATATTTTCTTTTTCATATTTTTACGCCTTCTTTCCGAATTCCTTTGCAACCGTTTCGCCCGTTCTGTACGCCAGAGCCATAATGGTCAGGACGGGGTTGAATCCACCGTTGCTGACGTGTACCGAGCCGTCGCCGAGCCAGACGTTTTCGGTGTCCCAAACTTTGCAGAACGGGTCTACGACCGATTTCTTCGGGTCGTCGCCCATGCGGCACGCGCCCGCTTGGTGCTGCCCCGCGCCGTTGCAGCCCGTCAGACTCGGCTTTTCGTTGACGCGCCACGCCGTTTTTGCGCCCGCCTCCCGCAGGACGTTTTCGGCGGTTTCCGTCATCATTTTGGTTTGTTCGAGCGTAAGCGGATGTTTTTTGCCGCCGAGCGAAGTGAAGACGGGCATTCCGTACCAGTCGCGTACGCGCGGCTCTATCCCGATTCGGCATTCGTACATCGGAATTTCCTGTACGGGGCCGATTAGGCGGAGGAATTTTCGGTAGTTTTCGCGCATCGAACGCTTGTGCTCCGCACCCCATCTCGGGCGGTTGGGCTGCCAGTTCATCGACCTTTGCCACGGAAGTTGGTAGAATTCGCTGCAGAGCACGCCCGAGAAAATCGCCTTCGACGGGTTGTGGTTGAGGTCGGAGAATGCGACGGTTGCCCCTGGACCCATTTCGCGTTCGACATCTTCGTCGAAAATTCCCGTCGCGCCGCAGTAGATGTGGCTGTGGGCGCAGCGTCCGAGCATATCGTTTTGGTTGCCCAAGCCGTGCGGGAAGAGTTTGCTTTTCGAAAGGAACATCAGGCGCGTCGTCTCTATCGACGAAGCCGCTATCACCACCGCGTCGGCGGGTTGGAAGTGGACGCGTTTTTGCGCGTCGAAATATTTTACGCCCGTTGCGCGTTTGCCGTCCATTACGACTTCGAACGCCACCGAGTTTGTCCGCAGCTCGTAATTGCCCGTTTTTAGCGCGACGGGTATCACCGTGTTTTGCGTTCCGTTTTTTGCGTCGCACGGGCAGGTATAACCGCAGCAGGTGTGGTTGCGTATGCAGGCGGCGCGCCCGTTGTAGCGAACCGAATTGCGGAGCATGGGAATCGGGAACGGGTGCAGTCCGAGCCGTTTCATCGCGGGGATGAGTATGTTTTTGTCCTCCCAGTTGTATTCGAATGCGGGCATGGGGAAGGGCTTTTTTCGGGGCGGCGCAAACGGGTTGTCTTTCATATCGCCCGATACTCCGATTTCGTATTCCGCCTGTTCGTAGTACGGTTCGAGGTCGTCGTAGGAAATGGGCCAGTCTTCGAGAGCCGAACCTTTTACCCTGTCTCCGTAGAGGGTTTTCAACTTGAAGTCCTGCGGCATAAACCGCCATCCCATCGCGCCGTATGTGACCGTGCCCGAGCCGACGCACGCGGCTATCGACGGTGACGAGGCGTGCCAGATGTCGCGCAGTTTTACGGTGTCGGCGGTTGCGTATGCAATGCGCGGGAATTTACGCCTGTCGGGCCCGTGAAGCGATTTTATTGCGTGGGTACGCTGGTTGACGAGTTCGTCGTTTGCGTTCTCGTCGTAGATTGGCCAGTCGCCGCGTTCGAGCCCCACGCATTTGATTCCGCGAACCGCAAGCTGTTTTGCGACAACGCCGCCGCCCGCGCCCGCACCGACAATAACCGCGTCCGTTTTTTCGTGTACGATTTCCGCGCCCATTACGACCTCCTCCCGTAGCGGTTTTGTCCGACAACTACGGGCATATCAAGCCCGAGCATTTTGTACGACATATAGTTTTTGTTGCCGCCGTGGCGCGGCGAGCCGTAGAAGCCCTGCATGGAACGCGTCAGAATTTCGTTGAAAAAGCTGCGTTGGGCGGCTGCATTCCATTCGGCGGACGGAACTTTGCCGACCTCCATTTTTTTCATAAATGCGGTCTGTTCGTCGAATGCAAGCTCCTGAAATTTTTTCGAATGAACGGCGACACACGCCTTTTGAAGCATTGCCAGCTGCTCCGCATAGTACGGTATTATTTCGGGATAATATTTACCCGCGAATGTTTCCATATAATTTATTACACCCGCATCGGTTGCGCCGCCGAACTTGTCGTCGGCGGGGATAATCTGTTCCGCGAGGGCAATCAGACACGCCCGTTGGTCGGTGTCGAAGACCGTCTGTTTTGCGCAACCGCTCAGTGCCATCCCCGAGGCTGCGATTACCGCATCCTGCAAAAATTCTCGCCGTGTGTACATAACGATATTTTCGCGGGTGAAATATCGTTTGTCAATTACAAAAAACAACATTTCCCCCAGAAAAACAATATTGCGCGTTGCGACACAAAAAAACCGTCGGGGGGAAAATTCCGACGGTTTTGAAACGGTTTGTTTTGCCTATTTTTCGAAGTCGGCGTTGCCTTTGCCGAGGCGCAGAAAGCGGCAGTCGCCCTTTCTCATTTTTAGGGCGATTGTCCGCGAGCTGCCGAGTTTGTTTCCGCTTAGCGCGTTGTAGACCGCGCCGTCGCGTCCGAGGTCGATTTCGTATTCGCCGTCTTCGACCGCTACGACCGAAACGTACGCGCCGTTTGCGTAGACTACCGTACCCTGTTTGTTGTAGACGTGCGCGCCCGCAAGTTCCGCCATATGGCGGTAGAGTTCCGTCTGGATTTCGGGCACGGCGCAGAAAAGCTGCGGGTGTTTGCCGCTCTTGCGCAGGACGATTGCAGGCAGTCCGTTTTCGAATTTCGCAAGCACTATGTCGCCGCTTTCGGGAATCGGCGAGAGCAGCGGCATTGCGTATTCCGCGCCCGACGTCGCTTTCAGCCCGATTTTCAGCCCGTCTTCGGTGGGTATTGCGGCGGGTTTTGCGTTGACGGGCTTGACCTTGAAGCCCGTCGCCTCCTCGACTGCGGATGTCGAGAATTCGCGTTTGTCGGTGTCGATGTAGGCGGGAAGCCACGCCCAGATGTTTGCCGATTTTTCGCGCAGGGCGGCGCAGGCTGCGCGTTGCTTTGCGTCGAGCGCGTAGACCGAGAGCATTGCGTTGAGCTTTGCCGCGTCGGGTTTTGCGAGAACGTCGGCGAGCAGGTACTGCCCGAACGGCACGCCCGAGCGGTTCGCCGCGACTCTTCCCAACGCCATCAGTTTCTGCGTGGTGATTCCCGCCCCGCCTCTTGCCGCAATCATACACATCGACGTTTCGTCCATTACGAGCCGCATTTGCGGGCGGTAGGGGAGGGGGTGGGCGATGATGTCGCGTTCGGGCTTTGCGAAGTTTTTCATTTCGCGCCAAAGCTTTTTGTCGTCGAACCAGCCCTGACCGAAGAGGTCCATCCACCAGACGCCGTTGTTGCGCACTGTCTCCTGTGCGAGGTTGCGGCGAAGAACTTCGCGCGAGTCCCCGAGCGTGTACAGCCCCGAGTATTTTCCGGGGTAGTCGCGTCCGTCGCGCGGGGCGAGGTATGTGGAGGTGTCGTCTTCGTCAATCCAGAGTTTGCCCGCGTCGGTTATAGATTCGGTTGCGCCCATCGTTGTTTTGCCGTCGCCGAAATTTCTGTCGAAGTACGAAATCGGTCCCGAGATGGCGTCGATGTCGGGCGACTTTATGATTTTCGAAAGCGCGTAGTGCCCCGAGAATGCGGGGCTGTTGCGTACGCCCGAAAATTCGAAGCCGTAGCCGAAGAAGAAAATCGAGAGTTTGTTTGGCGCGGCTTGGCGTATGACCTTTGCAAGCCCGAGGACGGTGTCCGCCATTTCGTCCTGCAGGAACAGGTTGAGGTCGGCGATTTTCCACTGCGTTTTCGGGTCGATTACGAATGCGGGCGTTTCGCGTTCCTCCTGTGTGGGCAGCCCGATTTTTTCGAACGACTCGGGCGCGCCGCAGTTCCACGCCTTTGCGAGATTTTCGACCGAACCGTATTTGTTTTTCAGCCACGCGCGCCACGCCTTGAGCGTGTTGACGTCGTAGCCGCTGAAGGTTTTGTGCCAAGTGCCGCCGTAGAACCACTCGCGCGAGTTTCCGCCCGCGGGGTGGTAGCCCGCCATATTGTCGGGGTAGTGCTTTTCGCAGTATTCGATGAACTTGCGCAGCGATTCCGCCGCCTCCTTGCGGTAGGTCGGCGACGACACGGAAATGTAGGTTTCGTTGATTGTGCCGTCGGAATTTTTCATCATATCGTCGGGGTGCGAGTCGCGCCACCACTTGTTGATTTGGGGGTCGAGGCGCACGCGGGGGATGAGTTTTGCCTTGGGGTTGGCTTCGAGGAAAACGCCGAACGCGCTGTCGATGTAAGCGAAGTTCGGTTCTTCGTTCGGCTTTGTCCAGACGCTGTTTATTTCGAACGACACGAAATCGACTCCCGCTTTCGCGGCGTGTCCGACCGTTGACGCGGCGATGGATGTGTCGGACTTCACGAAGACGAAGCCGTTGTTGTAATAATAGACGGATGTCGAAAACGGGCGCGGGGCGTCGCTTTTGGCGCGGAGCTTGACCTTGTATTTTTTGCCTTTTTCGACGGGAATGGAATTTCTGTACAGGTGGAATGCCTCAAGCTTTTTGTCGCTGCCGAGCGTGAGTTTGAGCGCGCGCCCGCCGTCGTCGGTGTCGACGTTTTCGAGCTTTACGGGCGGATTTTCGCGGAATCCCACGCACCAGTGCGCAATGCTTTTGTCGGGCTTTGTCGAAGCCGTGTCGAGCGAGAATACGACTTTCCCGCTTTCCGATTCAGAAACTTCCCACTTCGAAAAATAGATTTCGCCCGCGCTCTTTCCCATCCGCAACTGCACGATTGCGGGGATGTCGTTCGGGGCTTCGAACTCGAGTTCCGTTTCCCCCCAGACATCCGCCTTTTTTAGCAGCGGATGGTTTCGGCTTTCGGAACAGCCGCCCGCGACCCACACTATGCGGTTGCGCAACGGCTTTCCGTTTTCGGTTATGAAAGGCGCACCGTTGAAGCTTTCGACTTTGTATTGCGTTTCGGACGCAGCGGCGGAAAGCGCAATGCCCGCCGCCACAAATAATGCAATGTATGTTTTTCTCATGTGTGTTGTTTGATATGGTTATTTTTTGAAATCGGCGTTTCCGTTGCCCAAGCGCAGCAGCAGCGAGCCGCCGCGTTTGACTTCGACGGAAACTTTGCCGCGTTCGCCGAGCTTTTCGCCCGAGAGCGCGTCGAAAACGTCGGAGTCGGAGTGTGTGTCGATGTTTAGTTTTCGCGTCTGCCCGTCCTGCAGTTCGGTCGGCGTTATCGAGATGTACGCGCCGTTCGCGTAGACTGCGGCGGGGGAGTCGGTGTAGATTTTAACGCCCGCGATTTTCGCCATATGCGCGTAGAGTTGGTAGGGCACGCCCGCCGTGGGGCAGAAGAGCGTCTTGCCTCGCAGAACCACTGCGGGTTTGCCATTCGGGTAGTTGGCAAGCAGGATGTCGCCGCTTTCGACTTTCGGCGAGAACAGGGGGTCGGGATAACGCTTGTTTTCGGGGATGCCGAACTTTTCGGGCAGACCGATTTTTTTGCCCGCGTCCGTCGATTCCACTACGCCCAAAATTTGACCGTTTTGGATGTTTTCCACTTTGAAGCCCGTAAGCTCTTCGACTGCGTCAGTCGAAAATTCGCCCTTGTCGATGTCGATGTACGCGGGTGCCCAGAGGAAAATCGAGGCGTTTTTCTTCGCCCTTTCCGCGATTGCCGCGCGTTTCCTTGAGTCGAGCGCGTAGGCGACGGCGTAGATGTCGAGCTTTGAATTTGTGGGCTTGCCGAAGATAATGTCGTCGAGCAGGTAGTGGGCGAACGGCGCGCCGATGCGGTTGAGCTTGCCGCGCGCCTTTCCGAATTCGTTCACCATCGTGCGCGAAGTTCCCCGCGCAGCGCAGTAGAGAGCGGAGGTTTCGTCGAAAATCAGCGCGATTTCAGGGTCGTAGACGACGGGATTTTCAATCATATCGTTTTCGGCTTTTTCGAAGACGGTCTTGAGCTTCCAGAGCTTGGCGTCGTTGAAGAACCCGCCGCCGCCGAGGTCCATCCACCACGAGCCTATGTTGCGTACAGCCTCCTGCGACATATTGCGCGTTAGAACGTCGAGCGTTTTTTCGCGCGTATCAAGCCCCGTTTCCATCCCCGGGTAGTTGCCGATTTTCGGGGCGAGGTATGTGGAGGTGTCGTCTTCGTCAATCCAGAGCTTGCCCGCGCGGGTGATTGATTCGGTCGCGCCCATCGTGGATTTTCCGTCGCCGTAGTAGCGGTCGGAATACGAGATGGGACCGCACAGCGCGTCGATTTTACCGTTCTTCAGAAGTTTGCCGAGCCCGACGTGCCCCGAGTATGCAACACCGTTGTACATCCCCGAAAATTCGCCCGCGTAACCGTAGAAAAATACGCAGAGTTTGTGCGGAACCTTTTGGCGGATGACTGTCGCAAGGCTGTCTATCATATCGAGCATTTCGTCCTGCCAGAATTCGTTGAAGTCGGCGATGCGCTTTTGTGTCTTGGGGTTTACGAGGTAGTTCGGCGCGTCGCGTTCGTCTTTTGTCGGAACTTTTTCGGCGGCGATTTTCGCGTTCGGATTGTTCCACGCCTTTTGCAGTGCTTCGTCCGAGCCGTATTTTTTGCCGAGCCAACGAACCCACGCCTGCGCCGTCGATTTGTCGTAGCCCTGCCAGCGCGAACTCCACGAGTCGCCGTAGAACCATTCGCACGAGTTGCCGCCCCCGGGGTGGTAGCCGACGATGTTGTCGCCGAAGTTCTTTTCGGCGTAGTCGATGATGTAGCGCAATGCGCGCTGCGAGTCGGCTCTGAATTTCGGCGATGAAATGGATGCGTGCAAAGTGCTTTTGCTTCCGTCGAAAAATGTAAGTGTGGAATCGGGATTTTCCCTAAGCCATTTGATAGGCGGATAGAAGCGTATGCGCACCAGAATCTGCGCTTTCGGGTTGTTTTCGACAATCGACTTCAATGCGCCGTCGAGGTACGAGTAGTCGGGCGTTTCTCCGTCCTTTACGTAGTAGTCCGCCGCCTGTACGGGGAACGTTACGATGTCCACGCCCGCCTTGCGCGCGAGGCGCACCTGCGGTTCGACGCACGAAACGGGCTTCGGCGCGAGCGACCTGTACTGTCCTTCGTTTTTGTCGAACATTGTATAGAGGTATTTGAGCGGTGCGAAGTCTTGGCTTGTCCTGATTCTGAAATTGATTTTGTACGCCTTGCCCGCCTCGAATTTGATGTCTTTTACATAGATGTGGATTTGGTTGAGCAGCCCCGTCTCCTTTGTGATTGCAACGCGCAGCGCGCCGTTCTTTGCGCCGTCGATTTGCGTGTTTTTCATTTCGAACGGCAGCTGTTTCACCCTGCCTTTGCCAACGCACCAGAAACCGATTCGCGGGTCGACATTTTTGCCGTCGAATTTGAGGGCGAAGACCTGTTTTCCGCTTTCCGCCTCGACCACTTCGAATTTCGACAGGTAGTATTCCATCGGTTTGTTTTCCGTTTTGATTTGGAATCTGCCGTCGGAGACCTCCTTTTTTTGAGGGTCTATGTCGAGCGAGACCTTGCGCCACTTTGTGCCGAGCGGCTTGATTACGGGCGGGGCGGCTGTAAAGTATGTGGGCGAAACGTACAGCATACGCGCCCGCTCGGGCTTGCCGTTGACCACAACGCGCGGGACCCCTCCTATGTCGGCGACTGTCGCGCTTTCTATTTTGAATTCGTCCTTTCCGCCGCAGGCGGCTGTAAAAAATACCGCAGCCGCCGCCATAAATATACAGATTTTTTTCATTCGGGGAATCTATATTCCGCGCCTTGAATGTGTCAATGTTTTGTTCTTTTTTGCGGAATTTTTTGGATTTTGTGCGCAAAAAACGCGTTTCCCCGAGGGAAAAACGCGTTCGAAAAAAGTTTGTTTTCGTTTCCTTATTTTTTTTGTTCGGCGGGTTTTGCGCCGCGTCCGCCCGTTTTCTTCGCAAACTCGAACGATATTCCGCCGCGCGCGTCGAGGGCGAGTGCCGCCGAGAATTTCTTCTTTGTGCGCTTCGAAACGAAGTCTTCGATGACGGGGGTTTTGCCCGTGTTGATGAGGCTTTCGATTTCCGCGTGCGTGATTGCGTGCGAGAGCATATTCTTGCCGAGTCTGAACGAGCATTTTTTCTCTTCGCCTTTCGGATGGCGGCAAATGTAGGCGTTTTCGGTTTCGACAAGCTCGCCCGTTTTGCACTGGCAAAGCCCCATTGCCGAGCGCGGGCAGCGGCCGACGACGGGGGCGTTTTCGAGATTTTCGGGCTTGCGTTCCGTGCCGTCGGGGTTGTCGCCGAACTGGAACTTTACCGCGTAGTTTTCGTCGAGCTTGAGCGTCGCCGTGTAGGGGCGACCCAATTTGCTTCTGAAGCCTTCAAGCGGTCCGACTTTGCCTTTTGTGACGAGTTCGCGCACTTCGTCTTCCGAAATTTTCCTGTTGCCGATTGTCTTGTAGACTATGAACTTGCCGTCTTTCGACTTGTACGCGCGGAAAGTTTCAATCAGCTTGCTTCCGTCGAGGGGGTTTGGAATGTCGACTTCGTGCGACTCCGCGTCTTCTTCGACAAAGTTTCGCGCCTTGTCTACGATTTGCGTTGTCATTTCGTCGATGCCCTTCATAAATTCCTTGCGCGACAGCTGTTTGCGCTCGATAAGGCGCAGCTTCTGCTCCCACTCGCCGGTCATCGACGGGCTTGTCAGCGCGTCGATTGCCAGTGCGTCGAGGAAGCGGATGAGGCTTTCGGCGCGAGCCGTGGGGATGAGGTCGCGGCGGTCGCGTTCTACGAGCTTGTGGGCGATGAGGTTTTCGATAATCTGCGCGCGCGTTGCGGGCGTGCCAAGACCCTTGTCTTTCATCGCGTCGGCAAGCTCTTCGTCGTCGAGCAGTTTTCCCGCGCCTTCCATTGCGGAAAGCAGTGTCGCTTCGGTGTAGCGCGCGGGCGGTTTCGTGGCTTCCTCCTTGAGCTTGGCTTCGAGCAGCTTTGCCTGCTCCTTGTCGTCCTTGAGCGGGGGCAGGATTTCCTTGTCGGAACTTTCCTTGTTGTAGACATCCATCCAGCCAGCGGAGCGCAGTACTTTGCCTTCTGTCTTGAAAATGTTCGAGCCTACCACCGAAAGGCGCGTGGTAACGTCGAAAATCGCTTCGGGGTAGAACGCGGCGACGAAGCGGCGGGCAATCATATCGTAGATTTTAAATTCGTCGTCGGTGAGCTTTTTGCCCGACACGTCGGTGGGGATGATTGCGAAGTGGTCGCTGACCTGCTTCGAATCGAAAATTCTCTTGCCCGCCTTTTTGACGTAGCCTTCCGCAACCGCCTTTTGCGCGAAGCCGAGGTACGGCTCGGAGAGCGTGCCCATCGTGCGGCTTACCACGCCGCGGTAGTCGTCGGGCAGGGCGCGCGAGTCGGTACGCGGGTAGGTTATCATCTTGTGCTTTTCGTAGAGCGACTGCGCTATCGAAAGAGTCTTGTTTGCGGGGAACGAAAATTTGTTGTTAGCTTCGCGCTGCAGCGTCGTGAGGTCGTAGAGGCGCGGGGCTATTTGCTTTGCCTGCGTCTTTTTGTCGGAGACTTTCGCAACGCCTATTGCGCGGATGTCGTTGAGGATCTTTTCGGCGTCGGCGTGATTCCAGATTCTGTCCGCCTTGTCGTTCGGGTCTTTGTCCTTCTTCGACTGCTTGAAGTCGGGACGCTGGTAGACGCCCTCGTACTGACCGTTTTCGATTTCGAAATTGGCGGTAATGCGCCAGAAGCGGCTGGGCTTGAAATTCTGGATTTCGCGCTCGCGCTCCACAATCATCGCGAGGGTGGGGGTCTGTACGCGTCCGACCGAGGCAAGGCTCTTGCCGCGCGAGCCGTACATTCTGCTCGTGATTGCCCTTGTGCCGTTGATGCCGACAAGCCAGTCCGACTCGCTGCGGCATCTTGCGGCGTCCTGCAGCGATTCCATTTCGTCCTGAGTCTTGAGGTTCGAGAATGCTTCGAGAATGGATGCGGGGGTCATAGACGAAACCCACAGGCGTTCGCGCGGAAGTTTGCACTTTGTGATTTCGTAGATGTATGTGAAGATGAGTTCGCCCTCGCGCCCCGCGTCGCAGGCGTTGATTACGCCGTCTATGTCTTTGCGCGAAAGAAGCTTTTTTAGCGAGGCGAGCTTTGCCTTTGTCTTTTCGATGGGCTTTAGCTTGAATGTTTCGGGAATAATCGGCAGGTTCGAGAGCGTCCAGCGGGCGTATTTTTTGTCGATGTCGGCGGGCATATTAAGCTCGACGAGGTGTCCGAGTGCGGAGGCGATGACGTATTGGTCGTTTTCGTAATAGTCGTCGCATTTTTTTGCCTTGCCCAAAACTCTTGCGATGTCCGCCGCTACGGACGGTTTTTCCGAAATAATCAGCTTTTTCATTCTCAATAATATAATTTGGCGAATACAAAAAATTCGGCGCGCGCGGAGAGCTTTTTGCAGTCCGCGCGCACCGCATTGCCTAAGCTACTTCTGGATGTAGCTGGGGAGGATTGTGTCGATATTGTCGAGAAGCTCCTTCATCGTTTCGGGAGTTTCGTCGCCCATATTCGAGATGCGGAACGTCGTGCCCTTAATCTTGCCGTAGCCGCCGTTGAAGACCATCTTGAAACGCTTCTTGAGTTCGTCGAGGAGCGCGGGGAGGTCTACATTGAGGTTGTTCTTGAAGCAGTTGAGCGTTACCGAACCGAATTTTTCCTCGGGGAAGAGTTCGAAGCCGTGCGCATAGCCCCAGTCGCGGACGAGCTTGTTGTTCGCCAAGTGGCGCGCATAGCGGTTTTCGACGCCTTCGGTGAAGATGTCGTCGAGCTTGCTTTCGAGCGCGTAGAGCATCGAGATAATCGGCGTGGAGGGAGTCTGCGACTTGTCGAAGAACTTCTTGAATTCGAGGAAGTCGAAATAGTAGCCTCTGCCTTCGACCGTTTCGGCGCGCTTCATTGCCTTTTCGGAAACCGAGCAGAACGAGAGTCCCGGGGGAATTGCGAGAGCCTTCTGGCAGCCCGTTACCATAACGTCGATGCCGAGTTCGTCCTTCTTGATGGGCATTGCCGAGAACGAGCTTACGGTGTCGATAATCGAAACAACGTCGGGGAACTTCTTGAGGACTTCGGAAATCGCCTTGATGTCGCTCATCGTGCCCGTGGAGGTTTCGTTGTGGATGATTGTAACGGCGTCGTACTTGTTCGTGGAAAGTTCCTTTTCGAGGGCTTCGGGACATACGGGTTTGCCCCAGTCGAACTTGAGTTCGCCCGCTTCCTTGCCGCAACGCTTGGAGACGTCATACCACTTGTCCGAGAACGCGCCGTTGCAGCAGTTGAGAACGCCCTTCTTTACGACGTTGCGGATTGCGCCTTCCATAACGCCCCACGACGAGCTTGTACTGAGGAAAACGGGGTCGTTCGTATAGAACAACTGTTTGAGGCGCGGCATAATGTTGTCCACGAGCTTCACGAAGTCTTTGCTTCTGTGCCCTACGATGGGAGTGGTCATTGCCTTGTATGTTTTTTCGGAGACCTCTACGGGTCCGGGGATGAACAATTTGTATGACATATCTTGTTTGGGTTTGTGTTGATTGGAAATTTTCGGAAAGACTTCCGCAGGGCGTTTTTGCCGCGCGGAATTAGTCAATCATATTCTGCGATTTTATAATCTTGGTGTTCTTTTCGCCGAGCGTGATTGTGCGGGGCAGGTGGTTTGCGACTTCGGAAGAATCGACCTGAGCGAACGACATGATTACCAGAAGGTCGCCCACATTGCCCAGATGCGCCGCCGCGCCCCTTATCGAGAACGTACGGCTTCCGCGCGGTGCGGGGATGGCGTAGGTTTCGAAGCGTTTGCCGTTGGAGATATTGCCGACGAGAATTTTCTCGTAGGGCAGCATACCGACTTTGTCCATAAGTGCTTGGTCGATTGCGAGCGAGCCCTCGTAGTCGATACGCGCGTCGGTCGTTTCGGCACGCAGAATTTTGGACTTTAACAATTCAACTAACATAGTGTTCTTGCGCTAAAGTTTTTAGTAAAAGCCGCCAGAAATATAAAAAATTTGCATTGAGTCAACATTTTTTTATTTTTGCGGGATTGTGTCGGCGGTGTTTTTCGGTCGGAATATTTTGTATGTCAATTTGTTCCGTAAAAATGCGGAACGGTTTTACGACGGGGCTGTCAACGGGCTTGCACAAACAAAAAACTATCCGCAAGACGGATAGTTTTCGATTCGTTTTTTAATCAAGGAAGATGTCGCGCTGACCCTGACCTTTGTCGGGGCCGATTAGCCCTCTCGCCTCCAGTTCCTCTACTATGTTTGCCGCGCGGTTATAGCCCACGCCGAGTTTTCTCTGCAGGAACGATATGCTTGTCTTGTTTGTCTGGCGGATGATTCCCACCGCCTTTGTTATCATCGGGTCGCCGAATTCGCCGCCGTCGCCTGCGTCGTCGTCTTCCTCTTCGGTTTCCCTATCGATTTGCGCCTGCACCTCTTCGGCGTACTGCGGCTGTCCGTTGACTTTCAGCGCGTCGACAATCGACTCGATTTCCTCGTCCGACAGGAATGCGCCCTGTGCGCGTACGGGGTCGGACGTGCCGTTGTTGAGGAACAGCATATCGCCCCAGCCGATGAGCGATTCCGCGCCCTTGCGGTCGAGAATTGTGCGGCTGTCGATTTGCGACGTAACTTTGAAGGCGATTCGCGTGGGCAGATTGTTTTTGATAAGACCCGTGATGACTTTTACGTCGGGTCGCTGCGTTGCGATAATCATATGTATACCCGCCGCGCGCGCAAGTTGCGTGATTCGCGCGATGTAGTGTTCGACCTCTTTGCCGACAACGCTCATAAGGTCGGCGAGTTCGTCGACGATGCAGACGATGTACGGCAGCTTTTCGGTCGGAATTTCGATGTCGTTGTCGTCGTCCGCCGCCTCGTGCGTTGCGGAGACTGCCGCCTGCCGCTCTTCGGGCGACATTTCGGCGAAGTCGTTTTCCGACTCTTTCAGCTGTTCTTTGTCTTTGAGGATTTTTGCGTTGAAGCCGTCGATGTTGCGCACGCCCGTCTTATTGAAGATTTGGTAGCGGCGCATCATTTCGGAGGTCAGCCATTTGAGGGCGGCGGACGCCTTCTTTACGTCGCTGACCACGGGAATGAGCATATGGGGGATGGAATTGTAGCCCTGCAATTCGACCATTTTGGGGTCTATCATAATAAGGCGCAGGTCTTCGGGCGTCATTTTGTAGAGCATGGACACGATGATTGTGTTTATGCACACGCTTTTGCCCGAATTTGTCGAACCCGCGATGAGTGCGTGGGTCATTTTTTTTAGGTTTGCGACAATCGGCACGCCCGTTGCGTCTTTGCCGAGTGCTATCGGAATTTCGAATTTGTTGTCGCGCCACTGTTTCGACTGCAGGACTTCGCGCATCGACACGTTGAGCCTGTGTTTGTTCGGCACTTCGATGCCGACCGTTCCGCGCCCCGGGACGGGGGCGATGATTCTGACTTTTTGCGCCATTATGCCCGCGGTGATGTCGTCTTCGAGGTTTGCGATGCGGCTGATTTTCACCCCGGGGGCGGGCTTTACTTCGTAGCGCGTGATGACCGGACCGGGGTAGGCGTGGTCGGGCAGGACTTTTACGCCGAACGAGCCGATGACGTTTACGATTTCCTCGGTTCGCGCGTTGTAGTCTTCTTCGGGCACGTCCGACTTGTCGGCGGGTTCGGCGAGCAGGTCGAGCGACGGGAAAGTGTAGCCGTTTTTCTTTTGCGGTTGGTCGATTTCCACCTTTTCCTCTTCGAGTTTTACGACCTCGATTTTCGGCAGGGGCACGTCGCCCGAAGCCGACGGCGCGGCGGGCGCGGGGGGTGCCGCAACGGCGGGCTTTTCCGCGCGCTCTTTCGCAGGCTCTGCTTGTTTGAGCTTAATATGTTTTTTCATCGATTCAGAGACATCGGTTGTTTCTTGTGCGGTTTCGACGGGGTTGCGGTTTGCAACCGCTGCGTCGCCGTCCGTGTCCGACTTTGTGTCGGACTGGCCTTCGCGGACGGAAGTGGTCTCTTGAATGTATTCGGAAATTTCGCCGTTTTCTTCCTCTTCGTCGTCGAATCTCGACGAAAAATCGCTGATGGGTTTTTCTATTTGTGCGGCTGCCGAAACCTGCTCATTTTCGGTCTCGGCAACGGGTTCTGGGTCGGGTTGTTCCTGCGCGTTTTCGGTTTCGGGCGGGGGCGTTTGTTGCGCGTCTTCATCCGAAGTTGCGGGCTGTTCTTTGGGGGCCTGTTCTTGCGCCGCAATTTCTTGCTCGGGCGATTCCGCCTGCGTTTCGGACTGCGGTTGCGAGGCGGGTTCGTCCCTGTGTTTTAGCGAAATTTTTACGCGGCGGGGAACGGCTACGGGCTGTTCGTCATCGTCGTCGGAGGAGCGTTTGGAGAGCAGTTTTTTCGGCAGCCACGCGATTGCCGCGCCGACGAACTTCAGAAGTTTCCATATGCCCGACGGGGTTTTTTTGATTAGTCCGCCGAGCTCTTTCGCCGCCTCTGCGGGGCTGTCGACGAACACGATTACCATGCATACAAAATAGAGCGTGCCGACGAGCATACCGCTTCCGCCGACATTCAGAAATGGCTTCAGCAGGTTGTCGAAAACGCATCCGCCGAATTTGCCGCCCCAACCCGACGGGAACGAAGCCGACTGCATTACGCCGTCGCCCGCCGCCGTCTGGATTATCGCGCAGAGAATCGAGAACAGAAGAAGTCCGCACAGTGTGGCTGCGAACATGCCTTTCGAGACCGCCGCCGCGCTGCGTTTGAAGCACATTGCGCCAATCCAGAGCAGGTACACTGGAATCATATATGCGGCGATTCCGATGAGCAGGAATGCCGCCGCGCAGAATGTCGCCCCGAATCTGCCGCAGATGTTTTCGCCCGCGCTTTGCGTGGACGAAATGAACGGTTCGAAGTAGTGCTTTAGAAAAATTTCCTGACCCGCCGCGAAGTCGAGAATCGACAGTCCGATTGCCGCGCCCAGAAAGAGCAAAATTCCCGCCGCGACGGGGTGCCGCTTTCCGACGATTTCGCCGAGTTTTGCGCCTCTTTTAATCTTTGCCATTTTGTATTCCGATTATATGCCGTTTGCCGCGTTGTCGAGAAGTTTTTGGGCGTGCGCGATTGCCGATTCGGAAGTTCTGTCGCCGATCATACGCGCAAGTTCCGATATGCGCCGCCGTTTGTCGCCCGCGATTTGGGTTATGCTTACGCTTGTGGAATTTTGCGTCTGCGTTTTTTCCACGAGAAAGTGGCTGTGCGCCTGTGCCGCCACCTGCGGCAGGTGCGTAACGCAGAACACCTGACGGTTTTCGGCGAGCTTTGCAAGTTCCCTGCCGACTTCCGCGCCGATTTCGCCGCCGACGTTCGCGTCGACTTCGTCGAAGACGAGCACGGGCGTGCCGTCCGCCTGAGCGAGAACCGTTTTGAGCGCGAGCATAACGCGCGCAAGTTCGCCGCTCGATGCGATTTTCGCGAGCGGTTGCGCCGACTTGCCCGCGTTTGCCGAGAACAGAAATTCGCACGCGCTTCCGCAGTCGGGCGACGGTTCGGATTGCGCCTCGACCGCTATCGTAAACGAGGCGTTTTTGAAACCGAGCCGCTCGAGCACCTTGCCCGCCTCCTGCGCGAGCTTCTTTGCGCCGCTTTTGCGGGCTTTGAGAATTTCGGCGGCAATCGGTTTGAGGGCTTCGAGAATTTCGGCTTCGCGCTCCTCGAGCTTTTTTATCGACGCGCCGACGTCGGACTGCATTTCTATTTTCCGCGCCATTTCGTCGCGCGCGGCTCGTACGAGTTCGGGCGACGCTCCGTATTTGCGCGAGAGCGACAGCCAGTCGGACATCCTCGCGCGGATGGATGCGATTTCCTCCTCCGACATATCGCACGAGCGCGCGAGGCGTTCGTATTCTTCGGCGATGTCGGAAAGTTCCACCGAGACGTTTTCGAGCCTCCGCGTGAGGTTTGCGGCGTTTTCGCCCGCCGCGTCGAGGTCGGACGCGAGTCTGTTTGCCTGCGCCACGGCGGAAGTCGCGCCGTTTTCGCCTTCGATTAGATCGTATATGGCGTTCGATTTTTCCGCGATTTCGCTCGCCATTTCGGCGGTTTTCGAGGTCTGCTCGAGTTCGGCTATGTTTTCGTCGGTGGGGTCGAGCGCGTCGATTGAGTCTATCTGCGAGCGTAGAAATTCGATTTCCGACGGGGTGAGTTTCTTCGAGCTTTTCAGCGATTGTATGTCGGCGAGCACGGCGGCACGCTCTTTATATAAAGAGAGGTATTTTTCCTTCGCCTGTCCGCAGCCGCAAAAGTTGTCGAGCATTGCGAGCTGGTTTTTGAGCGAAAAAAGCTTCTGCGGCTCGCGGGGCCCGTGGAAGTCTATCCACTTCGAGCCCAGTTCCGCGAGTGCCGAAAGCGGCGCGAGCGTACCGTTGACGAATGCGCGCCCCGATTTTTCGCGGCTGATTGTTCGGGCGAGCACAAGCGTGTTGTCTTCACATTTTCCGAGTCCGTTTTCCTCGAGAAATGCGTCGATTTCGGACGTGTCGGGGAACGAGAGCAGGGCTTCGACTTTGCAGGTGTCCGCGCCTTCGCGGATTATTTCGCGTCCGCAACGGTTGCCCGCAAGCAGCGACAACGCTCCGAGCATAACGCTTTTGCCCGCGCCCGTCTCGCCCGTTACCGCCGTGAAACCGTCCGAAAATTCAATGTTCGCGCCCTCCAAAAGCGCGAGATTGGAAATCTTTAAAAACTCTATCATCTGCCCGAAAATATAGCGCGCAATACTTGCATTTTTTGACGCGCTTTCCAAGCACCTTTTTAGTCCCGAATCAAATTTTATGGGGTTCGGTCGGCTACCCCGCGCAGTTCTAATAGGCTTGACAAAGGCGCGCATTGTGGGAATATCCGTCGTTTAACATTATTGTGTTGTCGGCATTTCCGTGTCGACAAACAGCTTATTCCGATGAAACAACGCACAATATTAAGGGAAGTTTCCATCAGCGGCACGGCTTTGCACAGTGCCGCCGAGGTCACTCTGACGTTAAAGCCCGCGCCCGAAAATACGGGTATCGTATTCAGGCGCAAAGACATCTATTCCAAGCCCGAACTCCGTCCGCATATCTCTCTGATTTCGCAAGACTTGGTTCGCAACACGGGCGTTTCGGAAGGGCACGTAAAGCTCCACACCATAGAGCACATCGTAAGCGCGCTCAACGGTATGAATGTGGACAACTGCTATGTCGAAATGAATGCCGACGAACCCCCGATTCTCGACGGTTCGGCAAAGCTTTTCGTAAACCTCATACAGCAGGCGGAACCTGTCGAGCAGAACGCCGAGCGCGAGGAGTTCGCGCTTGTCGAGCCGGTTTCGGTATCCGACGGCAACCGCTCGATTATCGCGCTTCCCTACGACGGTCTGAAAATCACCTGTACATCGGCGGACGACAGGGGCATCCACACTCAGCACCTTTCGATAGATATCGACCCCGAAACGTATCAGGCGGCAATCGCGCCCGCCCGCACGTTCACCATTTACGAAGACATCGAGCCGCTCCTTAAGATGGGCAAGATTCAGGGCGGCAGTCTCGATTCGGCAATCGTAATCAAGGGCAACAAAATCATTTCCAAAGAGCCGCTCCGCTATCAGGACGAGTTCGTGCGCCACAAGATTCTCGACATCGTAGGCGACATCGCGCTTCTGGGCGTAAAGCTCAAGGCGCACATCGTTGCGGTGCGCCCCGGGCACGCGCTCAACGCAAAGCTTACGGCGCAAATCTACAAGCAGATGCTCGCGCAAAAGTCCGCTCCCAAGAAGGCGGCAAAGCCCGCCGACATCTCGGCGGAGCACCACAAGGTCTTCACCGAAGCCACGCTCGACGCGCGCAGGATTCTCGAGCTTCTGCCGCACCGCTATCCGTTCGTGCTCATCGACCGCATCACCGAAACGCGCGGCAATACCGAGCTTACCGCAATCAAAAACGTAACCCTCAACGAGCAGTTCTTTCAGGGGCACTTCCCGGGGAACCCCGTTATGCCGGGGGTGTTGCAGCTTGAGGCGATGGCGCAGGCTGCGGGTATTTTGATGTTGAGGCAAATCGACGGCGAAGACAAACTCGCGTTCTTTATGAGTGCCGACAAGGTAAAGTTCCGCCGCGCGGTAAAACCCGGCGACCAACTGCAGATAGACGTGAAAATCACGAAGAACCGCGACGGGAAAATCGCCTGCGCCGAGGGCACTTGCAAGGTGGGCGGCAAAGTAGTTTCTTCCGCAGATCTCATGTTCGCGATTATGGACGCTGCGGACGCTCCGTAGACCGAAAAAAACGTTTGATAAAAATGACGAAAATCCATCCGACAGCAATCATAGAAAAAGGCGCGGAACTCGACGACGGCGTCGAGGTCGGCGCATACGCATACATCGGCTCGGAAGTCAAAATCGGTTCGGGCACGATTGTAGCCCACCACGCAACGGTGGACGGCAAGACCGTTATGGGCAGGGACAATTCGGTATTTCCCTACGCCTTCATCGGCGGCAAAACGCACGACCTTAAATTCAAGGGTGGCAACCCCGGTCTTGTCATCGGCGACCGCAACGTTTTTCGCGAATATACCACAGCGCACCTTGCGACTGCCGACGGCAACAACACCGTAATCGGCAACGACAACAATATTTTGGCGTACAGCCACATCGCCCACGACTGCATTGTCGGAAGCGGCATCGTTATGAGCTCGCACGCGGCACTCGGCGGGCACGTCGTACTCGAAGACCACGTTGTAATAGGTTGGGGCAGCGGTGCGCACCAATTCTGCCGAATCGGCGCGTACGCAATGCTCAGCGCAAGCTCGAAGCTCGTCAAAGACCTGCCGCCGTTCTTCATGGCGGACGGTTCGCCTGCGGAGGTCTGCGCAATCAACAAAATCAATATGCAGCGCAACGGGTTTTCGGTCGAGGAAATCGACATCGCATACAGTGCGTTCAAGCTCATCTACAAGCACAGGCTTTCGAGAACCCACGCGATAGAGGCGTTGGCGGAGCGCGAAAACGCAAAGGATTCGCGCGTGCTCGCGGCGATACTCGATTTTGCGCACGGGGCGAGCGAAAGGGGCTTGGCGTAGAACGCAGTTTTTACGTTCTTCTATCGGAAGGCTTGCCTAAGCAGACCGACGATGTCGGGCAATTATCAAAATGTTTCTTCCGACCGCGCCGCGCGAGCTTTTCGGGCGGCGTTTTTTATTATCGATGAAGACAAATCTAACAAAACTTGCGCACGACATTGCCCTCGAATTTCTCGCGGGAGTTTCGCCGCTTTACGCAATCGACGCCACCGTCGGCAACGGTTTCGATACGCTCTTTTTGTGCTCGCTTGCGGCGGAGTCGGGCGGCAGGGTTTTCGGCTTCGACGTGAATGCGGCGGCGGTCGAACGCACGCGGGCGCGGCTCGCCGAAAATTCACTTTCGGATTTCGCGCAAATTTCGGTCTGCGGGCACGAGCGCATTGCCGAGCGCGTCCCCGCCGAATATCGCGGAAAAATCGCCTGCACGTTTTTCAATTTGGGCTGGCTGCCGCGCTCCGACAAATCGACGGTTACAAAGCCCGAAACGACGCTTGCGGCGTTGGCTGCTGCGGCGGATTTTGCCGACAAGTCGCACGGGCTGCTCTCGGTTTTGTGCTATTGCGGACACGAGGGCGGGGCGGAGGAATGCGCGGCGGTCGAAAAATACATCTACTCGCTTTCGGGATGCAAAATCGGCAGGTATTTCGATTCCGAAAATCCCGTTTCGCCGAAACTGATAACGGCGGAATTTTGCGCGTAAAATAAATCGCAAAAAAGTGTTTAAAAAAACAACCGAATAATACATTTTAAAAATATGGAAAAACTGTTGAAACTAATGCTCGACGGAGAACCCCTTTCCACGGAACAGATGGGAAAGGTTCTCGGCTATTCCAAAGAGGAGCTTGACGCGGAACTTAAGAAGCTTTCCGATGCGGGGATTCTGCTCGGTTGGCGTCCCGTCATAAATCCCGACGTAGAAGAATCGTTGGTGCACGCGGCAATCGAACTTAGGATAAATCCCGAGCGTGACGGCGGCTTTGACAGGCTCGCACAGCGCATAAGCCGCTTCGACCAAGTCGATTCGTGCTATCTTATGAGCGGCGCGTACGACCTTCTTCTGTTCGTCAAGGCGAAGTCGCTCAGAGCCGTGGCGAGCTTCGTCTACGAAAAGCTGGCGACTATCGGCGGCGTAACTTCGACGGCGACGCACTTCTTCCTCAAGACCTACAAACAGCAGGGCTTTTTGATTCAGCGCGACGTAAACGGCGGCGAACGCCTTTTCTACTCGCCGTAGCAGCGGGTCGTTTTCGGACTCCGCCGCGCGGGAGCTTTTCGCGCGGGGCAGCCGCCCGCCCTCGGGCGAATCCTTTTTTATTAGCATATTGACATTCTGAAAATGAAAGAACCCAAAGATTTTGTCGCCGAACACGTACGCGACCTTCCGCGTTCGGGCATTCGCGCGTTTTTCGCCATCGCCGCCACAATGGAAGACGCAATATCGCTCGGCATAGGCGAACCCGATTTTGTAACGCCGTGGCACATCCGCGAAGCCGCAATTTTCGCCCTCGAAAAGGGCAAGACATCGTATACCGACAACCTCGGACTCAAGCGTCTGCGTTCGGAAATCTCGAAATACGTCGCAAAGAACTACGGCGTTTCGTACGACCCCGCGGGCGAAATTATGGTCGGCGTGGGCGTGTCGGAAGTGCTCGACTGCGCGCTTCGGGCAATCATCAACCCGAACGACAAAATTATGTACCACGAGCCGTGCTTTGTCTCGTACTCGCCGAGCATAAAGCTCTGCCACGGCATTCCCGTGCCCGTCAAGACGCGCGCCGAGGACAATTTCGCGTTCAATATCGAGGAAGTGCGCAAGGCTTGGCAGCCCGGTTGCAAGGCAATCGTCATAAACTTTCCGACCAACCCCACGGGCGGCGTTGCGGAGGCCGACCAGCTCAAGGCTCTCGCCGACTTTGCAAAGGAAAAGGACATGCTCGTAATCAGCGACGAAATCTATTCGGAACTGACTTACGAGGGCAAACACGTTTCAATCGCCTCGTTCGACGGAATGAAAGACCGCTGTATTTTCCTGCACGGCTTCTCGAAGGCGTTCGCGATGACGGGCTTTAGAATCGGCTATGCGTGCGCCCCGAAGGGAATCATCGACGGGATGATGAAAGCCCACCAGTACGCGCTCATGTGCGCGCCGATTGTCTCGCAGGAGGCTGCGATTGAGGCGTTGGTAAACGGCAGGGAGTCGATGGAGCGGATGCGCGAGCAGTACTGCCGCCGCCGCGACTTCATCGTAGGCAGATTCAACGAAATCGGGATGGACTGCCATCTGCCCAAAGGCACTTTCTACGCGTTCCCGTGCGTCAAAAAATTCGGGATGAGCTCGATGGACTTCGCAACGAAAATCCTCAACGACGCAAAGGTTGCCGTCGTCCCCGGGTCGGCTTTCGGCGAATCGGGCGAGGGCTTCGTCCGCGCGAGCTTCTCGACAAGCTACGAAAATCTCGTCGAAGCCGCCGACAGAATCGAAGCGGCAATTTCCAAATGGTAGAGAAATATGGAGCGTAAATCCGAACTCAAAAGCATAGCACTTGTCGGCAGACCGAACGTGGGCAAAAGCCGCCTTTTCAACAGGCTTCTCGGGCGGCGCGTGTCAATCGTGCACGACCAACCGGGGGTTACGCGCGACATCGTGCTCGAAAGGATTTCGGACAACGCGCTCCTGATGGACACGGGCGGCATGGGCGCGACCGCCGAAATGACCGAAAAAATCATCGCCGACGCGACCAACGAGCAGGCGAATTTTGCGATAGTCGCCGCCGACGTAATCGTGTTCGTCGTGGACTCGCAGGCGGGGCTTACGGCGTTGGACGAGGAGATAGCATCGCTCCTGCGCTCGTCGGGCAAGAAGGTCGTGCTGGCGGTCAACAAGGTCGATTTGCCTATGCACGAAGAGCGCGCGGCTGAATTCCACAGGCTCGGATTCCGCGACGTTGTGGAGATTTCCGCCGAACACGGCTACGGAATGGACGCGCTCGTGGGCGTTCTCGAACGCGAGTGCGGCGACATCTCGACGCCGCCGTCGGACGATTCCGCCGACCGCGTGAAAATCTGCGTTGCGGGCAGACCGAACGTCGGCAAAAGCTCCATCCTCAACCGAATTTTGGGCGAGGAAAGGCTCATCGTAAGCGACGTTGCGGGCACGACGCGCGACAGCGTAAAATGCGACATCGACGCGCCGCTTAAAAACGGCGAAACGATGAAATTCCGCCTGTTCGACACCGCGGGGCTGCGCGTAAAACGCAAGACAAACACTTCGCTCGACTACCTTTCGTCGCTCCGCACACGCAGGGCAATAGAGGCTTCGGATGTCGCAATCTTGGTGCTCGACGCAATGGAGGGCGTTTCGGAACTCGACAAGCGTCTTGCGGGCGAAATAGTCGCGTGCGGCGCGTCGCTGATTGTGGTCGTAAACAAGTGGGACTACGCAACCGAAACTTTCGCGAAATCGCCCCTGCGCGGCTATACCGACATCCGCCAATTCGGCGAAAAATTCGACGAAGCCGTACGCCAAAAACTCGGCGCAATCGGCGACTCCCCAATCTATTTCGTCTCGGCTAAAGACAACAAGGGCGTGGACAAACTGCTCGAAGCCGCGTGGCGTATGTACAGAAAGATGAATTCGACCGTCCCGACCTCGAAACTCAATTCGTGCGTCAAAAAACTCGTCGATACGAATCCGCCGAAATACGTCGACGGCAAACGCTTCAAGGTCTACTACTGCGTCAAGATTGCCTCGCGCCCGTACACAATCAGAATGTACTGCAACAGGGCGGACTCGCTCACCGAAACGTACCGCCGCTACCTCGTCAACGGCATTCGCGACAGCCTGAACCTCGGCGGCGTGTCGGTGAAAATAGAGACGGTCGGCAAAACGCCGCAGACTCTGCAGGAAAGACTCGGGGGCAAATAGTGAAAACGGCTTTCTTCGCGTCGGACGAAATCGCGCTCGGGGCAACCGAATTTCTGAAAAATTCGCCCGACTTTCCGCTGGCGTGCGTAGTCAGCAACCCCGACAGACCCAAGGGCAGGGGGAAGAAACTTTCGCCCAATGCGGTCTCGCAGTGGGCAATAGAAAACGGAATCGAACTTATGCGTCCGGAGGGCGGCGTCGACGATGCGACCGTTGCGCGCCTGCGCGAACTCGGCGTGGAACTGATAATCGTGATGGCATACGGCTGTATGCTCAAAAGCAACGTGCTTGAATACGGAAAATATCCGTGCCTGAACCTGCACGGCTCGATTCTGCCCAAATACCGCGGCGCATCGCCCATCGAAACGGCTATCGCGCTCGGCGAAACGCGCACGGGCGTAAGCCTTATGCGCATAGTCAAAAAAATGGACGCGGGCGCGGTCTGCGACGTCGAGGAAATCGAAATCGCCGCCGACGATACGGCGACGTCGCTGCGCGGAAAATTCCGCGACGCATCGCCCGAACTTCTGCGCCGAAACCTGCCGAAAATCGCCGACGGCTCGGCGGTGTTTCTCGAACAGGACGAAGCGGCGGCGACGTATACGCGCAAGTTCGACAAGTCTGATATGCTCGTAGATTTTTCGGCGGACGGAAAGACCATCCGCGACAGAATCCGCGCGCTCGGCTTCGGAATTTTCGAGTGCGGCGGCGACGCGATAAAAGTTTCGGGCGCATATTTCGAGCGCACCCCGAAACCGCCGTCGACGGTCGGCAAAGTGCTCGCAGCCTCGGGCGCGGACGGAATAAAAATAGCGTGCGCCGACGGATGGGTGGGCTTTGCAAACCTCCAAAAACCGTGCGCAAAAATGATGTCGGCAAAAGACTTCTTCGCGGGATATAAAATCGAAATCGGCACCGTGCTGAAATCGACCCCGTACAAGAGCCTTTTGAGATAGCCCACCGCAACGGTTCGGGGCAGAGTTTTAGGGCTTCGGCGAATTTGCTTGCGTGCGTCGGCGGTCGGCTTAACTTGAAATGCTTAACTTTTACATCTGAATATGAAACCTAAAAAAGTCGGAATCCTCACGGCAGGCGGTCTCGCACCCTGCCTTTCAAGCGCAATCGGCGGTCTTATCGAACGCTACTCGGAAATCGATCCCTCGATTGAAATTCTGTGCTACATCAACGGCTACAAGGGTCTGTTGCTCGGCGACAGCATCAAGGTAGACGCAAAAATGCGCCAACAGGCACACCTGTTGCACCTCTACGGCGGCTCGCCCATCGGCAACTCGCGCGTAAAGCTCACAAATGTCAAGGACTGCGTAAAGCGCGGTCTGGTCAAGGAAGGTCAGGACCCGCAGAAGGTTGCGGCGGAACAGCTCGTAAAGGACGGCGTCGACGTCCTGCACACAATCGGCGGCGACGACACCAACACTGCCGCGGCGGACTTGGCGAAATTCCTCAAGGAAAACAATTACGAACTGACCGTTATCGGTCTGCCCAAGACAATCGACAACGACGTATATCCCATCCGCCAGAGCCTCGGCGCGTGGACGGCAGCCGAAGAGGGCGCAAAATTCTTCAAGAACGTTGTCGGCGAATGCGGCGCAAACCCGCGCATGCTCATCATCCACGAAGTAATGGGTCGCAACTGCGGCTGGCTGACGGCGGCAACGGCGGCGAAATACCGCGAAATGCTCGACAGGGGCGAATACGCCGACGGTCTGGGCTTGACAAAAGCGCGCCGCGACGTACACGCAGTGTTCATTCCCGAAATGGAAATCGACATCGCAAAGGAAGCCAAACGCCTCAAAGAGGTTATGGACAAGAACGACTGCGTAAACATCTTCATCTCGGAAGGCGCGGGCGTTAAGACGATTGTCGCCGAAATGGAAGCCAAGGGCGAAGAAGTTCCCCGCGACGCATTCGGACACGTAAAGCTCGACGCCGTAAACCCCGGAAAGTGGTTCGGCAAACAGTTTGCGGAAATGATAGGCGCGGAAAAGGTGATGGTGCAGAAGAGCGGCTACTTTGCCCGCGCTGCGGCAGCCAACGCCGACGACCTGCGACTGATTAAGAGCTGCACAGACCTCGCAGTTGAATGCGCAATGAAACGCGAAGGCGGCGTAATCGGACACGACGAAAACAACGGCAACATCCTCCGCGCTTGCGAATTTGAGCGAATCAAGGGCGGGAAGCCGTTTGACACGACGCAGGCTTGGTTCGCGGATTTGCTTAAGCAAATCGGACAGGCGTAGTCTCAAAAAGGGGAAGTATGCGAAGCATAACTTCCCCAATTTTTGAGGAGGGCGGGAAGCCGTTTGACACGACGCAGGCTTAGTTCGCGGATTTGCTTAAGCAAATCGGACAGGCGTAGTCTTTGTATTAGGTCTATTCTATTTTTAAGGGAAGTTCGGTTCGTCCGACTTCCCTTTTTTTTAGTGGCGCGAAAGCGGTTTGGCAAGAAGCGGACTTGCTTTTTCGTTGACCGCAAATTTTCCCGCCATTAAAGTATTTGCTTATGAAGCACGTTATTGGGAGGAGGATGTTTGTCGGGAGCGTCGGGCTGCTTGCCGCTTTCGGAACGGTATCAAAACTTGTCGCAGCCGATGCGAAACACCGCGAAATAATGATTGTTTCGGGTTGGCAGAGTGCCAACATCGGCGACATTGCCCACACTATCGGTATGATTAGAACCTTTCAGCGGTTCTTGCCGTCGGTCGGCATAACAATCTGGAAAGTGAAGCCTGATGAAATTGTCGAGAATATGATTGCGCGTAATTTTCCGAATGTAAAAATAATAACAACGCGCATAACGAAAAACGGCTTTTCGGATTCGGATTTCGAGCGCGCCGCCGAGCGTTGCTGCGCTCTGATACACGCTTCGGGGCCCTCGCTTATCGCCCGCAGATACATTCAGGCTTGGCGTAAGGCAACGTCAAAACCCTACGGCGTGTTCGGTATAACAATCGAAAAAATCGACGACCAATTGCGCGATATTGTCGAAAACTCCGCATTCTTTTTCACGCGGGAAACCGCTTCGCTCGAAAATTTGCGCGATTTCGGCATAAAAAATCCGAACTGCGCATTCGTGCCCGACGCGACATTTAGTTTCGACATTCGCGACGACCGAAAGGCTTCAGAATTTTTTGCAAATGTTTCTCCGAAATTGCCCGCAGGCAAATTTGTCTGCTTCATTCCGCGTCTGCGCTATACGCCCTATTGGAAAGAGGGGCGAAACTATCCGCGGGAGGAAATCGAGCGGCGCGAAAAAGTCAACGCCCTGTGCTGGGAGCGCGACAAACCCAAGTTGCTTGCGGCAATGGAAAGCGTTTTGCAACGCCCAGACTTCAACGTTTTGCTTTGCCCCGAAATGACGTATCAGGTCGAAATGTGCAAAGAGCTTTACGGCGTTCTTGCTCCAAAATACGGCGGGCGCGTTGCGCGGCGCGGCTATTGGCTGCCCGACGAAGCCGCATCGGTTTATTCGAAAGCGGCGGCGGTGGTTTCTTTCGAATGCCACTCCCCGATTCTTGCCCTTCGCGCCGGTACGCCCGTTATCTATTTGCGCCAACCCGAGGACACCGTCAAAGGTCGGATGTATTACGATTTGGGCTTGTCGAAGTGGGTGCTTGAAGTGGATAAAACCGAAAGCCCGAAAGTTGTCGCAACGGTTGCGGAGATTTTGGACAAGCCCGAATGGGCGGAGTCGTACGCAAAGGCGTCGATAAAAGCCGCCGACGCGCTCTTCAAATTCGGCACGGGAAAAGCCGCCGATGTCTGCAAATTGCAGCGCGGTTCAATCTGATGACTGCGCAAAAGCAGCGCGGCGTTTTTGCCGTGCCGCCTGTTTTTGAAAATTGCGAAGGGCTTAGTGCCAGTTGCGGTCGTTTTGCGCTCCGCTGCCGTACGCGCCCTTTGCTTCGAACCGCATTTTGTAGACTTCTTCCGAGAATTTTTTGAATGTCTCGACGAGCCTGTAGTGCGGGGTATCCGCCATATCGACAAGCCCTATGCCGCTGTCGGCTTTGTCGTATCTGCCAGTTGCGGGCAGGTCGAACCACGCGAACCAGTCGATGCCCGCGATTGCGGGGTTGTGCGCCGCGCTGCGCATAAATTCGAGCGTGCAGTGCGCCTGTTTCTCGGCGGTCTCGACGGGCACCATCGTTATGCCGAACGTGCCTTCGTCGCACGGCGTGAAGTGGTATTCGCCTATGAGAATGGGGCGGTCTTTCGAACCCGCGGGCAGGGCGAGATTCGAGACGTTGTAGCGGTAGATGTTCGCCGTTACGACTTCGCAGTAGTCGGCTGAAATCATCGCCGCGTATTCCCACGCCGAGCCGTACGTTCCGAAACTGCAGCCCAAGTACATTGCGCCTTTGTCGATGTCCTTGATTGCGTCGCGGCACACCTCGAAATATCGGCGCGTGTAGAGTTCCTCGAAGTCGGACAAGTCGGCGAGCCCTTTCGGCGTGGTCGGGAAAAAGTTTTTCGTCCCGAGGAAGTCGGCTTTCGACGCGTACTTTGCGCCCCACGCGGCATTGAGTTTTTCGAGCGTTTTGTATTTTCTTTCGAGCATTTGCCAGAACGCGTTTTTCGCACTCTGTTTTTTGCCGCACGACAGCACGCCTTTCGAGATTTCCGCGCGCTTTTCCACCCACGGCAGCTCGCCGTCGACAAACACGCCGAAGCAGTACGGACTTTTGATGTACTGCGCGCATTCGGCGAGCCGTTCGCGCACCGACTTTTCGAATTCGGGCGAGAACCAGTCGGGCGGCAGCTGCCACCAACCGTGCAGCCTGTATTCGCCGTCAATCCACTCTTCGGGGGCTGAATAAACCGTTACCGTGTACGGGATTTTCGCCTTTTCGAGAAGCGGGTATTCGCTCAAGTGTCCGCCCAAATTCACGCCGAAGAGCTTTGCGCGCCGCGCCAGCACTCCCGCAAGAAAGTCGGCGTTCGGATTGCCGTATTTTATGTCGACGTTCCGCGCGTAGTAGTTGAAGCTTTTTGCGGGCTTGCCCTGAAAATACGAGCGTTTGAAGGGGGCTGTCGTCAGCGTGTATTTTTCTCCGACGGCGTTTTCGAAAAATTTTTCGCGCCCCTCAATCGGCGTTGATGGGGTACGCTTTTCGCAGTCTCGCCCGTCCGATTCCGGCGGATTCAAGCTCCAACCGAAACCGACCTTGCATACGCCAACCGCGAAGAACGGGTTGCCGTCGGGCGTGATGAACCACCATTTGCCGTCGATTTTCTGTGTTCTGAATTTGCCTGTCGCCGCGAATTTGCGGTCGGGCGAAATCAAGCCGAAATACTTGTCGCGGTCGGCTCGCGAATCGGGCAGGGCGTCGGCGAGCTTTTTCTCTTCCGCAGCCCGCGCTTTCAAATCGGCGTCGGAATGCACTTTGCCGACCCAGTCGCGGTGCTTGTACTGACCGTATTTGTCGATGAACGGGAAAAATTCAGCCTCCGACATCGACAGTATTTTGTCGGTCGGTTTCAGATAGTGGTTTTTGAACGGATTGTTGCGGCACGATGCGAAAACTTTTGCGTTGTGCACAGCCCAGTCGCTTTTTGCGGGCGCGTTGAAACCGCGCACTTCGATGTTGTCGAAAACCGCCGCGCCGCCCGACGGCACGCATACGCGCATTGTGCACTTTTGCCCCGCGCGCCCGTGGAAGACCGCCTTGAGGGTCTCGATGTCGCCGTCGCCGTGGAGGAAAAACGGGCGTTCGCTGCGGAAGTCGGTGTATTTGCCGTTTCGGTCGATGAAGCCCACTTCGGGCGCGCCGCGCGAACCGCCGACGGTTTTGTAGTTGAACGACACTTCGAGGACGTTGAACTTGTCGCTCGAGACTTCGAACGCGGTCGCGGGTTTGTCTTCGGGGGCTTTGCAAAAAAGCGAGCGCGAGCCGCCTATGACATGCGTTTTTTCGTCCGTTATGCGCGAGTTTGAACCGATTTCAACGGACGGCTGCGTTCCCTCGAAATCTTCGTTTGCGATTGTGTTTTTTTGCGCGCACGCCGACAGGCACGCGGCGGCGACGCCCGCCGACAAGAGCTTGAAAATAATCCCGTTCATGGGTGCAGGATTGTCCGAAAGAAACGGAGAGTCAAGCGGTAAAATCGCGCCCGACAAGCGGCGACTTTTTCGGCTTGCGGACGCGTTTTTACTTGAGAAAACGGCTCAAAAATGTTGTCCTTTGAAGGTAAAAAATGGCGGCTGAATTCGGTCAGATACAGCGGCAGGAACAATCGCTTGTCCTAACCGCGCAACTCAAGCGTAGCTTGGAAATTCTCCAAGCCGCGTCGCTCGATTTGGAGCACATCGTAGCCGCCGAACTCAAGAGCAATCCGCTTCTCGAAGAGCTTCCGCCCGACGATTTCGAGCGTCCGCAAACACTCGGGGAATCCCGAGAAGACGACTTCGACGACATCGATGCGCCGCCGCAAAATTCCGACGCCGACAAAGAGCAGAAAACGCGCGACTTCATCTTGAATTCGCTCCCCGACAAAACGTCGCTGCAGGAGCACCTTTTGCGGGAGGCGAACCTCGACGCCGCTACTCCCGAAATAGCAAAGGCTTTCGAAAACCTTGCAGGCTCGCTCGACGAGCGCGGCTTTCTTCTGCCCGACGCGCTCGACAACGCCCGCGCCGCGGGGTTCGACGAAAAGACCGTCTCCGCCGCGCTCGAGCTTCTGCGCGAGTCCGAGCCATCGGGCATAGGCGCGTTCGATATGCGCGATTCCCTTATGCTCCAGCTTGAGCACAAGGGGCTTTCGGGGAGTCTTGCCTACCGCATTCTCGAAGACCGCTACGACCTTCTTCTGAAGCGCAAAGTCGCCGAGATTGCCGAGCTTGAGAACCGTTCGCCCGCCGCCGTAGAGGAGGCAATCGGCGAAATCGCAAAGCTCCACACTTCGCCCGCCTCGGAGTACGCCGCCGAAAACGAGCGGTACATAGAGCCCGAGCTTACATTCTTCAAAAACGACGACGGGCAATGGGATGTCGAGATGTCGCGCGACACTCTTCCGAAGCTGCGCATCAACCCCGAATACCGCAAAATGGCGGCAGACGAGAGCATACGCCCCGACGAGCGTTCGTATATAAAGGAAAAAATCCGCGACGGGAAATCGCTGATGGACGCGATAGAAATGCGCCAGAAAACGCTGCTGAAAATAGGGCGCGTGATTCTCGAAAAACAGGCGGACTTTTTCGAGCGCGGCAGGGACGCCCTAAAGCCGATGACTATGCAGGACGTAGCCGACGAAATCGGCGTGCACCCGACGACCGTCGGGCGCGCGGTCTCGGAGAAATACGCGCAGACGCCGTTCGGGCTGTTTCCGCTCAAGTCGTTTTTCAGCGGCGGGTACGAGTCGGCGGGCGGCGGCGAAATGTCGAGCGCGGCGGTGAAAAATCTGATAAAAAAAATCGTGGCGGAGGAGTCGCCCCGCGCGCCGCTCAGCGATGCGAAAATCGCGGAAATGCTCGCCGAGGACGGCGTGAACGTCGCCCGCAGAACCGTCGCAAAGTACCGCGAGGAGCTGTCGATTCCGCCCAAATCGCTCAGGAGGCGTTTTTGAAATGTTCGAAAAAACAACACTGATAATTGACGGAAGCGGCGAACGCGTAAAACTTGCGCTCGCATCGGGCGGGGAATCGGCGTTCGAATCGCAGTCGGAGGCGCAGTCAATCGAGAGCGTGGCGGCGGAAATCGCAAAGCTGCCCGCGGAACTTTCGGAAATCGGCGCGTACGCAATCTGCACTGGCCCCGGTTCAATGCTCGGAACGCGTTTCGCAAGCGCGTACGTCTCGACGCTCGCAAAGCTCTTCGGCGCGGACATATTCGAGTGGGACGCAATGCGCGTTGCGGCGTTTGCAATCGCCGACGCGGGCACGCCAGAATTCTCGCTTCTTGCGCCGTCGCGCAAGGGCTTTGCGAACCTGCTAAACTTTTCGGGCGGCGCGGTTGAATCGGAATCGGAGACCGAAATTCCGCTCTTGCCGCCGCTTCTAAAACAAAAAGTATACCATCTTTACCAGCGCAAAAACGCAGCCGACGAAATCGCGCAATTCGAAAAAATCGACATCGAGCCGAAACGGATTTTCGGGACGTTGAAAAGACATCCCCAGTTGCTTTCGAAATGCGACATCCCGCCCGACGCGAAATCGCTTACAAAAAGGGAGTATGTAAAATGGAAGGCTCAAGCACACATCTAAGGTGCTCGGTGCGCATAGACCTGTGCGCGCTCGAACGCAATTTAGGCAAACTCAGACATTTTATGCCGAAGGCGCGCGGCTACATCGCGCTCGTGTCGGCGGACGCGTTCGGATACGGCGTGGCTGCGGCGGTCGTGCGGCTTATGCTAAGCGGCGCGGACGCATTCGCGGTGACTAACGTCGCCGAGGGTGCGCAGGTTCGCGAAGTCGGGTCGGGATGGCGCGTGATTGTAATGTCGTCGTCGCTGCCCGACGAGGAGGGCGTTTATTTCGAGAAAAACCTCACGCCAGTGCTCGTCAGCACCGAGGAAATTTCGCGCTTCGAGCGCAAGGCGGCGGAGCTTGATTCGACAATCGCCGTGCATATGCGCCTGCCCGTCGAGGGCGAAACGATTCCGTCCCCCGAAGAGGCGAAAAAAATGCTCGATATGCTGCTTGCCTCGAAGCGGCTGAAGCTCGAGGCGTTCTGCCTGTCGGGCACGGGCAGCGGCGCGCCGCGCGAGGGCGCAAAACCCGACCGCGAATTTATCGAATACGCGCGGGAAAAAATCGGCGGCCGCGGAATTTTCGTCCACCACAGCGATGTGTGCGACGTTTCCGCGCTGCCTTTCGACCGCGCCTTGCGGGCGGGGCTTGTGCTCTTCGGAATGAAGCCGTCGGAAAATTCGATTTTGAAGGGCTTCGAGCCTGAGCACGTCCTGACTTTCAGAAGTTCCGTCAGCCAGATAAAAAACCTGCCCAAGGGTGCGACCGTAGGCTACGGCAGAACCTACACGCTATCCAAGGATTCGAAAATAGCCCTGCTTTCGGTCGGCTACGGCGACGGCGTTCCGCGCGAGGCGAGCGAGAAAATGGACGTAATCATCCGCGGCAAACGCGCGACGGTTGTCGGGCGCGTGTCGATGGACCAAGCCGCAATCGACGTCAGCGACTTCGACGAAATCGAGGTGGGCGACGAAGCTGTAATCGTCGGCGAAAGCGGCGGCAACGCCATAACCATCGAGGAATACGCGGGCAGACTTTCGATAACCCCCGCGCAGGCACTGACATCTATAACAAAGCGCGTCGCGCGGTTCTACAAAATGTTATATTGATGTAAAAAAAAGCTTGCCAAACGGCGGCGAATCGATAGCGTACTTTTCCTATTAAAAAAACGGGCCGTAGCGCAGTCTGGTAGCGCGCTTGCATGGGGTGCAAGAGGTCCCGAGTTCGATCCTCGGCGGCCCGACGTTTTTTAGAAATCCGCAAATTTTTTCGAAGGTTTGCGGATTTTTTGTTTCCCGCAGGAGGGCTGTTTTATGCACGACATCTGGAATCCGTGGCACGGCTGCACCAAGAAAAGCGAAGGGTGCGCAAACTGCTATATGTACTTTCTGGACAGAATGCGCAATATCGATTCGGAACGCGTCTTCCGCGTCAAAAACAACTTCGACTACCCCCTGCAGCGCAGCGCGTCGGGCGAATACAAGGTAAAGAGCGGCGAGACAATCCGCGTTTGTATGACTTCCGACTTCTTCGTTCCCGAGGCGGACGAGTGGCGCGGCGAGGCGTGGCGCATAATCGCGGCGCGTCCCGACGTCGTTTTCTACCTGCTTACGAAACGCCCCGAGCGCGTCGCCGACTGCCTGCCGCAGGATTGGGGCGACGGTTGGGAAAACGTCTTTTTCAACGTAACCGCCGAGAACCAGAAGCGCGCCGACGAACGCGTTCCGATTCTGCTTTCGCTGCCGTTCAAACACAGGGGCGTGATGGTCGCGCCGTTTATCGGCGAGGTCTCGCTTGCGCAATATCTGTCGGCGGGGGTTATCGAGAGGGTCGTTGCGGGCGGCGAAAATTACGACGGTTCGCGCGTGCTCAAGTGCGAGTGGGTCGAAAAACTCTACCGCGAATGCGTCGCCGCCGACACCACGTTCTGCCTGATTGAAACGGGTACGCGCTTCGAGCGGAACGGAAAAATATACAATCTGCCCGACAAAAAATTGCAGAGCAAAATGGCGTACAAATCGGGCTACTACTACAAGGGGCGAGATTTCGAGTACAAACTCGATTTCCCGCAAGCCGAATTGTTCGGTTCGCAGACGCGCTACGAGCCGTACTTCGGCAAACAGTGCGCGGAGTGCGGAAGCCGTCCGATATGCAACGGTTGCTCGCGCTGCGGCAAGTGCGCAACGTAGTGTTGGTTGCAGCGGGCGTTCGCAAAGGATACGGGCTTGACAATTTCATTAGTCGGAATAGACCGATGTATCAGTTCTTTTTTATCGGCCCCGTCGCGGGCTGGAAATCCATACGCTAACGGAAGTCCCGTGTGAATCGGGCGCGGTCCCGCCGCTGTATTTCCATTAAAAGCCGACAACATCACTGCCGAATATTTCGGCGGGAAGATGCGCTTTTTTCGGTGTGTCGCCGAATTTGGATGAGCCAGAAGACGAGTGTATGTGTATCGACCTCTTGTTCCCGAGCGAGGAATGTCAGGCGGCGCGCGGAATCGGAATTTCCCTTTTCGCGCGGTTTATTGTGCAATCGGCGTGCGTGCGTTTCGTCATATCGGCGAATCGCGGGCGTGTCGGCGTGCGCGAAGCCGTATTTTCTTTCTCGGGGATGGCTTACAATAACATCAACAGAAAGAAAAAATATGAAAAAATTATCGACGGCGGTTGCCGCATTGTTGTGTGCGGTCTCGGTTGTGTCGGCAAAGGATTGGCTCGGCGCGAACAGTACACACTTTGTGGAAGTGGGCAATGCGGGCAATTCGGCGGAATCCGAAACGAAGTACGGTGCGGTCGACCACAATTACAGCATCGGCAAGTACGAGGTTTCGAATGCCCAGTATGCAAAGTTTATGAACGCGGTCGGCGGCAACAGCGTCGACGTTAACGGAACGGGCGTCAAGTTGTACGGCGGGTTCGACACTTCGTCGTCGTATGCAAAATTTTCGCTGATAGAGCAGAACGCCTCAGGGAACGGCTTTACGGTTGCGGCGGGCAAGGAAAACTACGCCGTCAATTTTATAAGCGGATTCGCCGCCGCGATGTATTGCAACTGGCTCACGAACGGCGCGCGCGAAAACGCCACGGCAAACGACATTTTCTGCGGTGCGTACGATTTCGTCAAATTCGGCGCGACCGTCGACGTTTTCAAAACGGAAAATGTAAACACCGACGGCACGTACAGGCTTCCGACTGTCGACGAGTGGTTTAAGTCTGCATATTACGATCCCGAAACTGGCGCGTATTCCGTCTACGCCACAGCTTCCGATACGATTTCGACCGATATGGCAAACTACAACAACCGCAACGGCGGAACGGAAAACGTAAAGCAGTACGAAATGTATCCGAGCTTCTACGGGACGCTGAATCAGGCGGGCAATGTGATAGAGTTCGTTATGGACATAAACGAATCGGACAGAATCGGCACGATGGGCGGAGGCTTTTATAGCTCTATGTACGCGATAAAATCGGGGGCATCCGTGGTCTACTTGTTGCCCGACTCCACGACGGGACGCGCCAACGGCTTCAGATTGGCGTATTCCGCCCCGTCCGTCCCAGAACCATCCGCTTACGCCGCGATTTTGGGGGCGATTGCGATTGCTTTTGTATTGAAGCGTCGTTGCTCCAGAAAATAAGCAGGCTGCAGCCTGCACGGCGTAGAGGGGAAATAAGTAGCGATTGGGCGTTTGAAAAACGCCCAATGCGGATGAAGCAGGAAAGACGCGGCTATAGCCGCGCCGAATACACACAGATATAAAAAACCCACAAAAGGCGGTTTTTTCTCCGAAAAAATCTCCGTCTTTCCCCCACTGTTCGAACTCTCGAAGACATCACGAACTCGTGATGTCTTTTTTTGTGGAACAGTCCCGAAGCAAGCGATTACCGCAGGTAATGCGGGTGAAACAGGAAAGGCGCGGCTATAGCCGCGCCGCTTAATCACAGATATAAAAAATTTAGGAAAGTGTTTCGCCGTTATTCGAGATTATTGCCGACATTCCGCAGTATTCTGCGGCGGTTTTGCCGAAGCTTTCCGTTCCTATCCTGTTTACAGCAACTATTCGGCAGTTGTTTTCGGCGGCTCTTGCCCTTATCAGGGTGCGCCAGTCCTCCGAGCGCGGGTGGGGGAATGCCGCGCTGACTATGAACGTTTCCGCTCCGCGGGCTTTCATTTCGGCGAACATTTCGGGGAAGCGCAGGTCGTAACAGATTGCCAACCCCAATTTGCCCCATTTTGTGTCGACAACCACGATTTCGTTTCCTGCGGATACGTGGCGGTCTTCCTTCATCGGCGGGAATAGATGGATTTTGTCGTAATGGGCGATTTCCGCGCCGTTTTCGTCCACAAGAATCATTCTGTTGCGCGGCATTTCCTCGCCGTCGCACAGGTGTGGGAGTGTGCCGCAAATTGCGATTTTCGAATCTTTCGCGATTTCGGCGATTTTGCGTTCGGCTTTGTCGCCGTTTTCGCGAATGTATTCGAGGTTCTTTTTGTAGTTGAAGCCGCAGACAAACATTTCGGGGAATACGGCGATTTCCGCGCCGCTTTCCTTTGCCCGTTTCGCGATTTCGGCGACCCTCCCGAAATTCTCTTCGAAGTCTGCGGGTACGACCTCCATTTGTGCCGTGAAAAATTTCATACGAATCTGATTTTTTTTATTTTTGCGCAGCCGTCGAGCCGCTTTACTTTTGCGAGAATCGCCCGTTCTTCGAATGTCATTTCCTGACGCACTGCGGCGTTTTCGACGCTGACGTACAGCACGCCCGCGCGCACATTTTCGGGCGAGGATTTCCCGAGGAAGCGCGGGGGCACGCATTTGTCCCAATTCTTTGCGACGGTTGCGCCCTCGTTTTCGATTCTGATTTTGAAGCGCGCCAGAAACTTCTTTGCCAGCGACTGCGACGCTTCTGGTACGCCCGCCGTCGTGCGCTTAATCGAAAACGATTCGGCAAACGGTATGTTGCGGAATTCGCTCAGTGTTCGGCTGTCTTCGTGTAGCGGCATTGGGTTTTGCGGGTGTGCGTCGGCTTATTTTCCGTATTTTTTTGCGAGGTACTTTTGAAGAAAATAAATCGAGTCTATGGCGATTGCGTGGGTGATTTTTCCGCTTTTCACCATCGAGTCGAGCTTGTCGACATCGACGAGTTTTGTTTCGATTTCCTCGTTTTCGTCCCAGTGGGTGGGGGCTGTTTTTTTGCAGTTTTCCATCACCGCGAAGTGGGCGAGGTTGCTTTGTATTGCGGGGTTCGGCGAGTATGAGGCGAGGATTTTCGGCTTGTCGCCCGAATATCCCGTTTCTTCGAGCAATTCGCGCGCCACCGCCTTGGCGGGGCTTTCGCCGTTTTCCACTATTCCGCCCGAAAATTCCCACGACATTTTTTGAATGCCGAAGCGGTACTGCTTTACGAGTACGGTGCGGATTTTCCCGCTCTTTTCGTCGCGGATAATCGGGGCGACCTGAACCCAGTCGGCGGATTCGTTTACGTAGAAGTCTCCGCGCCTGCCGTCGGGGTGCGAGAAAGTCTTGAGTTTGACCTTGAACACGCGGCAGTCGGCGACGAGCTTTTCGCCCTCGAGTTTCCACTCTCTGACTTTGATTTTCATCTTTGCGAAGTTAAAAAAACGCGCCTTGAAAAAAGCGCGTTTCGTTGAAGTTTACTTGGCGGGGATGTTGATTTCCTGCCCGACTTTCAGCCGCGACGGGTTCGCGTCGGGGTTTACCGCTATGATTGCGTCAAGCGATACGCCGTGTTTTTTTGCCAGTTTTGCGAATGTGTCGCCGCTCTGGATTTTGTATTTTTTCTGCTCGCCGTTTTGCGCGGGTTGTTCTGCTGTCTGCTGTGCGGGCTGTTCGGCTGCCGCCGCCGTCTGCTCGGGGGCTTGCCGTGCAGCCTGCTGTCTGGCGGGGGCGGGTTCCGCCTGCGCGCGTCTTGTGGAACGTTTTGCGAGTTCTTCGATAAGGTTGCGGTTGTTCTGCGAGGACTTTGCGACGTTTTCAATCGACGCGCCCATTCTCTTGAGTTCCGCGTTCAGTTGCGAAATGAGCGAGTCGTATTTCGACTTGTCGCCCGCCTTAATCTCTTCGATTTGCATTGCAAGCGAGTCGATGCGGTCGCTGATTTTCTTCGTCTCGAGCGAGAGTGCTGCCGCCTTTTCGATTTTATCGTTCATATCGGCGGCGGTATCGCCCACTTTTATCATCGATATAATTCCGAGTGCCGTAGCCACTACGCCAAGTCCCAGCCCGAGGAGTCCGAGGGCGGGGACGAGCTGTGATTGTTTTTCGGTTTTTGTTTCGAGCTCGTCTTCCATATTTTTCAATTATTTTCCGCCCATTTTGAACGGTATTTTACGAAACTCAACTTTCTTTTTTATTTTGTTGAAGTTGTCGCGGCGGGCAAATTACATTGTCGATATGCTCGATTCCGAAATTCTGTTTGCCGAGGTGCGCGCGATATGCGCCGAGACCCTTTCGACGTCGCGTTCGGCTGTCCGCGCCGATGTTGCGGGATGTCTCGACGCAACGTATCGGGCGGTATATGCGCGGCACGTTGCGGGGGCGCGCGGAAAGGTTGTGTGCGCCGCGCACGCGCTCGCCGCCGATTTGATTGTGGGGCATTTGTACGGAAATTTTGTCGGGCGCAGGGAGTCGGTTTCGGCGGCTGGCGCGTCGAAGTTTTGCATAGTCGCGCTCGGCGGATACGGGCGCAGCGAGCTTTCGCCCAAGAGCGACATCGACATTCTCTTTCTCCATTCGCCGAAAAATTCCGATGCCTTCAAGACTGCGGTTGTCGACGAAATTGCCTATCCGCTTTGGGACGCGGGTTTGAAGTTGGGACACTCTTCGCGCACCTACCGCGAGGCGGTCGACGATGCGCGGAGCGATTTCATTTTGCGCAATTCGATGCTCGACGCGCGTCTTGTCTGCGGCGACCCCGCGCTTTACGCCAAGTTCCGCCGCCGTTTCGACGCGCTCTGCGCAGCCTGTAAAGACGCGCATTTCGACGAGCTTATGCGGCTCAAGCGCGACCGCCACGCCAAGTGCGGGTGGACGCCGTACCTTCAGGAGCCGAACGTAAAAAACGGAATCGGCGGGCTGCGCGACGCCCAGACAATGCGTTGGAAGACGCTGCTCAACTTCGGCACGGACAATCTGCTCGAGCTTGTTTCGCGCTCGATAATTTCGGTGTCGGAGTACAAGGCGGTGCGCCGCGCGTACGGTTTTCTGCTGCGCGTCAGAAACGATATGCACTACCATTTCGGACGCGCAAACGATTTGCTCGACCTCGAGACGCAGCCGAAAATCGCCGAGCATTTGGGCTTTTCGGGCGCGGGAGAGCAGGGCGGCGTCGAGGAGTTTATGCGGAGAGTTTATTCGTCGTTTCGCGCGATAGACTCCGTTTCGAAGACCGCCCGCAAGCGCATGGGGCTTTCGCTGCCCGACGACGTGCTCGAGAATATGCGCCATATGGGAACGCGCCTGCCCGCGAACAGGAAGTTTTCAATCGACGGATTTTCGTTTTACAGGGGCGGGGTGGACGCGCTATCCCCGTCGGTTTTCCGCCGCGACCCGTCGAAGCTCGTGAAGGTTTTCGCGCTGTTTCAAAAGTACGGCGCGGTGCCGTCGGACAGGCTCGAGGTGTTGATGAAGGATTCGCGCCGCTTGATTGACGATTCCGTGCGTTCCGATCCCGCCACGATTTCCGCCTTTCTTTCGATTCTCGAAAACAGGGGCGCGGTTTTCCCGACCCTCGAGCTTATGCACTATTGGGGCGTTCTCGGCGCGTTCGTGCCCGAATTCAAAGACATAACCTGTATGGTGCAGCACGAGTTCTACCACCGCTTCACCGCCGATATGCACATTTTGAACACCGTCGCCCAGCTCGACAAAATCTTCCGCGCAAGGGAGTCGGACGGCGTTTATTGGGAGTACCACAACGTTCTGGTCAGCTCGCCCGCGCCCCATCTTCTGTATCTGATGCTCTTTCTGCACGACATCGGCAAGGGCGACGGAATACGCGGACACGCCGAGGTCGGCGCGGAGATAGGCGCGAAAATTCTCGCGCGTTGGGGCGTTCCGAAATCCGATGTCGACAGCATTTTGTTCGTCGTCAAAAACCACCTGCAAATGGCGCGATTCTGGCAGACCCACGACGTTGAGGACGAGTCTTCGATTGTCGAATTTGCGGCAATCGCAAAGAACGCCGAACTGCTGAAATATCTTTACGTGCTCACGTTCTGCGACGCGATGGGCACGGCGGAGGGCTTCTGGAACTCGTACAAACAGAGCCTGCACGCTTCGCTCTACAAGGGGACGCTCTCGTACTTCAGAAAGCGCAACTATCCCGAGTCCGTCGAGCGGCGAAAAGCGCGCGTTTTGGCGGAGGCTCTCGAAACGCCGCAGGGGGCGCACCTGCAGCCCGATTTGCTCGAGCTTATGCGCAATCTTCCGCGCAACTATTTTATGTTCCACGGCAGAAACGACCTGATTATGCACGCGGGAATGCTCCGCCGTCTGCGCAACGGCAGGAAAAATTCCGCCCCCGTAATCGAGTGGCGCGACGAGCCGAACGACTCCATCAGCCGCCTGTATGTTGCCTCGCGCGACAGCGGCGGGCTCTTCGCGATTCTCGCGGGCGTCGTAACGCTTTCGGGGCTCGACATTTTGGGTTCGAAGATTTTCACCTGCGCCGACGGAATGGTGCTCGACTCGTTCTATGTGCGCGGAATTTTCGACGGAATGGCAGCCAACCCGAGAATGAAATCGCGCTTCGAGTCGGAGGTGCGCGCCGCATTTCTGGGCGAGGTTTCGCTCGACGCGCGCGTAGACGAAATGTTCTATGCCGACCCGCGTGCGTCGAAAAACGGCGGCGAAGTGGTTTCCGATGTTTCGATACGCAGAAGCCAGAAAAAAATCGCGCTCGAAATCCGCGCGCGCGACAGGGCGGGGCTGCTCTACAAAGTCGCCCGCGCAATAGACGCGTGCGGCTACGACATAGAGTTCGCCCGCGTCAACACCGAGCGCAACTGGGCGCAGGACGCGTTCAGACTGTCGCCGCGCCCGCTCGCCGAACCGCCGTCGGTTCTGGAAAAAACCGTGCGCGGAATTTTTTGAATGCCGATTTCACTTGAACCGCACGCCGCTTCGCCTATCATAGGCAAATATGAAATGCGCTTTTTTCGATACCGTTTGGAACGACAAATTCGGACGCCTTCTGTCGGCGGGCTTGTGCGTACTGTTCGCGTGGTCGGCATTCGAGCCGTACGGCAGGGGAATCTGGTACGTTGAGGCTGCGACCGCAGTTGCGGCATACGCGGTATTCGCGCTCTTCGCCGCAAACTTCAAGTTTTCGCGCACGGCATACGCAATATTCTGCCTGTGGGTTGCAATGCAAATTGTCGGCGCGCACTATTCTTTCGAACTCGTGCCGTTCGACTGGATAACAAACGCAATCGGGGCTTCGCGCAACCACTACGACAGACTCGCACATTTCGCGGTGGGGCTGAACGCCTACGCGGTGGCGGAATACCTGCATGGTCGCGGGATTGTAAATTCGATGAAGTCGGCGGCGGTATTCGGGGTTGTCGCAATTATGGCACTGGCGAATCTTTGGGAGCTGATAGAGTGGGGGTACGCGGAAATCGACGGCGGGGAGGTCGGGGCGGCGTTTCTCGGCTCGCAGGGCGACGTGTGGGACGCGCAAAAGGACATGCTCGCCGACACCCTCGGGGCACTCGTCGGCGCAATGCTCTTTGCCGCAGCGGGAAAAAAGCGGTTGCCGTAGTCAGAATCCGACAACTGTTGTGTTGTCGGATTCGGCTTTGTCTATCGCTTCGCCTTGGTCGAGGGCTTCCAGCCCTTTGCGATTGCGTAGTCCATAAACTTGTTCCAGTCGTAGGGCGTTATGCTGTGCGGGCCCTCTTTGATGTGGAAGCCTATGTCGCCGAAGAACGGTTTGTCCGACATCAGGTCGGCTTGGGTCGGCAGATTTTTCGCCCCGAAAAGTCTATAGGCGGGCGAGACTTTTGCCGCGGCTTCGCGTTGGATGTCGGGCTGTGCGTAGATGTCGCCCGAAGAACCCGCTATGTAGAGCATTCGCGGCGCAATGCAGGCTATCAAGTGCCACTGGTCGGCGGGCGGAATTTCGAGCGCGGCGTCGCGTTCCTTTTTCAGTTCGCTTTGCGACACGCCCGTGGTCGCCGTATTTGTGTATCTTTTTATGTTTTTTGAAAACCAGAATTTGAAGCGCAGGTTCGGCATTAGCGTTATCGTTTTCGCGCCGCCGTTGTTTCCGCAGACGTAGGCGAACCGCTTGTCGTGCGCGCCCGTTATGAACGCGGTTTTTGCGAGCCTCGAGTGTCCGACTACGGCTATTTTCTTCGCATCGATTTCGGGCAGTGTTTCGAGCAGGTCGAGTACGCGCATATTGCACCACGCCCACGCGGCGAGGGCGGTCTTTTGCGGCGTCTGGGCGTCGTCGAAAATTTTGTATATGCTGTCTTTTGCGCCGTCTCTTGTGATGTAGTCGGGGTATCCCTCGTTGTAGCAGAATGTGGCGATGCCGAAGCCGCGCGCGACGATTTCCTTCACGGGGATTCTCTCCGCCTTTGTGCCGCGCGCATTTTCGCGGGATATGTTTTTGTTTTCCGCCCTAATGTAGTGCGTCGGCAGGAAAACCTCCTTTTCGGTCGTTAACGTGTGGTTGCCGTAGAAATTCGGGCAGACGAAAGTCGGGATTTTCCCCGTTCCGCCCTTCGGCAGGTATACGAGAACCGCAAACGAGTGTTCGCCCTTTTTGCCGCCCACCGTAATTTTGTACTGTTTGCGAACCGCGATGCCGTCAAGCGCGTCGCCGGACGATTCGAGCAGCTCGAACTTGACCGTATCGGGGCGCGGCGGAATTTCGCCGTATATTTGCGAGTCGAAAAAGTCTATAATCATCGGCGCGGCGGTCTGGCTCCATTCCAACGCGCTCCTGATTTCTCCGCGTCCGTCGATATACCGAAGCACGTCGTTTTGTTCGGCTGGGGAAATTTGCGGCAGGCAAAACGCAAGTGCCGCCGTCATGGAATATGCAAATGTTTTCATACTTCAAACGTATGAGGGATTCCCGTTGACAGGTCAAGCAATTATTGATTTATTGGCTTTTAATTTGATTTTTTGGATAAATCGAAGCGGGTCGGATTCCCTCTTGCTTGAAATCGATTGTCCGAGGCAAAATGTTTGTATGCTCGGGATGGTTTATCGGTTTTACTCTTGACAAAACACCGCCGACTTTTAAACGAATATTTTCAACAAGAAACAAAACATTCCCAATATGAAACAAAAAACTACCAAATTCATTTCCGCATTGTCCGCCGTCTTGGCGTGCGGGTTTGCAGCAACGGGCTGCGTATCGGAGCAAAAACCGCAGGAGCCGCAGGCGGCGCAAAAAACCGAGGTTGTCTGCATATACTATCCGCATTGGCACGTCTACCCCGAGGGCGAAAAATGGTTCGGCAAGAACTGGACGGAATGGGAATTTGTGAAAACCGCCGTCCCGCGCTTCAAGGGGCACAGGCAACCGATGAAGCCGCTGATGGGCTATCTTGACGGCAAGTCGCCCGACGACCTCGCAAAGGAGATTGAGCTTGCCTCTAACAGCGGCATCGACGTGTTCTTGTACGACTGGTACTTCTACGGCGACGGAATCCAGACGATGTCGGAATCGCTCGAGCAGGGCTTTTTGAAAGCCCCGAACAGCGACAAAATGAAGTTTGCCATAATGTGGTGCTACCACGACCGCCGCGACGCATTCCGCCCCGAATACGGCAAGCCGCGAAGGATGTTGCAGCCGCTTTCGCGCACTCCCGAGGAGTTTTTGAACGCCATCGAATACTGCGCAAAGAACTATTTCACAAAGTCCAACTACTGGCACGTCGACGGAAAGCCGTATTTTTCGATATTCGCGGCGGCAAACTTTATGAAGGATATGGGCGGCGCGGAAAAAACGCGGGAGCTTTTGAAAAAGGCGGACGCCGTTTCCATTAAATACTGCGGCAAGCCCGTCCACTGGTCGGGGATGGTTTTCGGCAGGAAGAACTTCGACGACTACGCTGCCGCGCAGTTCGACTCGCTCTGCAACTACAACGTCAACCCGAGCGCGATTCCCGATTTCAGAAAGTACGCCGCGAAACGCCAGTGGGTCTTCGAATATTCGCAGATGGCGGACGCGCACAGGCTCACTTGGAACTACTACGCCGACACGCCGATGAAGTTCATTCCCGTTGCCACAAGCGGCTGGGACAGCTCGCCGCGCTGCCGCGCCGACGTCGAATTTCCGTGGAAGAAGGCGGAATATCCGTACGGGACAATCGCCAAAAACGTTACGGGCGACAAATTCGAAAAACTTTTGCGCGACGCAAAAGCCTTCACCGAGAAATCGCAAAAATCGCCCCGCGCCGTTTTGGTTAACGGTTGGAACGAATACACCGAAGGCTCGTTTTTGATTCCCACCCTGCGCGAGGGCGACTCTATGCTTCGCGCCGTCGCCGCGGTCTTCGGACGCAAGCCCGCCGACAAGTACGTTTTCGGCGATATGGCAACAAAACAGCTCTGCACCGTGCCCGCCGCCACGTTCGAAAACATCGCATACGGAACGCACGCCAAACAGAAGCTCGACGTGTGGCTGCCGAAAAATGCGACTTCAAAGACCCCCGCGGTAGTCTACTTCCACGGCGGCGCGTGGACGTCGGGTTCGACGGTCGACGGGCTGATTGCCGCGCAAATTTCCGAACTGCTTTCGCGCGGGGTTGCGGTTGTCTGCGCCGACTACCGCTTCATTCAGGACGCGAGCGATGCCGACATTTTCCCGCCCGTTTCGGCTCCCCTCGCCGACGCGGTTGCCGCGGTCGATTTCGTAAAGTCGAACGCCGACAAGTGGAATATCGACGCCTCGAAAATCGGCTTGGCGGGCGGTTCTGCGGGCGCGTGTTCCGCATTGTACGCCGCGCTTTCGGGCAAGTCGGACGTTGCGTTCGTAGCCGCCTATGCGGCGCAGACTTCGCTCGACCCTGTGCAAATGCGCTCGTGGATTCCCGAAATCGGATACGGCGCACACGCATTCGGTTTCTCCGATTTCGACAACTGGCTTAAGAACCGCGCTTCCGTCGAAAAATACATAGCGCAGTATTCGCCCGCCGCCCTTGTCGGCGACGCCGCCGCGCGCAAGACAAAGACGGAGTTCTTCCTCTTCTATCCGAACGAAAAAAACGACGCAACGCACTCGGAAAAATTCGGCGAACAGTTCGAAAAAATCTGCAAGTCGAACGGCGTTTCGTGCAAATTCATACGCGGAAAATACGATATTTCCTCCTGCCTGAAATAGGGCGGGGCACCAGTATTTTCGCCGTTCGAAACGGGAACAAAAAGGAGACTGCCCATTGCGGCGGTCTCCTTTTTTTTTGTGTCGAGTGGGAGATGTGCTTGCATTCTACGGCTCGGTTATTCCTGCCGATTTCCGTTGATTTATAAAAATTTTGTGCGATACTCAAAACCGAAAAGGAGGAACGATGGAAAGCGAACCGACAATCTTGTCTACGATACTAAGCATTGTAATCTGTTTGTTTGTACTGTTTGGATTCATCTATTTCCTGTTTTTTCTCGATAGGGGTATGCGCCGTTTGCTGACTATGGACTTGGGCGAGCCAGTCATTAATATCCGCTACAAGAAAAAATAGTAGCCGCACTTTTGTGCTGTGTTGTGCGCTCCTTCTGTTTTGTTTTTTCCAATATTGCGGAAAACAAAAAACGCCGAATTTATCTTCGGCGTTTTCGTGTATTTTTTGTCTGAATCGACGCGCTATTTTTGCTGGTCGGTAACGACTACGCATTCGATGCCGAGTGCCTTTGCAACCTTCGAGATTTCGTCGGCGTGGTGTCCGATACCGAGCGCGAAGTGGTGCGTAGGCCCTTCCATACACCATTTGCGCAGGAACGTGCGCACGTCGGGCTTGAACTTGCCGTGCGTGTTCGTGTTGCCCGTCGGCGGAACGTCGCCGGCAGTCGATTCGCCTTCCGCAACGACGAATTTGAACGAGCCGTCGGCCTTTACGCCGATTGAAAGCAGCGTTATCGGACCTTCCTTGATTTTAAATTCGACGCCCGCGCCCGCCCCCGGCTTGCCGTGGTACTTCTTGAGCGAACGCAAAACGGGTTTGCCGTCGGCTATGTTGATGTGGTGGGGGCCGTCATGCCCTACCAGAATCGTGTCGCGCGAGAAATCGACGGGATGGAATTCCGCGAAACTTCCGCCGATGTCGAGCCTGTCCATAATCATCATCGCAATGCAGTTCTTGATGTCGAACTCGCCGCACATCGGGAATCCCGCGGCGGTAAGCAGCGAATTGCCGACGATGAAATTCGTAACCAGACGGCGCATTTGCGTGTCGGGCAACGCTTCGTAATAGTATGCGAAACCGTCGAGATTGCGTTCCGCCGCAAACTTTTCGAGCGCGACCGCAGCGCGCGCGGCGGTGTCGAGGTCGGCATCCGTAAGCTTTGTGGTAATCGGGTCGGAAACGGGGTTCGGCGTGTCGAAGAACGAGAGTATGCGCTTTTTCATGGCTTCAACCGCAGGTGCGTCCTCTTCGAGGAAATGCTTGAGAATTTCGTCGGGTTCGCAGAGTGCCACGTGGCAGCCGAACGTACGCGCAACCGCAGTCGGGTCGGCCTGCATGTCGTACATGTTTTCGAGGGCGTGCCCCATCAGTCCGATTCTGGCGCGGCGCAGGTCGTGCAAAACTTTCGCAACATTGCACCACTTGGCGATTTCGCCGTCGGCGAGTGCGTCGCCGTTGCGCTTGCCGATGATTACGTCGGCGACGGGGTTGCCGAGGCGTATCGCGACGTCGGTAAATTCGGGCACGGCGCAGATGTCGTCATTGCAGAGCTGAATGAAAGTCGTCGCCTTTTTGTAGGGCATCGCATCGGAGGGCTGAAGCGCGACGAGGACAATCGGAATTTTCAGCTCGCGCGCAATCGGCATAAAGGTCGAAGAGGTCGCATATGTGACCATATCGACAAAGAGGATGTCCAAGTCGGCGGCGCGCATTTTTTCGAGAGCCTTGCGGGCTTCGACGGCATTGTCGACGAGCCCGAAATCGAAGGTTTTGACGCCGTTTTTATCGACCTTTGCCTTGAACGTGGCGAGCTTGTCGAGCATTACATCGCGCAATCCGTCGAACTGCTTCCAGTAGGTGTCGAGTCCGACGCCGACCACGCCGACATTTGCGGTAAGCGGTTTGCGGCGTGGGACAGTTTTGTTTGTTTCCGCCGCGGTAGCCGCAACCGACGCGAACAGAAGTATGATAGCTATCAGTTTTTTCATTTTATACGTTTTTGTTATGAGTTGAAATATTTGGGTTTTTTCGGTATAAAGTTAGCCAACCGAATTTCCCCTGTCAACCCGAAATATAGCTTATTCTTGCAATTATATTCTGGCGAATCTTTGGGCGTTGACAGGGTGGGGGGGGGACGGAAATCGCCCCCGATGGTCGCCCTGCAAATTTTACTTGAACTTTGTTTTGCCGATTCGACAATGTCGGAATGTTAAAGAAAAGTACAGGCGGATTTCTTTTCGGGATTCTCGCGGCTCTCAGTATGACCCACGGGCTGAACGATGCGATGCAGTCGATTATTTCGGCAATCTATCCTCTGCTGAAAACCAATTTGAATCTGACATACGGCGAAATCGGGCTGATTGCGCTTACGTATCAAATTTCGTCGTCGATAATGCAGCCGATATTCGGCTATGTGTTCGACAAAAAACCCGCGGGTTGGTTTCTGCCGTTCGGGTTGTTCTGCACGATGAGCGGGCTTATTTGCATAGCGTACGCAAACGGTCTGTACGCGCTGATGGGAGCCGTTTTCATTTCGGGGATAGGTTCTTCGGTCGTGCACCCCGAGGCGTCGCGTCTGACTTCGCTCGCGTCGGGCGGAAAGCGCGGGTTGGCGCAGTCGATATTTCAGGTCGGCGGCTCGACCGGCTATTCGCTCGGGCCGCTGCTCGCCGCGCTTTTCGTGCGCGACCAAGCGGGAGTGGCTAAGTTCGCGGTTCTCGCTGTGCTGGCGATGATTTCGCTCATCCCCGCATGTCTGTGGTACTCGCGCAGAATAAGGAGCGCGGGCGCGGGGCTCGTAGCCGAGAATGCCGCCGCAGCCGCCGCGTCTTCGGTCGACGGGGTTTCGTTGCTGCCGAAAAAGACGGTTTGGTTTGTGATGGGCATTTTGATGTTTCTTGTCTTTTCCAAAAACTTCTACACGGTCAGCTTTTCGAACTACTATACATTTTATTTGATGTCGAAATTCGGCGTGGATGTCGAAACGTCGCAGATAATGCTTTTCGTGTTCCTGTTCTCGGCGGCACTCGGGACGCTCGTGGGCGGGCCTATCGGCGACAAATACGGCAGGCGTCTCGTGATTTGGTGGTCGATTCTGGGTTCTGCGCCGTTCGCGCTCGCAATGCCGTACGCCAACCTTTTCTGGACGGTCGTCTTGAGCATAATCATAGGTCTGATAATATCGTCGGCGTTTTCGGCAATCCTCGTGTACGCACAGGAACTGCTGCCGATGAAAATCGGACTTGTGTCGGGAATATTCTTCGGGTTCGCATTCGGCATCGCGGGAATTTCGTCCGCCGTGCTCGGAAAAATCGCCGACTACACGGACATCCAGTTCGTCTACAGACTCTGCTCTTTCTTCCCGCTCTTGGGCGGAATCGCATACTTCCTGCCGCGGGTAAGAACGTTGCAGGCAATGAAATCGCAACGCCGATAGACAATGAAAATTTACTTCGCAGGGGGACTTTTCGACCACAAGGAACTTGCGGGCAACGCATTGCTCGCGGAGGCAATAGGGGAGGCGTCGGGCGGGAAATATGAGTGCATTTTGCCGCAGAATTTCGAATCGCGCGGCAAACATCCGAAGGATATCCGCAACGCCGATATCGACGCTTTGCTTTCGTGCGACGCCGCATTGTTCAATTACGACGGAACCGAACTCGACAGCGGAACAGTTGTGGAATATATGTTCGCCAAATTCGCCGACAAACCCGCCGTGCTGCTGCGAACGGATTTTCGGGGCGGCGGCGATTGCGCGGACTTCGACGAATGCCCACCGTGGAACTTGATGAGCTCGTTCTACCCGCGAACCCGCACACTGATTCTGAACGCGGGGGAAATCTACGCAAAAAACGGGCGCGATTATAGAGCCGCAATCCGCGAAATAGCCAAGCGCACGATAAAGGAGCTGGATTCCGTGGCGGAAACCCCGTCGATAATGCCGCCCGACTGCAGGGAAAAAATCGGGAAATGGCTTTCAATAATAACGAGATAGGAAAAACCTCTAAAATCGGAGAAAGAAAAGATAAAAAAAGTATTGACAGAGACGCCGAAAAAAATAACGTAAAAGGCTTTTAAAACAAGGAGAGGTGTCAGAGTGGTCGATCGTATCTGACTCGAAATCAGATGTACCGGAAACGGTACCGGGGGTTCGAATCCCTCCCTCTCCGCGTAAATCTTTTCGGAAAAGTAAAACCC
>URJY01000003.1 GCA_900548275.1 uncultured Opitutales bacterium | reverse complement strand
TACGAGATTGCCTCTTGTCTCGTGGGCTCGGAGATGTGTATAAGAGACAGAAACGAATACCGTCGACGAAGTCGTTTTCGTGCCCGCGTTCCAAGCACCCCTGCGCGACGCGCCCGTGCACTCGAGCGCGCAAAACAGGCTCGATATGCTCTCCATCGCGCTGCGCAACTTCGCCCCGCCCCACAGTATTTCGACGTTCGAAATAACGCGCGGCGGCACGAGTTATGCGATAGATACTGCAAAACACCTCGCCGCCGAAAATTCGGGAAAAGATATAATATGGATTGTGGGAGCCGACCACATCGCAAAACTTCCGAAGTGGTACGAGATTGGGGAGCTTTCGAAAATAGTATCGTTTGCGTGCGCGGCTCGCGAAGGTTTCGATGCCGACACGTCGCGCCTGCCGAGTTTCATAAGGCTGAAATTTTTCGATTTCGCGCCAGTGCCGCACAGTTCTACGGAAATCAGAAACGCCCTCGCCCGCGGCGCGCGGCATCTTAATATGCTCGACACCGAAGTCGAAAACTATATTTTGAAAAACAAATTATATAATACCTGATATGGAAAAAGCAAAAAAGACAACCACAAAGAAAACGGCAGTCAAAAAGGCTGCCACGGCAAAAAAATCTCCCGCAAAAAAAACGGCGGCGAAAAAAACGGTAGCCAAGAAAACCGCGACGAAGAAAACCGTCGCCAAAAAAGCCCCCGCAAAGAAGACCGCTGCGAAGAAAACCGCGGTAAAGAAAACGGCTGCAAAGAAGACAACCGTCAAGAAAACGGCGGCGAAGAAGCTCGACCCCACGCTTGAAGTTGTCGAAAAGTGCCGTACGGCTCTCGACGACAAAAAGGCGGACGACATCAAGGTGCTCGACGTTCGCGGGAAATCGCCGATTACAAACTACTTCATCATCGCCACGGCGAACTCCGAGCCGCACCTGCGCGCGCTTGCGGGCGAGCTTGAACGGACTCTCAAAGACCTCGGTGTAAAATCGGTCGGGCGCGACTACAATACGTCGAGCGGATGGGTTGTCGTCGACGCGTTCGACTTTATGGCGCACATTTTCCTGCCCGAACAGCGCGGTCTCTACGGAATTGAGTCGCTCTGGAAGGACGCCGAAGAAATCAAGTTCTAACGGGGCAAACCCTAAGTTATGAGAACGCCAAAATTCCTGACCGCCCTGCTGACCGTGCTCGCTGCGGTCTTTGCGCAAGCCGAAACGAAGACTGCCAACGGCTACGAAATAACGCTCAAAGCCGAACGCGAAAGTGCGGTCTACAAAATCGGCGAAGAGGCGGCTTTCAAGCTGACCGTAAAGCGCGACGGCAAGCCCGTTTCGGGCATCACGTTCGACGGCAACATCACGAAAGACTCGGTGCCGCCGCGCCTCGATTTTTCGGGCGAAACCGACGCGAACGGCGAATACAGGTCGGTCGGTACGCTCGACGAAGCGGGCTTTCTGAAGTGCAAGATTTTCGTGAACATCCCCGCCGCCGCCGACAAAAAGCCCGCGCGGGTCGATATGCTTGCGGGCGCAGGTTTCGCCCCCCTCAAAATCAAGCCCAGCGCACCCGCGCCGCGCGACTTCGACGCCTTCTGGAACAGGCAAAAGCAGATACTAAAAGACATCCCGATGAACGTAAAGTTGACGCGCGTGAACAAACCCACGAGCGCGTACGACATCTTCGACGTACAGGCGGACACGTTCAACGGCAAACTCAGCGCGTACATAACGATGAAGAAAAATTCCGCGCCGAAATCGCTGCCGATAATTCTGCTGCCGCAGGGCGCGGGCGTGTATTCGTCGAGCATCGCGGGGGACTGGGCTAATAACGGTTTCCTCGCGATGAGTTTCAATGTGCACGGAATCCCGAACGGGAAACCGAACGAGTTCTACCGCAACCTGCAGCGCACGACGCTCAGGGGCTACGATGTCAGAAACAGTAATTCGCGCGAGACCATTTTCTTCAGAACCGCCTTTATGCGCGTTATGCGCGCCATCGACGTTGCAATGGCGCAACCGCAATGGGACGGCAGGAACATCGTCATCTACGGCGGCAGTCAGGGCGCGGGGCAGGCGATTGCGGGCGCGGCACTCTACAGCGACAAAATCACGCTGCTTGTCGCAAAATATCCCGCACTGTGCGACCACACGGGCATTTTCGTAAACCGCACCACGGGCTGGCCGCACTTCGTAAAGACAAGGGACGCAAACGGCAACTTCGACCGCGAAAAAGCCGAAGCCGCCCGCTATGTCGATGCGGTAAACTTCGCCGAGCGCGTCAAGTGCCCCGCCATCTTCACAATCCACTACGCCGACGACGTTTGCGAGCCGACAAGTTCGTTTGCCGCCTACAACAACATCAGGACGAAGAAGGAGCTTGTGCCCGTAACGGAGGCGCGCCACCCCGCCCCGCAATGGGAGAACGATTTGATGATGAAAAAAATCGTCGAATTTGTAAACGAGGCGAAAGCCAAGCAGAAGTAGGCAGCCGCAAAACAAAAAGGACATCGAAACGAACCGATGTCCTTTTTTTGTGCCCGTCGGGAAGCGGACTATTGCGAAGCGGCGTCCACGGCTTCGCGTCTTGCGAAGTCGCGGCGGTATGTAAATTTGTAGCCTATGAAAAGCAGCAGCGAGCACGGCACCCAAACCGCGGCAAGCAGCGATATTCCCAAGCTCAAACCGAGTATCGGCTTGAGATGTCCGAGTATCACCGCCGCGAGCGAACCGAACCCGAAGCCGACCATCAGCATAATGCCCGAAGCCGAACTTCTGTATTTCTCGGGAATTACGTCGTAGAGCACGGGATATGTATTTGCGTCGAAAAACGCCCTCGCGAAGCCGAAGCCCGCAAGCCCGACAAAAATCAGAATTTCCGCGGAAGCCGAACCCATCATTACGATGAACGGCACGGCGACCAAAAGCCCGACGCTTTGCATTAGAATTCTGTTCGCGGGATTGATGCGCGCCACAATATCCGACATCCGACCCGCGAGCACAACGCCGACGAACGCGGCAATGTGCGTGTAGAAAACGGCATTGAAACCCGCCGCCGTTTTCGACATGCCGATTTCGGTTTCGAGATACGCGGGCATCCAAGTAAGATAGCCGGTCAGCACGAAAATCAGACCGCTGAACGAAACCATCACTATGACGGCGGTCGGCACGCGGAATATAATCGAAAGCGAATCGAGCAGACTCGGCGGTTTCGCCCCGTCGGAATCCCGCTTTTCGGCGGGCTTTGCCGAAGCGCATTCGGCGCGGTGCTTGGGCGCGTCGCGCATTCTGATAAACATCAAAATTCCGTGGAGCACGCCGACCGCGCCGAAAACCACAAACGCGATTCGCCAGCCGAACAATCCGCCGATATACGTTGCAATCATACTGCTTGCAATCACGCCGAAGTAGTAGCTTGTCTGGTGGATGCTCATCGCCAGCGCGCGGGTCTCCTTGTGGTAGTCGGCGAGCGTCGAAATGTAGGCGGGTCCGAAGGCGGCTTCGCCCATTCCAGTCGCCAAGCTTCGGAAGAGAATGAACATCCACATTGTGTGGCTAAGCCCCGTCATCGACGTTGCAATGCTCCAAAGCAGAATACTGAACACAAGGATGTTGCGCTTGCTCATTCTGTCGCCCAAAAGTCCCGAAACGGGCACGAGTACGGCGAAGGCGAAGTTGAAAATCGTGGCGATAAGCCCCATTTGCGTGTCGCTCAGGTGCATATCGCTTTGAATCGAGGTCAACAGAACGTTGAAAATCTGCCTGTCCGCCTGATTGAGGAAAAACGCAATCCAGAGGAAAATCAGGATTTCCCACTTGTAGAACGAACGCTGCGTATCGGGTTTGAAGAACGACATATTTTACAAATCCTTTGAATGGTACTCCACAAGCGCGTCAATCGGCGACTTCAGAATGCGCCCGAGCCGAACGCCGTTGCGCTCCGCCGCGCGTTCGAGATTTTTGCGGAAGAAATGCGCAACCGACCCCACCGCGTTCATCGGATATTTCGCAGTGTCGAAGCGCAACACGTTTCTGCGTATGAAAGAGTCGAACTGCGAATCGACGATTTCGCAAATGTGCGGCTCGTCGAGAAACTCCTCGATAAACGGCGAGAACGACGCCAAGTACCTGTTGGGCATCGGGCGTTTGTACACGTTGTCGATGATTTTGAAGTAGTCCAGACCGTAGCGTTCGCGGATTGCCGAAGCCACGCGCTCGGGGAGAAGCCCGCGTATGAAGTCGGAAAGCAGCCGCCTGCCGAGCGACGCCCCGCCGCCTTCGTCGCCCAGAATGAAGCCGCCGCCGACGTTGTCGATTGCGATTTTTCCGCCGTCGTAAAAGCACGAGTTCGACCCCGTGCCCATTATGCAGGCGATACCCGCCGAGTGCCCGCAGAGGGCGCGCGCCGAACCCAACTTGTCGGTTTCGACGAAAAATTCGCAGTCCGAAAAATTCTTTTCGAACGCCGCAAGCAGAGCCGCCGTAGCCTCGTGCGACGCCGCTATGCCCGCACTGTAGAAATATATTTTCGAAACCGCCGCGCCGTCGAGCTTGGGCTTGAGTGCCGTCCGCAAAACTTCGTCGAGCTTTTCGGGCGACTGGAAGACGGGGTTGATTCCCTCCGTCGAAATGCGTTCGACCGCGCCGTTTGCGCCGCATACGCGCCAGTCGGTTTTTGTAGTACCACTATCAGCAATTAAAATCATCGCAAAACGGATAAAAAAAAGTTCCGCGCAAGTCAAACGATACCGCGCGGAACTTCCGAAAAAATCAAAATAGTACAAATAAATGTCGGCGCGCAATTCGCGAAAACCGCGCGGTTTTACCGCTTCGGCTTCGGCGGATACAACTTGAAGTGCGCCGAAAGCACCTTTGCCTCCACGGGCAGACCCTCGGCGTCGTGCGATTTGTTGCCCGTCATTTCGGGGGTTATGCCCATAAACATTTTCCCCTCCATCCCGTCGATTGTAAATTCGCCGTCCCGCGTAATCGTTACGATTGCATGCACTGGCGTATCGAAGAGAAGCTCGTGTTTCGAGACGGGACACTTTTTCATCATCTCCTGCGGATAGGCTTGGTGTGGCTTGCCGACCCACTCAGAAGTCGTGCTGTTGAGGTTGAAGAACGCAACTTCGTTTTCGAGCTTGAGACTGTTGCGGTGGTGGTGTCCGTTTATCCACATCACGGGGAATTTCTGCGATTCGAAGACAGCCTTTTTTGCCTCGTCCGCATTCGTTATTCCGCTCGTGTACTTGAAACCGTGGTGCGAGAAAACCACGCACGGGCCTTTTGCCGTCGAGATTTTTTCGCGCAACATCGACAGCTGCTCGGGCGTTAGAACCGCCTCTTTCTGGTGGCACTTTTCGTACGCCGTAGACGATGCGTAGTGCATAATAGAGCCGTCCTTGCGGTGGAAATAGTTTGTGTCAAGAACTATGAAACGGAACGCGCCCCTGTCGAACGAATAGAAATTGCCGTTCTTCATTTGATAGGCGTTTACGACATCCTCGAGCGTTTTTGTCGCCTCGAAATCGTGGTTGCCCATAACGTGGTAGTGGGGCAGCTCGAAATTGTTGAACTGGTCGAGTATGGGGGCGGCGGTTTTCACGTTGTGGCACAAGTCGCCGCAGTGGATTATGAAGTCGACTTTGTTTTTGCGGGCGCGCTCGAGAATCTGCGCCATCCGCTCGACCGTCCAGTTATAGTTGCCGACGCGGAAATGCATATCGGCAAAGACCGAAAACTTCACACTTTCGACGTTGTCCGCAGCGAACGCGTCCGACGAAGCAAACCCGCCCGCAAGCAACGCAGCACCTCCCAAAAAATTGCGCCTTTTCATATACGGACAGGCTAAAGTCGGGCGGGAAAGTGTCAAACGTTTTGTCGCCCGAAGCCGTTCCGAAGACAATAAAATCCAACGATATGCCGTTTAGCGACAAGCCCGCCGCTATATCTGCGAGTAGAACGACTTCGCCTCTTTGTAGATTTCCGACTTCGTGTCCTTCGCACGGCGGAAATATTCGAGAAGCGTCGCGTTCGCGTCGCGGCTTAAGCCGAGCGAATAGAGGGCGCGCGCGTCGTAGTAATACGCCCTGCTCCCCCAGTATTCGAAATTGAAGTACGCGACAAATACGCGCTCGAAATACGCGTGCGCCTTGCTCCAGTCGCCCTGCTCGAACCAGCAAAGCCCCGTCTTGTAGAGCGACTCAGCCGCGGGCTCGCCGTAGACCTTGCGGCGCATAAAAATCTTCTGGTAGTAATAGCGCGCGTCGTCGTATTTTTTCACGAGCCTGCACGCGTCGCCGAGTGTCATATAGACGGGCATTAGCGATTCGAAATCGAGCGGCGCAAGAAGTTCGGCGTCGCGCGCGTAAATCTCGGCTTGGGCATACCGTTTTTTTTCAATCGCAATCCGCGCGAGTACAAGCGAACCGCGCCAAGCAAACGGCGCGTCCCTGAATTTGTACACCTCCGAAGCCAGAAGCCTTTCGTCGACATCCGCGCCCGACTCCGCAAGAACAATCTGCGCAAGCACGCTTGTTTTGTCCTGCGGAACGGTTATTTTTTTGCCCCCGAAAATCTCCGCGCGCGCCCTGCCGACATCCGTCGAAACTGGCAGCGAATCGGCGGGAAAGGACTTCGCGAAAGGTTCGCCGTCCGCCGCGGCCTCGACGAAAACGTCCATTCCCACGGCGTTTGCGTCGCCGAAATATTTTTTTATTGCGCCCGCGAAAAACTCCGAAGCCTTCGCCTTTTCGCCCGATTCGTACAGCGCGTACGCATAGTACCAGTCAACGAGCGAATCCGACTTCCCCGCCTCTACAATCGGCGCGAGCGCGGCGGCAATGCGCTTGTACTGCGAATTTGCAATCGCGAACTTCGCATACTGCGCCGCGACCCTGCACAGCGAATCTTTCGGCGGATTTTTAAGAGACCGCTCGAACAAATCGTACGCGTTTTTGTCGCCCTCGTTCGCCGCGATTGAGGCGAGATAAAAACGCGAAAGCGCGCCGTACTGCCCTTCGGCGTTTTCGGTCTGGCGGAACATCTCCTTTGCGGCGGGATAGTCGCGGCGCAGGAAGAACTTCATCGCGCTTGCGAAAAACTCCGCCTGACTTTCGGCAAAAAGCGCGGATACGGCAAAAAGCGCGGCAAAAAATGTCAAATATAGTCGCATAGCAAATTCTTTAATTCGTCCAAAGTATTGATGTTTTTAAGGGCAATGCGCAACTTTTTAAAGCCCGCCGAATTTTTCAGAAAGCGCATAATCTGCACCTTTGCGTGCGTCAGATTTTCGGCGTCGATGCCCGAATATTCCCCTCCCGAGACAATCTGCGCATAGCGCAGCGCAAGCCTTGCGCGGTCGCTCGGAGACGGCTCGGAATATTCGCCGCCGTCGAGCTTTGCCCGAACTGCTTGGAAAATCCACGGATTGCCGAGCGCGGCTCTGCCTATCATAAACCCCGCGCACGCACTGTCCCGAAGCCGCTCCGCCGAAAGTTTCTCGACCGACCCGTTGCCGATGACGGGCACGGACACCGTCCGCGCCGTCGCTTCAATCAAGTCCCAATCGGCGTCGCCCTCGTAGCCGCGGGCTTTCGTGCGCCCGTGAAGCGTTATCATCTGCGCCCCCGAATCGGCGAGAGCCTGCGCCGCGTCGGGTACTATTATCGATTGGCTGTCCCAGCCCGTGCGCATTTTCGCCGTAATCGGCGTGCGCTTCAATGCCCGCGACGCCGCCGAAATTATCGCGCACATCTGCTTCGGATTTTTCAGCAAAGCCGAACCCGCCCCCGCGTGCGTTGCGTTGGGCGCGGGACATCCGAAGTTGATGTCGATAAAATCGGGCGCAAAACGCTCCTCCACAAGCGACGCCGCCTCCGCGATTTCCCCCGCGTCCGAACCGAAAATCTGGATGCCTACGGGGCGTTCCGCCTCCGAAAACGCCATTTTTTCGAGCACCCTCTGCGCCCCGCTCAGAACCGCCCTGCTGTAGACGAATTCGCCGACGACGCCGTCCGCGCCGTACTCCCTGCAAATCAGCCTGCACGCCGAGTTCGAAAAGCCCGCCATCGGCGCGAGAAACAGAAAGTTTTTCTTCAGAAATTTCACCATCCGACAAACCCCTGACAGAGCTTTATCGCAAAAACTCCGCAGTTGTAGGCGGCGTGCGCGCAAACGCAGGGCAACAGCGAGCGCGACGCGTTTTGCGGAACGAATCTGAGCGCGTAGAAAAGCAGCGAGCACTCGAAAACCGCAAGCGTGTTAATCAGCGGCTGGGCGGAAAGGTTGAACGACCACGTTCCGCCGAAAAGCGACGCGCCGTCGGGCACTTCGTAGTTCCACAAAAACGGATGTCCCGCCGCGAACACGAACGAGAAAAAGAATATGCTTGCGACCAATACAGCCCTGCCCCTGTTTTGGACGACCAAATATCCGCGGAAAATAAGCTCCTCTACAAACGCAGCCCCCACCCACGAAAGCAACGCCCACGGCGCAACCTTTGTCTGTTCGGACGAAACCCCGCACGCCGACTCCGCCGCCGTGTTTGCCGCCAAGAGCAGCAACGCCGCAACCGCGCCGAAAACGCACAAGCCGACGGGCGCGGGAGTCGCCCCCGCAAACGCGCCCCTGCGCGGCGTTCCGTTTTTGCGCAGGTATTGAAGGTCGCCGAGCCAAGTGTAGAAAAGCCAAGCCGCCACGCCGAGCGACAAAATCGAATAAAGCGGACTATCCTGAAACATATCGCAAAAAATTCCCTAACCCAAATATCCCCAAACGATTATAGCAACCTGCGTCGAGAACATCGCCGCCACGAGAAAGTAGACGAACACGCAAAACTTGTCGATTCTGCGCTTCTGGACAACAGGCATCTTGGGAGTGTCTTTCATATGTATATATACAGTCGCATTTCGGCGGCGGTATCTCAAGAAAAAAACGGCAAAATCGCAAACCGCGCGGCGGCGGTAACCCGACCCTGACGCTACAATTTTGTAGCGACAATACTGTAGCCACTACAAAATGGTAGTGCGACAATTTTGAGGTTTTCACGCGCCGTTTCGCGCCGCAGCGTCATTTTCAGCAAGTTAGGACGTTTCGCAAAAACTGGCACGCCGTCTGCTTATATCAATGCCGTAAGCATCTTAACAAAGCTACTGCAATGAAACTCATAATAGCATACATCAAGCCCGAACAATTAGGCGACGTGAAGAAGGAACTCTTCAAGAACCAAATTTACAGGCTGTCAGTAACTAACGCCCTCGGTTGCGGAAGGCAAAGAGGATATAGCGAGAACTATCGCGGCAACGAAATCGAAGTGAACCTGCTCAAAAAAGTTCGCTTGGAAATCGGCGTCAACGACGAGTTCGAAGACATCACGGTAGAATCCATCATCAAGGGCGCGCAGACCGACCACATCGGCGACGGAAAAATCTTCGTCCTCGACCTGCAGAAATGCATCCGCGTAAGAACGCGCGAAACGGGTCCCGACGCAATCGGCTAAAACACAATAGAATATTTCATCTCAATTCAATATACGGCTATGAACAGGAAAATTTTGACATTGACCGCCCTTTCGGCTCTGGGTTGCGTATGCGCCCACGCCGAGGAAGCGGCGGCGGCAGCCCCGAAGGTGTCCGCCGAAATGTTTACGGTTAACAACCTCTGGATTTTGCTCGGCGCGATTCTCGTGTTCGCAATGCATCCTGGGTTCGCACTCGTCGAAACGGGCTTGTGCCGCGCGAAGAACAGCGTGAACATCCTGACCAAAAACATCATCACGGTGGCAATCGGTCTGGTTACGTACGTTGTGATAGGCTTCAACCTTATGTACCCAGGGGACAGCTGGATTCTCGGAAAGTTCCTCGGGTTCGGCGGGTTCGGAGTATGCGCTCCCGACGGCGCGGCAATCGACTACAACGGCGGTCTCTACTCGTACTGGACCGACTTCATCTTCCAAGGCATGTTCGCGGCTACGGGCGTAACAATCGTCTCGGGCGCGGTTGCCGAAAGAATCAAGCTTAACGCATACATCATCTTCGCTTTCATCTATGCGGCGTTCGGATACACGCTCATAGGCTCGTGGGGATGGGGCGGCGGCTGGCTCAAGGACTTGGGCTTCTACGACCTCGCAGGTTCTACCTTCGTACACTCCGTAGGCGGTTGGGCGGCACTCGTAGGCGCAATTATGGTCGGCCCGCGCATCGGCAAGTATGTAAACGGCAAGACGCACGCAATCCCCGGCAGCAACCTCGGCTTCGCGACACTCGGCGTGTTCCTCCTCTGGTTCGGATGGTTCGGATTCAACGGCGCGTCGGTATTCTCCGCCGACACCACAATGGTGGCATACGTCTTCACGACAACAGCCCTCTCGGCTGCGGTGGGTCTGCTTGCGGCAATGTTCACCTCTTGGTTCGTACAAAGGAAGCCCGACCTTTCAATGATACTTAACGGCTGCTTGGCGGGTCTGGTAGGCATCACGGCGAGTGCGGACTGCGTATCGATTACATCCTCCTGCGTAATCGGTCTGGTCTCGGGCGTAATCGTGGTACTGGCAGTATACTTCTTCGACAGAATCCACATCGACGACCCCGTCGGCGCACTCTCGGTACACTTGGTATGCGGCGTGTGGGGAACTCTGGCAGTCGGCATCTTCTCGCCCGACCACGCCCTTGTTCCGCAAATCATCGGTGTAGTTGCAGTCGCGGCGGCTTCGATTATCATCAGCGGAATAATCTTCTACGCAATCAAGAAGACAATCGGCTTGAGAGTCGAACGCTCCGAAGAGCTCAGAGGCTTGGACGTAGGCGAACACGGTATGGAAGCCTACCACGGATTCCAAATCTTCTCCAACGAATAGTTTTTCTCGAACGAATAGTAACCACCGCCGACCCTGTCTGGCAATTCCACGACAGGGTCGGTTCTTTTTTTAGGCGAATTTACTTGCAATAACGCAATTAACAGTCAGTCTGTCTCTCCCTTAAAAATACTACTACAAACAAGTATGAAAAAGACAATCATAGCAATCACATCGTTAATCGCTTGCGCCTGTGCGTCCTATGCGGCGGAAGGTGCAGTAGTAACCGCAGCGGCTCCCGCGGCGCAGCCCGAAGCAAAGCCCATCAATACACTCGCAGACGAAGAAGTTTGCGCCAAGGTATTCGAAAAGTTCTCGGCTTCGCTCTCGCTCGGCTTCGAATCGGAATACGTATTCCGCGGCAAGGCTCTGGCTGGCGAATCGCTCAACCCGCAGGTTGACGCGGCATACGACCTCAGCCACGGCTTCGCAGTATACGCGGGCGTATGGTCGAACACTCCCCTGCGCTCGTCCGACGCTCTCGGCGGCGAAAGCGAAGTAGACGTCTATGCGGGCATCACATACGAAATCAAGAACTTCACGTTCGATCTCGGCTACACCGCCTACACATACACGCGCGACACCCAGAACTCGCACGAAATGAAGTTCGCAGTCTCCTACGACACTGTCGACTTCCTCGGCGACTTCAACGTAAGCCCGACTGCCGCATTCTACTACGACTTCACGCTCGGCACGTACACGCTCGAAGCCGGCGCGACATACTCCGCTCCCGTTACGAAGTGGATTGCCGACAGAAACTGGGGCACAATCGACCTCGCAGCAGTTTACGGCTGGACGACAACCGCCAACCAGCACTTCGCAGACAGCGTAGGCTACAGCTACTTCGCCTTCTCGGCGGACGCAGTTGTTGCCCTCAACGACTACTGCACGCTCTCGGCAGGTGTACGCTACGCCTACAACAACGACTACGACTACAGCGTACCCACCACTGCAAGCAGAGTTTGGTTCGGCACAAAAGCCTCCATCGGTTTCTAATCAGCCGAATTTATATTCGTTCCGTTTCGAAAGAAGCGGATAAGAACAGAGAAGCGTCCGCAAAATACGGACGCTTTTTTGTGCCCGCTACAATTTTGTATACTGCAAAAAAAGGCGGATTCGAAACGCGTTCGAATCCGCCTGAAATTTTCGGGAAAGCCGCTTAGAAGAACTTCTTGTAGAACGGCTCGGAATTGCCCGACGACGGTTTGTCGTCGCCGCACGCGCGGGCAAACGCCTCGAGCTTCGTGCGTTGGTCGTCGTTGAGCTTCGTCGGCACTTCGACATTCACGCGCACATACAAATCGCCCCTGTCGCCGCCGCGAAGGTTCGGCATACCCAAGCCCTTCATTCTGAGTGCGGTATTGGGCTGCGTGCCCGCGGGAATCTTGAGCACCGCCTTGCCCGTGAGGGTTTCGATTTCAATCTGACCGCCGAGCGCGGCGAGGGTGAACTTGATTTTGATGTCGGTGTAAAGGTCGTTGCCGTCGCGTTCGAAACGCGGATTGGGCGAAACGTAGATTACCACATACAGGTCGCCGTACTGACCGCCGTTGTAGCCCGCGTTGCCCGCGCCGCTCTTGCGCAGACGCGAACCCGTGTATACGCCTGCGGGGATGTCGATTTTGACTTCGTTGCGCTCCTTGACGCGCCCCGCCCCGCCGCATTTCGGACAAGGATTTTCTATCTTTATGCCAGTGCCGCCGCAATCGGGACACGGTTGCGTAAAGCGGATGGGCCCCTGCGCCATGCGAACCTGCCCGCTACCCTTGCACTTGGGGCAGACTTTTCTTCCGCTCGCGCCGTCTTTCGACCCCATGCCTTTGCAGTCGGGACATTCGACCATCCTGTTGTAGCGGATTGTGCGGCTTGCGCCCTTTGCAGCCTCTTCGAGGGTGATTTCTATTTCCGCGCGGATGTCCGAACCGCGTTCTGGCTCGTCGTAGTCGGGCTCGTGCGAAGCTCCGCCGCCGAAAAAGTCGTAGAAGCCCCCGCCGCCGCTGCGCGCTCCGCCGAAGCCGCCGCCGAACACGGAAGCGAAGACATCGAACGGGTCTTGGAAGCCGCCGAAGCCGCCCGCCTGCGAGTATGCCGCGCCGCCGCCCTGCGTAAACGCCGCGTGTCCGAACTGGTCGTACTTTGCGCGTTTTTCGTCGTTCGAGAGCACTTCGTAGGCTTCGGAAATTTTCTTGAATTTTTCCTCCGCCGACTTGTCTCCGGGGTTGTGGTCTGGGTGGTATTTGAGGGCGAGTTTTCTGTACGCCTTTTTGATTTCCTGAGCGGTCGCGGTTTTCGGCACGCCCAGAACATCGTAAAAATCTTCTTCCGCCATAATAAACTACTCCTTAACTCCGCTCGAAACGACGACCGCCGCGGGACGCAGCAGCCTGCCGTTGAACATATAGCCCCTGCGGACGACTTTTATGACGCCGTTTTCGGGCACGTTTTCCGACGGCTCGTGCGAGACGCATTCGGAAGTGTTCGGGTCGAAATCCCTGCCCTCTGCCTTGATTTCCTCGACGCCGAAGTTCGCGAAGACCTTTTTAATTTGCGAGCTTACCATTTCCACGCCCATTAGAATGTTCTTCGAGTCGTCCGAATTTTTCGCGGCTTCGATTGCCATATCGAGGTGGTCGATTGACGGCAGAAGCTCTTCGATGAGCGGCTGGAGGGCGAATTTTGCAAGCTCGGTCTTCTCGCGCTGAACCTTGCGGCGGTATGTGTCGAGGTCGGCGACGGCGCGGAGGTAGAGGTCTTTGTTTTTTGCGGCTTCCTCGCGAACCTTGTCGAGTTCGCCGTTCGAGTCCGCCGTGTTGAGCGACTGCTCTTCGGCACACATATCCGCGGCGGCTCTTTCCGCGTCGAGCTCGAGCTCGGGCTCGGCTGCGGGGTTTTCTTTCGTTTCGGATTGCTGTGTTGAAGTGTGTTTTTCCTTTTTCATAAAAATTTTTTCGAACATTTAGTATCGTACAAATTTGAAATTTTTAAATATGCCCCGATTATTTCAGAGCGAACCGTCCTTTTCAAGCATCTTGTGAAGCAACGCAAGACCGCCGTCGAGATCGGAAAATTCGCCGTCGAGCTGGGCTTCGTAGAGGGCGGAGAGAATTTCGCCGAATTTTCTCGAGGGCTTCAGCCCCGCCGCCTGCAAATGCCGCCCCATCACAAGGGGCTTGGGCGCGGAATCGCGCACGCTAAGCTCGGCGGCGCGTTCGGAAATCCACTTACCCTGAGTGGAATCGTCGCGGAACTCGGGGTCTCCGCGTCCGTTGCGGTCGGCGAAATCCACGCGCACGAGCCTGTCGATGCGCACGACTTTCCGCGCGAGCCGCCGAATGGCAGAATCGCCCGCGTTCGACCGCCACAGGTCGAGAATCGCCATATGACGCTCGACGAGCGGCACGACCTCTTCGACGAGCGATTTCTCGCGCGTCAGCCGCGACAGAAAGCTTATCGTCGGCTCGCGCCCCAAAATGTCGTGTCCGTACGAGTGGATTTTCCCGTCGTCGCCAACCGACGTACAGCGCGGCTTGCCGAAGTCGTGGCAGAGCACCGCAAGCCCGACAACCAAGTCCTCTCGGTCGTCGCCCGTACGAGCCGACGCGAACGCGTCGAGCGCAAAGCCCGTGTGCGTGAAAACGTCGCCCTCGGGATGCCAGAACGGATCCTGTTCGCAGCCGCTCGTGGCGGCGAGCTCGGGAAAATATTTCAGCCAGCCACAGTCGCGAAGAAAATTCAGCCCGAGCGAAATTTTGCGGCCCTTGAGCAGCAGCTTTTTCCACTCCTCGAAAACGCGCTCTATGGGCAGATTTTCGAACGGTATCGTCGAACAAAGCTCCACCGTCTCGGGGGCTACGGACATCGAAAACCGCGCGGCGAACTGCATTGCGCGGAGCACGCGCAGGGGGTCTTCCGAAAAGCGTTCGGAAGTGTGGCGCAAAACGCCGTTCCTGAGGTCGGTCTCGCCGCCGAACGGGTCGATTATCCTGTCTTCAAGGTAGTCGTACAGGATGGCATTGACGGTGAAATCGCGGCGTGCGCACGCCTCGCGCACCGACAAATTCGGGTCGCATTCGATGTCGAAAGCCTTGTGCCCCTCGCCCGTCTTGCGCTCGCGGCGCGGTATGCTTACGTCTATCTCGAAGCCCTTTATTTTCCAGACCCCGAACGACTTGCCGACCATCTCGAAGCGGAAACGGCGCGAAAGCATCCTTTCGAGTTCGCGCGGTTCAAGCCCGTAGACCTCTATGTCGAAATCCTTCGGCGTTGCGCCCGAAAGCGCGTCGCGCACGCATCCGCCCACAAAATAGGCGCGTCCGCCAAGTTCGCGCGCCGACTCGAAAATAAACGAACACGCGTCGGCGTATCTCGGCGAAAGGCTAAGCATTGCCGATGTCGTAAACCAGAAGTTTGCCGCCCGCGGGCTTCAAATAGTTTTCGACAAAATTGACGTGAATCGGATGTTCGGCATAGCGCTTCAAACCCGCCGCGCCGTCTTCGAACGAGACGACAAGCGCGTAGTCGAAGAAGTCGTCCACCACGGGACGCGCGCTCGGAACGGGCGCGCCGATGTGCATAAATTTCACGCCGTCGATTTGCTTGAGCGTTTCGAGCCCCTCGAGAATCATCGGGGCTTTGTCCTTGTTGCGTGTGCGGAAGATTACAACGTGTGTAAGCATATTTATTTGTCCTGTTTTTTCGAATGCCCGCCAACAAAACGAGCCGAAAAAAACGTTCGGCTCGCGCGGGTTTCGGTTAAAGTTATAGCCCTATTTGGAATGCACCCTGAAGAGGTTCAGCCCCTTCGCGCCCTTGAGGTCGAGAGCCGCGCCGTTGCGCTCGATTTTTACGCGTTCGGCGTCGGTGAGCTTTACCATCAGCGGAACGACCGAGCGGAATTCCCTGCGCTCGCCCGCCTGCAAAGGCCCCGTATAAATTGCGTCGGCGGGTTTGCCGTCGGGCGTTTTGATGTCGGGATAGACCAAAATGTAGGTGTCGGAAAGGGCGGTGATTGCCAAGACAAGCTCGGGGCGCGCGATGTCGTTGGACGCCGCCGCAGTCGCCTGCGACACGGGGGCTGCGGGCTGCGTGGGCATATTCGCGTTGATTTGCACGTCGGGATTCTCCTCGGGAGCGTTGCGCGAAACCGCGCTCGAGACAATCAGCACGATTACGACGACAAGCAGAATCACGCCGCCGAAAATTGCGGCAAGCTTGATAAATTTCGACGAATTGTCGGGCGTTTCGGATTCGGCTTCGGACTCCTGCCTGTCGAAATTCTCGAAGCGCGATTCGACCGACGCGGGCGGCGGGGTGAATTCGCGCTGTCCTGCGGCGACGTTTGCGGTCGCGCTTGCGGCGGCAGTCGCCACGCGCGAGAGTATGTTGCGGCGTTTTGCGTCTTCGAAGTTTCCGCGCGACAATTCCGCGGCGTATTCGGCGAGAATTTCGTCTACGTTAAGTCTCAAATAAGCCGCATAGATGCGCAGGAAGCCGCGCTTGTAGATTTCGGGAAGTTTGTAGTCGAAAGCTCCCGATTCCATATTTTCGATGACGTCGGCGCGGAGTCTTGTAGCGTCGGCGGCCTCGCGAACCGAAACGCCCTTTTCGGTTCTTGCCTGCATCAATTTATCGCCTAAATTCTTCATTTCCCCAAGAAAAATGCAATGCGGCTTTTTTTGCAACCCCAAAAAGACGCTTTTTCGAATTTTTTGGCGGTTCGAAACGGCGGTTTTTGCGGAGTTTGTCGGCCGCGCCCAAGCGCGGTTTTGCCGAGCCGCTCAGGCTTTCTCCAGAATATTGACGATTTCGGCCACGTACATTTTGTGGAACGACGCATCGCCGTACCACTTCGCCACCGCCGACTTGTCGATAAACGACTTTTCGTCGAGCATTTGCGCGTACATTTTCCTGCATTCGAGCACGTACTGCGCCTCTTCGAATGCGGGATTGCCGAGCTTCGTGGACACTGGGGTCAGCCCCGATTCCGCAACTTTGTCGCAATCCCTGCCCGACTTCGACCCGCAAATCTGCAACGCCTTACGGTATTTTTCGTCGAAAAACGAGAGCGTGAACATTTCGCCGTTTTCGACGAACCCGAAAGTGTGGCGCGTCGGGCGGACGAAAACGAAAGCCACCGGCTTGTTCCACATAAAGCCGAGCCCGCCCCAACTTGCCGTCATCATATTGAAGGAGTCTTTCGTGCCCGCGCCGACGAGCATCCAGCGTTTGCCGATTTCGTCGAACGGATTTACCCGGTAGTCCGCAAAATTCTTTTCCTTGAACATACCGCTTTGTATCGGAAGAAACGCCGTTTTTTGCAATCATTTTTTCGGAGGGAAATAGACCACACTGCGCGAACCGCCGCGCACAATTTCGCAGGGAGCTTCGTAGACGGAGGAAAGTTTTTCGGCGTCCAACACCTCCGAAACGCCGCCGAACGCGAAAAGTCCGCCGCCCTTTATCAGCGCGATTTTGTCGGCATACGCCGCCGCAAGATTGGGGTCGTGGAGCACGGCAAAGACCGTCGCGCCGCCGTCTGCCGCCCGACGCGCCACAGCCATTGCCGCGTGTGCGTGCGCGGGGTCGAGACCCGCCGAAGGCTCGTCGAGCAAAAGAACCTTTCCACGCGGATTACCCAGCTGGCAGAGGGCGCGCGCAAGCTGTACGCGCCGCTTTTCGCCGCCCGAAAGCTTTGTGTAGACGCGCCCGCCGAACCCCGCAAGCCCGACCGACTCGAGCGCATCGAACGCGGCTTCGGAAAGCGAACGGCGCGAATCGGCACGGACGAATCCGCCGAGCATTACCGTTTCGAGAACCGAGTAGTCGAAGCCGATCGCGCACTCCTGCTCGAGCACCGAGCGGCGCGCGGCAAGTACGCCCGCCGACATCGCCGAGATGTCCTCCGAACCGTACAGAACACACCCGCGGGACGGCTTAAGATAGCCGCTGATTATTTTCAGAAGCGTGCTCTTGCCCGCACCGTTCGCGCCCAAAAGCACGACGAACTCGCCGTCGCCCGCGCGCAGCGAAACGTCGGCGAGCACCGACTTTCCCGAAGCGTACGCAAAGCCGATTTTGAAAAGCTCAACCATTGCCCGCGCCTTTCGTCTTCAATAAAAACGCGAAAAACGGCGCGCCCAAAAGCGCGGTTATAACGCCAATCGGAACGGGGTCGGTCTGCGAAACAGTCCGCGACAGGACATCGGCAAAGACAAGCAACAGCGCGCCGCCCAACGCCGAAAGCGGCACGAGGGCGCGGTTGTCGGGCGTGGTGAGCATACGCAAAATGTGCGGCACGACAAGCCCGACAAAGCCGATTATTCCGCATATCGAAACGCACGCAGCCGTCATAACTGCGGACGCCGCAACGATGCAAAGGCGCACGCGCCGAACGTCGACGCCGCCGTGGAACGCCGCCTCTTCGCCGAGCAACATCAGATTCATTGCGCGGGACTGCCGCAGGACGACAAACTGCGACGGCACGCACAGCGCAAACGCCGCCGCAAGCTCCGTCCATCCGCACCTTTCGAGCGAACCGAGCGACCAAAACACAAACCCGCGCATACCCGCGTCGCGCACCGTGTACATAAAGAACCCCACGAGCGCGCCGCAAAATGCGTTCACCGCAATGCCCGCAAGCAGCACCGAATAGACCGAATTGCGCGAAAGCGCCGAACCCGTCGAGCACACGACAAACGCCGCCCCCAAGGCGAAAATCAAAGCCAGAACCTCGCCCGCCGCAACCGAGCCGAAAAACGAGAGCGCGACGACAGCCCCCAACGCCGCCCCCGAAGATACGCCCGTAATGGACGGGTCGGCGAGCGGATTTCTGAAAAGGCTCTGCATTCCCGTCCCCGCGACCGCAAGGCACGAGCCGCAAAGCAGTGCGGCGCAGAGGCGCGGCAGGCGTATCTGCCAGACCACGAGATTTGCCGCTTCGTTTCCGCCCCCGAAAAACAGCGCGGAAAGCACGTCGGAACACGGAATTTCGCTCGAGCCGAAAAGCAGCGAAAGCGTCGAAAAAAACAGGAGTCCGACAACGAGAAACGCGGACACCCACGCCGTACGCGCCCTCTTCAAATCGAAACTGTGTGCGTAAACGTCCATCGGCTCGAGCTAAAACCGCCGAGACGGGAAACGACCGTGCGCGGCGGCAAATTGTATCGAAAAAACCGCCGCCCTCCTACAAAACGCGGGCGGCGCAATCGGCTAAAGCTATCGGCGCGGGCCGAAGCTGCGGCGCGGAACCGAACGCGGCGCGTCGGCGTTTTTGAGTCTGTAGACGATTCGCGCCTTTTCCAAATCCTGCGGAGTCATTTCCATTTTCACCCTGTCTCCGACAGTCAGTTTGATAAAGTTTTTGCGGAGCTTTCCCGAAATGTGGGCAAGCACCTGATGACCGTTGGCAATTTCGACCCTGAACATCGTTCCGGGGAGAACCGCAACTACTTTTCCTTCTACTTCTACGCAGTCTGACATTATTTATTTTGTTTTTTTACTGTAAAAACCGTATATTTGTGTTTCTCTTTGTGTGATAGTCAACAATAAAAAGTCCGCACGATGATTTCAGACGAAAAACAGTATTCCGAAAAAACCCCGCCGCCCTGCCCGTTCGAGCCCATGTTCCCGTCGTATTTGAACCGCGACGACGAGTTCTTTATGAAGCTTGCATACAATCAGGCGTTGAAGGCGTGGAAGCTGGGCGAAGTGCCCGTCGGAGCCGTCGTGGAATATTGCGGAGAAGTCGTGGCGCAGGCGCACAATTCGGTTGAACAATCGCAAGACCCGACCGCGCACGCCGAAATTCTCGCCATCAACCAAGCCGCCGCGAAAATCGGCGACTGGCGGCTGAACGGCGCAACGCTCTACGTTACGAAAGAACCGTGTCCGATGTGCTCGGGCGCGTGCGTTATGGCGCGGTTTTCGCGCGTGGTCTACGCCGTCGGAGACCCGAAAATGGGCTTCTTGGGCGGCGCGCTGAAAATCCACGAAGTGCCCACGCTAAACCACAGGCTTGTCGTGCAGTCGGGCGTTTTGCGCGACGACTGTATGCTGATGTTGAAGACATTCTTCAATCTGAAGCGCGAAGAGAAGAACGCCGAAAAGGCGCAGTAAGCCCCTGCACGCCCCGATTCCTCAAACAAAATCGCCCGACCTTTTTCGGGTATGCGATTTATGCGTTCATACCGCTATTTTGCCGCAGCCTCTATATCCGATATTTTGAAGCGATGGCAGACAATCGAGCAGCCCTTGCCGCGTTCGACGCTCTCGTAGGTCAGAACGACAACGGTGCCGTCGTCAAGCAACAGAACCGACGGATAATAGCCGTCGCAGCGGATTGCCGTTTCGGAAAAACTTTCGCTCTTGGAAAGCAGCACGCGGTATTGCCCCGCACGTCCGTTTTTGATGTCGTCGTAAGTGCCTATCCACGCACCGAGCCGCAAGCCCTTTTGATCGCACGGAACTTTGTCGCGGAAGGCGACGAAAAGGCGACCGTCGGGCAAAACAACGCCTTGATGCCTGTCGCCCGAAAGCGCCCACGGAGTGTCGATTGGCTTGCTCCAAGTTTTGCCCTCGTCGCGGCTGAACGACACCAAACTGTTGCCGTTTTGGCGCGTGTTTTCGCGCATAATGCAGCAGATTTCGGAGCCGTCGGGCGAACGGAAAGCGTATGGCTCGCACGCCCAGAGACCGCCGATATCCTCGGGCGCGACAAGCTTTACGGGATTCGACCAAGTAAAGCCGCCGTCTTTTGTAATCGACGTGAACACGCGCAATTCCCTGTCGGCGTTCTTCGCGTCGCCCTTGTGGAAAAACGCCATCGTCGAACCGTCCTTAAGCTCGACCATCGAAGTAAACGCCATCAGGCAGGTAAACAGCTCGTCGGGTCTGTACGGCGAAAGCGGCGGCAGTTTGCGCCAAGTTTTGCCGTTGTCCTCACTGTAGACTCGCGGCATATAGCCCTTGTAAAATTCCTCGGTCGGGGCGAATTTGCCCTTCAGGTGACGCGTCTGTCCCGAGAGGATCTGAATAAAACGCCTGCCGTTTAGATCGCGCACGGAATAGATGCTCGGACAGTTGCGCATAACGCGGTAGCAGTCGGGCATAATTTTGTCTATGCGCGTCCACGTCTTTCCGCCGTCGTCGCTTCGGGCAATCGGACCTGCGTTGCCGCCGTGTCCGACGTTCCAGACACACAAAATACCGCCGTCTTCGAGTTTTATCGCAGTGGGATGCGCATTGTAAAAACCTTCGCGCTCGTCCCTGAATTCCGCTCCTGACTTCCCCTCCGACACCACGATTTTTTCGGTCTTGCCGACGAAATCCACCGTCTTTATCGACTGCGCCTGCTTCTGCCATTGCGCTTTTTTTTCTGACCATTTCGGATATTTCCCGATTGTTTTCGAATCGAAATCGGCGGCGCAAAGCGCAGCAACGCAAACCGACACGGGCAACACGACTGCTACGGACAATAGTTTCAGTTTCATACACAGGCTCTTAACACGGCGGAAGCCTGCATTCAACGCAAAAAACGCGGACTTCAAAAAATCGCCCGAACAGTCAAAAAAACCTTGACTAAAGCCCTAAAAAACAGACCTTTGAAGAGTTATTTTTTTTACTATGAAACGCACAAATACCTGCAACGAACTCACCGCCGCAGACAACGGCAAAGAAGTCTCCCTCATCGGATGGGTACAGTCCGTCCGCGACCACGGCGGAATCCTCTTCGTAGACCTCCGCGACCGCGACGGCATCACGCAAATCGTCTTCCACCCCGAAGCGGCAAACGTCTACGAAAAGGCGCAGAAGCTCAAGGACGAAAGCGTCATCCAGATTTTCGGCAAAGTAGCCCTCCGCGAAGACGGCACGAAGAACCCCAACCTCAAGACGGGTGAAATCGAAGTAATCGCCTCGGATATGATTATCCACAACATCTGCGACGTGCTCCCCTTCCCGCTCGACGACGAACGCGCCGACAAGGTAAACGAAGACCTCCGTCTGCAGTACCGCTACCTCGATCTGCGCAGACCGCGCAACCTCAACCTCCTGCGCATGCGCCACAAGGCGGCGCAGGCAATCCGCGACTACCTAAATTCGCAGGATTTCATCGAAGTCGAAACCCCCGTCCTCTTCAAGAGCACGCCCGAGGGCGCGCGCGAATTCCTCGTGCCCAGCCGCACGAACCCCGGAATGTTCTACGCGCTCAACCAGTCGCCGCAGCAATACAAGCAAATGCTGATGGTCTCGGGCATCGAACGCTACTACCAGATGGCGAAGTGCTTCCGCGACGAAGACCTCCGCGCCGACCGCCAACCCGAATTTACACAGGTCGATATCGAGCTTAGCTTCGTCGAACGCGAGGATATGTACGCGCTCATCGAAAATATGCTCAAGAAAATCTGGAAGGAAACGCTCGGAATGGACATTCCCACGCCCTTCCCCAGAATGCAGTACAGCGACGCAATGAACCGCTACGGCATCGACAAGCCCGATACGCGCTTCGGCATTGAACTGCAGGATTTGACCGACATCTTCAAAAACAGCCAGTTCAAGGTTTTCGCAAACGTAATTAAAGACGGCGGCGTAATCAAGGCGATCAACGCAAAGGGGCTGTCCGACATCACGCAGGGCGAACTCAAGGGTCTGGAAGACGTTGCGAAAACACTCGGCGCAAAGGGTCTGGCATTCATCAAGGCGGAAAACGGCGCGTGGAAAAGCCCGATTCTCAAGTTCCTCTCCGAAGACGAACAGAAAGCCCTCAGGGAAAAGCTCAACATTGAAGACGGCGACATCGTTTTCTTCGCGGCTTCCAACTGGGAACAGGCGTGCACGATTCTCGGACGTGTCCGCCTCGACTGCGGAAAGCTCCTGCAGGCGCGCGGCAAAATCAAAATCGACCCCAAGCAGTTCAACTTCCTCTGGGTCATCGAATTTCCGCTTATGCTCTGGGACGAAGAACAGGGCAGATACGTTTCGGCGCACCACCCCTTCACCGCTCCCGTCCCCGAAGACGTTCAGTATCTCGACTCCGACCCGCTCAGAGTCCGCGGTCAACACTACGACATCGTTCTCAACGGCACCGAACTCGGCGGCGGTTCAATCAGAATCCACCAGCCCGACGTTCAGGAAAAGGTCTTCAAAGACGTGCTCAAGATTCCCGCCGACATCGTCGAATCGCGCTTCGGCTATATGCTCAAGGCGTTCAAGTTCGGCGCGCCTCCGCACGGCGGCATAGCACTGGGCTTCGACAGACTCGTTACGATTCTCACGAACCGCCCGAGCATCCGCGACATCATCGCCTTCCCCAAGACCCAAAAGGGTCAGGACTTGATGGCGCAGTCGCCCTCGCAGGTGACGGAAAAGCAGCTCAAGGACTTGCATATCGCCCTCGATATGCCCGAACGCGACTAATTCCTTCGGATAATTTCGCAAACAAAAGGCACTGCCGAAAAACCCGACAGTGCCTTTTTTGCGCAGATAAACAAGGAATTAAACGCGTTTCAAATTCCGCGGAAAATTTCCGATTCGCGGAACGCATACGCGAGCGCGTGCCCGTCGGAATACCCCACAATCGGGGCAATGTCGGCAAGAGTGCGCCCCGCCGAACGCAAATGCGCGGCGCGTTCCATCCGCAGTCTTAGCAGATACTTCGAAAACGTGCACCCGTGGCGCGACTGAAAATGCGCATTCAGTTTCGACTTGCCCGAACGCGTCTCGACACACGCCCCCTGCAATGTGAGATTCTCGGCGAGTCTCAAAGGCAGGCTTTCGGCAAAGTCCGCAATCCTTTTTTCGGGCGGCGTTTCGTCGGGCGAAAATTCGTCGCGCAGCAATTCGGCAATCAGGGAGGCACACGAAAAGAGCGTCGAAAGGCGCGGGTTTTCCGAATAGAGAGTGCGGCGGTAAAAATCGGCGAGAGAAAGAATTTCGCCGAAATGCGCCGCCTTGAAAACGCGCGGCTCTCCGCCGAAAACATTCCGCCAAAAGGAAGTGTTCTCGGTCTCGAACCACAACGCCTTCGAGCGCGAAGCCGAGGTGTCGCATGCCGTGCGCGCGGGGATGAGCAGCACGTCGCCGGACTCGAGCTTGAACTTGCGCCCCGAGAAATTCGCGCGGTACGACCTGCCCGAAACGCAGTACGCCACCGTGAACATATTGCCCCGCGACCCGCGCGAGACATAGTAGTAGTCCTTGTACGAAACGAACGCCGCCGCCCTTATCGCAAACTCCGAAAACACGCCCTCGAAACGCTTCGGCGGAACGGTTATCTCGGGCGTCTTCACCGCCTCGCGCGGCAGGATTTTCGTCGGGCGCGTCAGATAGATTTGACGGCTGCCCTTGGGGAATATTTGCAGCCTGTTTTCGTTCGATATTTTCCAAGCGGGTTCGCGTTTCGATTTCATCGGCGCAAAAAATAAGACTTCCCGCACGGGGAAGTCAAACGTTATAATTTTTCCGTATAGATATAATTCTGCTATTTCGCAAGCGGGACAATCAGGTCGCCCACAGCGTCGTAGTCGGTTATTATCAGCGGATAGTCGGCAAGCGGCACGCCCCGCAGCGAATAGCCCACGAGCGGATTCCCGTAGACGGCGCGCTTGTTCTTTGCGTCGCACGCAAACACGCGCCCCGAAATCGGGTCTATCAAAACGGGGTTTTTCATCGGCAGCTCCTCGATGTAGTTGAGCGCGGCGTTGGCGATGGGCTTCATCTGAACCTGCATGTCCTCGGAAAGCCAGAACGCATAGAGCGGATGCCCCTTGCGCTCGAACGTCTCGACGCGCTTTGCAGAATCCACAAGCCGCGAAACGCCTACACCCTCGGGCACGGCGTAGCGCGTTGCAACCGCCGCCGAAAGCGCGTACGGCTTCGTGTCGGCATCGAAAATCGGCGTGTAGTTCTTCAGAATTTCGACCGACTTCTTCGGACGGTACGTGTTGTTCTCGAAAAGCCCGTACTTGGCAAAGAGCGGCTTGCCGCCCGTCGCCATCTGGTAGCCGTCCTTCAAATCGACGCACTGGTATATCGACGTAAGCCCGTAGCCCGAAGCGAGGTCGAGCGTGAAGCGGCGGAGAGTCCACTTTGCCTGCATATACTCGCCGCCCTTCGTCGCGGGACGCATATAGTGCCCCTCGGGATAGTCCGAACCGAAACCAGATTCGCCCTGCCAGAGCGAAATTTCGCGGTCGGGCGCATACTGTTTGAAGAGCCTGCGGAAGGCGCGCGTGTCGCTGTCGTGCCGCTCCTCGGGAATTACGCAGTAGGGATGGATTGCGTAGAAATCGACGTACTTTCCGCCGCCGAGTCTGAAAAATTCGGCACTGTATTTGCGGTAGGGCCCCGAATTTACCGCGCCGATTTTCGCGTCGGGAATGTTTTTGCGTATTATTTCGCCCGTAATTTTGACAAGCTCTATGTACTCGGCGGGATCGGCTTTTTTGGGCTGCCAAAATTCGTTTATGTTCGCCTCGTTCCAGATTTCGAAATACTGCACGCGCCCCTTGAAGTGCTTCGAAAGCGCGTCGATGTAGTTCTTCCAAGCCTGCAGACATTCTTCGCCGAAATAGAGCGGCACATAGCCGACCCCCGTGGGATTTTTCATTTCGCCCATATAAATCGGATTGCCGAAGCCGACGTTGAACCACGGTTTGATACCGCGCTTTATGAGGTTGTCAACAATATCGTCGAGCCACTTGAAGTCGTAGACGCCCTTTTGCCTTTCGGTCTTGCTCCAGCCCGTCTGGCAACGCGCCCACTTTATGCCGATTGCCGCAAGCTTGTCGTAGACTTTTTCGGGCTCGAACATGTCGCGGTCGAGACACTCGAAGCCGACGGACAGGCGCGAGTCGGCTATCTCCGCCGCTGACTTGTGCTTTATTCTTCCGATTTCCTCCCACTGATTGTTGGGCAAGGGCAGGGACGGTTCAACTTCCTCCACTTTCTCGTATGCGGCGAACGCCGACAGGGCGGCGGCCGCCGCAAACGCCGATAAAAATATTTTCTTCATTATAACCCCGATAATAACAAAATCCCCGCCCTTCCACAACAGGAAAAAATATACCCTTTGCGGAAAAATTATACCGCCCCCCCTACCCGCCGCCGGACGCATGGCAGAAAACATATTTCGTCCGAAAACCCAAAAATATTTACAATATTCTAAAATTTTAAAAGAAAGTAGCTTTAAGAAAACGGCGTTTTGCGCCTCGACAATATACATAACATAACACACAAAAAAATGTCCAAACTACCATATGCCGCCGTGCTTCTCACGGCAATACAGCTGACCGCCGTCGCGGGCGGTGGCGGCGATTCCGAACTTCGAAAGCACGTCGGCGCAGCGGCGCGGCGGCACGAACACCCCCGCAGACTCCAAAGCCTCGCGCGGGAGGGTTTTCGTCGGGCGCGTCAGATAGATTTGGCGGCTGCCCTTCGGAAATATTTGCAGTCTGTTTTCGTTGGCGATTTTCCAAGCGGGTTCGCGTTTCGGTTTCATCGGCGCAAAAAATAAGACTTCCCGCGCGGGGAAGTCAAATGTTATAATTTTTCCGTATTGATATGATTTTGCTACTCGGATTTCGGTACAACCAAATCCTCCACCGCTGCGTAGTCTGTTATCACCAGCGGATAGTCTGCAAGCGGCACGCCGGTCAATACATAGTTCCTGACAGGGTCGCCGTATTTTTTTGCGCTGGGCAAGGCGTAGGCGAACACGCGCCCCGAAACGGGGTCTATCAAGACGGGATTTTTCAGAGGCAATTCCGCCACATAGTGCAGCGACGCGCGCGGAATCGGCTTCATCTGGAGCTGTATGTCCTCGGCGAGCCAAAACGCATAGAGCGGATACCCTTTGCGCTCGAACGTCTCCATGCGCTTCGCCGAATCGACAAGGCGCGAAACCCCCGCGCCCTCGGACACCGCTTTTCGGGTGTAAATATACGCGGAGAGCGCGTACGGCTTTGTGTCGCAGTCGAAAATCGGCGTATAGTTTTTCAGTATTTCGACCGATTTTTTCGGGCGGTACGTAATATTTTCGAAGAGTCCGTATTTTGCAAAAAGAGGCTTGCCTCCCGTCGCCATCTGATAGCCCGCCTTCAAATCGACGCACTGGTAAATGGAGCTTAAACCGTAACCCGACGAGAGGTCGAGCGTGAAGCGGCGGAGCGTCCACTTCGCCTGCATGTACTCGCCGCCCGCTGTCGCGGGACGCATGTAGTGCCCCTCGGGATACGACGACCCGAAGCCCGACTCGCCCTGCCACAGCGAAATTTCGCGGTCGGGATTGTGCTGTTTGAAGAGCCTCAACAACGCCTGTGTATCGATATTGTGGCGTTCCTCGGGAATTATGCAGTACGGGTGTATTGAAAAAAAGTCGATGTATTTTCCACCCCCTATCCTGAAATATTCGGAAGCATATTCTACGAACGTGCCCGAAACAACCGCGCCGATTTTAGCATCCGGAATATTTTTTCTTATTATCGAGCCCGTAGTTTCCACAAGCTTTGCATACCCGCCCGCGTCGGCTTTCTTCGGCTGCCAGAAGTGGTTTATGTCCGGCTCGTTCCATATTTCGAAATACTGCACGCGCCCCTTGAAATGCTTCGAGAGCGCGTCTATGTAGTTTTTCCAAGCCTGCAGACATTCGCCGCCGAAATAGAGCGGAACATAGCCGACCCCCGTGGGATTTTTCATTTTTCCCATATACAGCCCGTTGCCGAACCCCACATTGAACCACGGCTTGATTCCGCGCTTTATGAGGTTGTCTACGATGCCGTCGAGCCACTTGAAGTCGTAAACGCCCTTTTGCCGCTCGGTTTTGCTCCACCCCGTCTGGCAGCGCGCCCATTTTATGCCGATTGCCGCAAGCTTGTCGTAGACTTTTTCTGGTTCGAACATGTCTCGGTCGAGACATTCGAAGCCGACGGACAGGCGCGAATCGGCGATTTCCGAAGCCGACTTGTGCCTTATCGAACCTATCTCGCGCCAGCTGTCGTTGGGCAGCGGAAGCGACGGCTCGCGCTCTTCGACTTTCTCGTAAAGCGCAAATGCGCTGCACGCGCACAAAGCCGACATCAAAAACAACGTCAAATTCTTTCTCATACACCGATTTTACGCGGATAGAACAAGCGCGTCAATGGTAAATATTATACCCTATCGAAAAAATTATACCCAAAACGCCCCGTCCGCAACGCAAACGTCCGAAACCGCTTTCCGCACGCCGACGCCGAAAAGCAAAAAAGCTTGAAAAACCCGCAAAATGTTGGAGATTTACAACAAAATGGACGAATTTTACGCAGACGATTTTTCAGACAATTTCATTCCCAAAGGTTGGACTGAAAAAGACTGGTTTTTGTACCTGAAGAAATCCGACGCCGAAATTGCGCGTTTCGCAGCCCTCTACACGGTCAACAGGCTAAAGGGCAAGTCGCTCGAGGAAATCTGCACAATCGCGGGCTGGCCGCTTCCGCAAAACGGCGAGGCTTTCGACGACGGAGAGGAAATGGACGCGGAATTTTCCGAAGAGCCGTGGACGCTCCTCAACCACCCCGTTTTCATCATAACGCGCGGACTTCTCAAATGCCTGCGCGAACACCTCGGACGCGTCATCGCCGAAACGCAAATCTTGCCGACGCTCGTTTGGGACATCGCAAAAACGCTGACCGAAGCCGAAACGTTTATGGCACTTGCCGCAAACTCGACCGACCTTGCGGAAGACCTTCTGGCGCGATGCAACTACAAGATGTCGGCGGTAAAGCTCAACGAAATAATGGCGAAGATGGGGCAGGTTCCGCAGCCCGAATCGGAACAGGGTCGCGAACGCGTAAGACGCATCGGCAACATAATTTTCGACCTGCGACAGGTCTGCCTGAATATGGCGGAAACCTCTGCGGTCGGCAAAAAATAGGACGATTTATGAAAAAGTTATACCCAGTTCTCACCGCGCTTGCGGCTTCGCTTTGCGCACAGGCGGCAATTCTGACGACGGTCGGCTCGACCGATATGCGCGAATCGAAAGTCTGGGTGAAGTTCGACTCCGTTCCGAAAAACCCGACTGCGAAAATCTTCGAAACAAAATCGCCCGAAAAGAAGTCCGACGGCAAGTTCGTGCGAATCGGCGGCGACTACAACCCCGAAATCTACGCCGCAGTCTTCGAAGACCTCGCCCCCAACACCGAATACGGCTTCGAAATCGCCGACGGCGAAAGCGTCTCGACGGGCACGGTGAAAACCTCCCCCGACTACAAAAACCGCACCCCCCCGCCCGACTTCGCATTCGTCGCGCTCGGCGAAAACCATATAAACGACAGGCGGTTCGACGAACCCTTCAAAGAACCGGGGGGCGAATACGAAATCTACGAAACAATCCGCAAGACCGCGCCCGCATTCGCAATCTGGGCGGGCTCGACAAACGCATACAGACACGCCGACATCGGCTCGCGCTCGGGAATGCTCTCGCGGCAGCTCGAACTCCGCGCCCTGCCCGAAGCTCGCGGTCTGCTCAACGCGCAGCCGAACTACGGCGCGCTCGGCACAAACGCGCTTCAAGACGCATCCTCGCGCGGCGCAAAAAACCACGCGGCGGTGTTCGAGACAATTTGGTGCAATCCGCAACCCGCAGAGGGTTCGTCGCACGCCTACACGTTCTCGTACGCCGACGCCGACTTCTTCGTGCTCGACGATTTCAGCAACCGCTCGAATCTCGACTACAAACAGACGCGCCCGCAAATGCTCGGGCAGCCGCAGCTCGACTGGCTGTTCACCGCACTCCAAAACTCGAAGGCGACTTTCAAGTTCGTCGTGATGAACACGCCCGCGACGAACCCCGTTGAAAGCGCGGACAACTTCACATTCGCAAAAGACGAACGCAAAAGGCTGTTGGCGTTTTTGTCCGACAAGAAAATCGGCGGAATAGTATTCATTTCGGGCAGAAAGGGATACGGCGAAATCACGCGCCACATACGCGCGGGCTCGTACCCGATTTACGAAATAACAGCAGGCCCCACGACGGCGCGCCCGAACAAGGAGATTTCGGAAATGAACTACTTCCGCGTGCCGAGCAGCGCAACACTCGCAAGGTCGTTCGCGCAGGTGAAAATAGAGGGCGCGGAGGGAGCCAGAACCCTGACAATGACCTTCATAAACGCAAAGGGCGACGCCCTGTTCTCGACCACGATAAAACAGTCCGACCTGCAAAAATTCGAATAGGCTGCGAACATCTTAAACGGGCGCATTTCGGGTTTCCGAATGCGCTTTTTTTACGCAATCATTCCGCGATTTCGAGCGAAATCGGCGCGTGGTCCGAGCCTGTTATTCCGTCCAGAATGTCCGCTTCGGAAACGTTTTTCAGCAGGCTTCGCGAGAGCAGGAAGTAGTCGAGCCGCCAGCCTATGTTCCTGCGCCGCGCGCCGCCGCGGTAGCTCCACCACGAGTATTTTACCATGTCGGGGTTGCGCTCCCGCCAAATGTCGGACATATCCGCGCGGCTTAAAATCTCCGAGAAGTCGGCGCGCTCCGTTTCCGAAAAGCCCGCGTTGCCCTCGTTCTCCTTCGGGCGTGCGATGTCGATTTCGTTGTGCGCCACGTTGAAATCGCCGCAGGCGACAAGCGGCGCGTTCGATTTTGCGAAGTCCGCAAACGCCGCATTCCACGCGTGTTTATAGTCGATGCGCTTCAGTTCCGCCTGTGCGTTCGGCGCGTAAATCGAAGCCAGAGAGAAGCCGCCGAAGTCCGCGACAAGCATCCTGCCCTCGTCCGCGCCGCCGCAGAGCGATACCCTGCGCACGCCCCGCGGTTCGATGTTCGAAAGTATCGCCGTGCCCGAATAACCCGCGCGCTCGGCGCAGTAGAAGTATCGGTGCGCAAACGGCAAATCGAGCTTTTCGGCGGCTTCCGAGCCTATGCGCGTCTCCTGCAGACAGAGAATGTCGGGCTTTGCGGCGGCGACAAATTCGGAAAAATTTTTCGAGAGCGCGCTGCGCAACCCGTTTACATTCCACGAAATTATTTTCATATTTTTCGGCAAAAATTACGACAATATATCCGAAACCGTTTCGATGAATTTGACGTGGTTCGACACGTCTTTGAGGTCGCCGAGCAGGTCGTTGAACATCTTTTTCTTGCGCATTTGGAGCTTGCGCACGCGCTCCTCCACGGTGTCCTGCGCAATCATTCGGTAGACGAAAACGTCGCCCTTGCGCCCGATTCTGTGCACGCGGTCAATCGCCTGTTCCTCGACCGCGGGGTTCCACCACGGGTCGGCGAGAAAAACGTAGTCGGCGGAAGTAAGGGTTATGCCCGTACCGCCCGCGCGGAGACTCACGAGCATAATCGCCGCGCCGTCGCCGTTTTGGAATGCGTCCACGGGCTTTGCCCTGTCGCGGGTCGCGCCCGTGAGTGTGTAAATCGGCGCGTTCGGAATGCGCGCGGAAAGGCTCTTTTCGATAAGCTCGAGAAACCGCGTAAACTGGCTGAAGACGAGAATCTTCTTTCCGCTCTGTATAAGCTCCTCCACCTTGTCGGAAAGTACCGAGATTTTTCCGCCGACCTCCGAAACGCCGTCCGCGCCAATCCACGGCAAAAGAGCGGCGTCGCACGCGGACTGACGCAGACGCGTAAGGAGGGAAAGAACCGTAAAGCGCGCCTTGGCGTCTTCGGCGACCGCCCCGTCGAGCGTGCTGCGCGCGTCGGTCAAAAGTTTCTGGTATTCCGACTTCTGCTGCTCCGACATCGGGCAAGCCAAGTCCACGTATATTTTTTCGGGAAGTTCCGCCGCGACGTCGGTCTTGAGCCTGCGCAGAACGAACGGCGCAATCTGCCTGCGCATATCAGACACGAACGAATCGTCGGTCTGCATTGCGTTTTCGAAAGCCGCCCGCTGCCCCATAAGACCGGGCATAAGCCAGCGGAAAGTCGTCCACATATCGAGCAGTCTGTTTTCGACGGGCGTACCCGTGAGGGCGATTTTCCGTTTCGCCCTCAACGCCATACACGCCGCCGTGGTTTTTGCGTCGGGATTTTTGATGAACTGGGCTTCGTCGAGAACGGCAATTTCGAACGGGATTTTTTCGACCGCCGCCCTGTTTCTGCGCAGTTGCGTGTAGCTCGAAATCCAAAGCTGCGCAGTCGAGAAATCGGACGACGACGAGAGCACGCCGCATTTGATGTTCGGAAAGAATTTTTTCGTTTCGGAAAGCCACACGGGAATCACGCTCGCGGGGCACACCACGAAGAATTTCCGCGACCCGTCCTCCGACGCCGACAAATTCACGAGCGTAAGAGTCTGCAAAGTCTTGCCCAAACCCATTTCGTCGGCAATCAGCGCGTTGCAGTCGTGCTCGAAGAGGCGTTTTGCCCAGAGCACGCCGCGCTTCTGGTAGTTGCGGAGAAAATCGGGCAGCTTCGACATTTCGGAACCGGAACGCGCGGTGAGCGAATCCATCCACTTTTTCAGTTCGGGCGACAGCGCGATTCCGCCGCCGAATTGCGACATCGAAAGCAGCATATAGCGCGGGATTTTGCCCGCCTCGAAACCGAACTCGCGCGCGCGCTCGACGTTCCGTATGAACGCCGTATCGCCGCCCGAAACGCGCAAAATGCCGTACTCGGGGACGATGTGCAACGCCGACGCGCCGCCGCCGACGATTTTCGAAAGTTCCGCCGCGTCGATTTCGCTTCCGCCTATGCTCGTGCGCCACTCGATGTCGAAGTCGGTTGAATTCGAATCCACTCCCCTCGCGGCGGGGCGCAGCTCGAGCCGACGCTCGCCGAGGGCGAGCAGCCCCACCTTCGCGTCCTTGCGTATCGTAAAATGTTTTTCCCAGAGCGGCAGAACCGTCTGCAGAAACGACGGAATTTTCGAAAGCTCCGAGAGCATATAGCTGTCGGCTTCGTACTTGAAACCGTACTTGCGCGCCATCGTCGCAAGCCGCACGATGTTCTCGCGCTGCGCGTCGCCGAGCTTGTCGAGCGGCAGGCATTTCGCGCCGAAAACCCTGCGCGTTTTTCCGTCGGCAAATCCCCACGCGGCGGAAAACGCAAGCCCCCTGCGGCGCGACGAAAACGTCAATATCAGTTTCGGATACTTGCTATCGGATTTTGATTCGACTTCGGATTCGCCGTTTTCCGCAGCCCCTCCCGCGTCGGGCTGTCCGCCGTCCGCGCCGCCGTCGGGGATGGGTTCGGAATAGCCGGAAGCGTCGTAGTCGATAAACTCGTCGCTCGAAAAAACGTCGGCGACAAGCTCTTCTATTTCGTAAAAGCCCGCTACGGAAAGGGCGGCATTCTGAAAGTTGTCCGACGAGCCGCGGCGCACGTAGCGGTCGCCCTCGAAGTCGAGCACGCAATACGGTTCGGACGCGTCGGAAAGTTTTGCGCAGATTATCGCCTCGTTTTCCGAAAGCTCTACCGTTCTTATCGCGCCCTCTTTGTAGAGTTTTCTGCCGTACAAAATTTCCTCGGCTCTGAACGCCTTTTCCCAGTCGCACGCCGCGCGCCCGAACCAAAGTCCCATTTGGCTCTTGCGATAGATTCGGTTTGCGGGGCGTTCGAACATCGACGGAACAGCGCGCGGAATTTAGAATGCGGCGGAGCGCACGCCGACCGCCCACTGGTAGACCTGCGCGTATTTCTGCGCCGAGACTTTCCACGAGAAATCCCTGCCCATTGCGTTGCGGCGCATAGCCGCGATGTCGGACGGTCGGTCGTACCAAGTGGAACACGCCCAGCCGATTGTGTTGTAGAGTGCGTCGGCGGTGGAGTCGGAGAACAGGAAGCCGTCGCCCCTGCCCGTGCCCTCTTCGTACTGCGAAACGGTATCGACCAAACCGCCCGTGGCGCGGACAATCGGCAGCGTACCGTAAATCATCGAATACATCTGGTTGAGTCCGCACGGCTCGAAACGGCTCGGCATAAGGAAGAAGTCGGAGCCCGCCTCGATTGCGTGCGAAAGCGAGTTGTCGTAGCCGATGTACGCGGCGATACGCCCGTCGTTCTGCGCCGCGAGCGAGGAGAACGCGTTTTCGAGCCACGGCTCGCCGCTGCCCAAAACCGCGATTTGCACGTCCATATTGTCGACAAGCGGCTTTGCGATTCGCGCGAGCAAATCAAGCCCCTTTTGGTCGAACAGGCGCGAGACCACGCCGAAAAGCGGCTTGTTTTTGTCGACGACCAAGCCGAGACGTTTCTGGAGTGCCTTTTTGCACTCGGTTTTGCCCGACATATTTTCGGCGTCGTAGTTCTTTGCAATGTATTTGTCGGTCGCGGGATTCCACTCCTGCGTATCGACCCCGTTGACGATTCCGATTAAGTCGCCCGCGCGGAAACGCAGAATCTGGTCGAGCCCGCAGCCGTATTCGCCCGTCCTGATTTCGGAGGCGTAGGTGGGGCTTACGGTGGTGATTTTCGTCGAATTGTAAAGCCCCGCCTTCATCATATTGAGGCTTCCGTACGACTCGCACGAGTCGGCTCGGAACTCGCTCGACGGCAAGCCCGCGTATTCGAGAACGCCCCTGTCGAACACCCCCTGATGCTGCAGATTGTGGATTGTGAAAACCGTCGCGGTGCGCCCGAGCGCGGACTGCCTGAGCGTCGTGTTCAGATAGACGGGAATCAGCCCCGTCGTCCAGTCGTGGCAGTGGATTACGTCGGGAATCCAGCCCGTTGTGAGGCAGAACTCCAACGCCGCGCGGGAAAGGAAAGAATATCTGCCGCCGTTGTCGTCGTACGAAACCGCGCCGTAATTGTATATCCCCGGTCGGTCGTAGTAGCGGTTGAATTCGAGAAAGTAGGCTTTCGCGCTGCCGAGCGGCGCGCTCCAGACCGAAGCGAACTCCTCGATGCCCAGCCCCATATGAACCGACAGGTTGTCCATCTCCTTCTTGAAGGCGTCGGTGCGCTTTATCGAGGAATACAGGGGCGTGAAAATCCTCACGTCGCAACCGTCGGACGCGAACTCTTTCGAGAGAGAGGAAACCATATCGGCAAGTCCGCCCACCTTCGAAAAGGGAGCGCATTCGGGGGATACCATAAGAATTTTCATTTTCATAATTATTCGATATTCAACCGAACATTGTCCCATACTTTATACTGCCATTGCAACCGTTTTTCTTGCGCCCGCGGAAAAAAGGCTCATTCTCGAAACAATGCGCAGAGTATTTACAATCACGGGCAACTTGCTCGCCGAAACGGAATCGGCTTTCGATATGCCCGAACGCGGACAAACCGCGCGCGCCGTCGGCGGAAGCACATTCCGCGTGGGCGGCAAGGGCGTAAACGTGGCGCGGACGGCAATCGCGCTCGGTATGGGCGCAACGGCGGCGATATTCCCCGCAGGCTACAACGGCAGACGCTGCGTCGATGTGCTGCGCGGCGAAAACATTCCGCTGATTGCCTCGGAGCTCGACGGCGAAACGCGCTCGGGGCTTGTCTGCGTGGATGTAGAAAGCGGCGCGCAAACGACGTTTCTCGGCTCGAATCTGCCCGTGCCCGAGGGCGCACTCGACGACGTTCTGGCGCGGATTTCACAAGCCGCAAACGCGGGCGACATCCTCGCATTCTGCGGCAGTTTCCCCGCGTGGAAACCGAATTACGCCGAAAAAATCGCCGACCTCGCGCGCGGGAAAAAGCTGCTTTTGTGCATCGACACATACGGCGAACCGCTCGCAGATTTCGCGGGGACTGATTGCGACATCGTAAAAATCAACCGCGCCGAACTATTCGCCCTGCTCGGGAAATCCGACGGCGGAACGGAGCGCGATTTCGCCGAGGCATTCGAAACAGCCCGCGCGGAATTTTTCGAAAACGCGAAAATCTTCGCCGCAAGCGACGGCGCAAACCCGATTCTGTCCGACTTCGGGCGCGGAACGGAGAAAATCGCAGTTCCGAAAATCGACGGTCAAGTCCGCGCCACCGGCTGCGGCGACGCAATGCTCGCGCGGCTGATTTACGAAATCTTCGAAAAGCACGCCCCCGCAAAAACCGCCCTCAAACGCGCCGCCGCCTATGCCTCGCTCTGCGCCGAATGCAGCGGCGTTGGGAAAATCGACCCCGAAAAACGCGAACGCGAAAAAAGAATTTCACTCATAGTATGAACGCATCAGAACTCGACTACGAACTGCCGCCCGAAAGAATCGCGCGCTTCCCCGCCGAAAAGCGCGACCGCTCGCGCCTGCTCGTCTACGACCGCGCGACGGACTCGGTCGAACACGCGCATTTCGCCGACCTGCCGAAATTTCTCGACCGCCCCGTAAACTTTTTCCGCAACAACGCGGCGGTGCTCAAAGGCAGAATCTTCGCAAAAAAAGACTCGGGCGGAAACGTCGAATGCCTCCTGCTCACCCCCTGCGGCGACTCACGCATTTGGACGTGTATGCTCAAGCCCGCAAAACGCCTGAAAATCGGCGCGACATTCGGGGTCGAAAACGCATTCCGCGCAACCGTGCTCGAAAAGTTCGACGACGGAAGAGCCGTCGTCGAATTCGATACGCAAAACGGCGAAAGCGTCGTCGCAATGAGCGAAAAAATCGGCGTCGTCCCCCTTCCGCCGTACATCGCCCGAGACCAGCATTCGCCCGAATACGACCGCGACTTCGACAACCGCCGCTACGAAACCGTCTACGCCGACCCCGCAAAACGCGTCGCCGCCGCCGCCCCGACCGCGGGGCTGCACTTCACGCCCGAACTTATCGAAACCCTCAAAGCGCGCGGAAACGGATTCTTCGACCTCACGCTGCACGTGGGAATCGGCACGTTCCAACCGCTTAAAAGCGACGTCGTGGAAGACCACAAAATGCACTCGGAAATCTACGAAATCCCCGCCAAGACGCTCGCGGCAATGGCAGACAAATCCGTGCCGCGACTGGCAGTCGGAACTACGTCGCTGCGGGCGATGGAAGACTTCGTGCGCAAACATCCCGACGGATTCCCGACCGACAAGCCCGTAGCCGATTCCGCCGAACTGTTCGTCTATCCGCCGCAGCGCATACACGCCGCCGACGCGATGATAACAAACTTCCACCTGCCGCGCTCCACACTGATGTGCCTTGTCGCGGTCTTCCTCAAGCCCGACTCGCGCGACGGCATAGAAAAACTGAAAGAGCTTTACAAACTTGCAATCGAACGCGAATACAACTTCTATTCGTACGGCGACGCAATGCTGATTTTATAACAATTACACGCAATAAAAAAACAGAAAGAAAGGAATTATAATATGAATCAAGGTTCTGCAGGAAACGTTATCGCAGCCCTCGCATCGTTCTTCGTCGCGGGCTTGGGACAACTCGTACAGGGACGCCTCGGCGCGGCGGCGGGCTTTTTCATCGCCTGTTATATATTCTACACACTCGGCGCACTCACAGGCGGACTGCTTCTGATAATCGCCCTGCCCCTGCATCTCTGGTGCATAATCGACGCCGCAAAGTTCGACCCGAATAAAAAATAGGAACACGCCTTCCCACTAAAACAAAAACGCCGCGCGGACAATTTTCCGTACGGCGTTTTTTGTGCCACCAATCGGGCGAAAATCAGTCTTCAAGCGGAGTAAGACGGACATTGCGGAAATGGATTTCGCCGCCCTCCGACTGCAGCGCAATGTAGCCCGACTTGTTGAGCGACCCCGTCGCCTTGTTCTGCAACGTGCCGTTGATGAAAACGGTTATCGAACCGTCTTTGCAGATAATGTCGGCATTGTTCCACTCGCCCGCTGGATTCTCGTTCGATTCGCCGAACCGCTTCACAACTGGAAATTTCGGACACTCCGCACCAGCAGGCAATTTGAACTCGGCCACATTCGAACCGCCGAGCAACACAAAATCGCCGACCTTGCCCTTCATCAACTGACACTCGACCGCATTCGGCCAAAGCTTCATATCGTCCTGAACGAAGAGGAAAATGCCGCTGTTGATGGACTCGCGCGGATACTTCCATTCCACGTGCAGACGGAAATTCGAATACTTTTTGTCGGTGCGGATGAACCCGAAAGGCTTGCCCTGAACGCGGATGACACCGTTTTGAACGGAGAAAACGGACGACGCATCGGCAAGCCCGTCGGCAAACGAAACCCAACCGTCGAGATTTTTGCCATTGAAAAGGTCGACAGTCGCGGCGGGCGCCGAGACAGCCAACGCGAATAGAATAATTGCAAACGATTTCATAATATTGAAGTTGCGGATTAAATCTTTCGCCGACGAAAATGGCAAAGACGGCGGAAAAAATCAACCGAATAAAAAAAAGAAAAAAAGTGAAAAATGGACTTGACGTTTGGCTGAAAATTGGATGTAGTTGCGACTTCAATTTTTCACTTGGCCAGATAGCTCAGATGGTAGAGCGGAGGACTGAAAATCCTTGTGTCCCTGGTTCGATTCCTGGTCTGGCCACCATTTAAAAAAGAAGACGGTTTTCAAAAGAAAACCGCCTTTTTTTTGCGAATTTCACTCCCACCCAAAGAGGTGGATTAACACCACGTTTCGGTTGTCGCCGTCGCGCCCGTTGCGGGCAGTTTTTTGGTGTCGAGCAGCAGCGCGTCTTTTCTGTGGTATTTGTATTCGTCCATTATTCAGCCTTTCTAAACGGTTTCGCCGTTGACGATGTTTGTCGTAACGACAAACGGCACCCCCTGAAACATCGTCGGAGTGTCGGGGTCTTTGACAAGGTCGCTTATGAGCGTCTTGCGGTACTGCTCGAGCGCGTCCGAGTTCAAAAAGATTGCCGACGGTTTGAAGTTATTGTCGGTAAGTTTGCGGATTGCCGCGCGGAGCAGGTCGCCGGTCAAACCCTTGCCCTCGTCCGTGCCGATATTCTTGATTCGCGCAGCCGACTTGCGACGTTTCAGTTCGAGGAAGAGAGAGGCTGTCAGCCATTTCGTGTATGCCTGCATTACCCCGCCGGTGACGTTGACAGTTGTCTTTTGGTATTCTTCGTCGAGGTGGATTGTCTGTCCGTTTGCCCAGTTGAGCTTGCCGTTGTCTTCGTCGAATGCCACGACAAAAACCGATGTCTTGTTCGTCGTGCCGCCTGCGTTGACAACGTTGCCCTTGTCCATCTGTGCGACGATTCCGGGGAAGTCGTTTTCGTCCTTGCCGCGTCCGTACCAGATTGTTTTTGCAATCTTCTTCGCCATAGCCGCGATGTGTTCCTTTTCTTCGGCGAGCAGCAACTTCCGTTTGGTCTCGGGCTTTTTGTTGTCGATTTCCTGCGCGTCGACCACAAGGCGCGAAGCCAGTTTCGCCGCCGAGAACGTCAGTTCGATGTAGTCGCCTTTCGTGGGCGGTATGCCCTCGTTCGCCATCCTGAATTGGACTTCGGGAAGCGACTGTTGAACCGTGAGTTTGACTACGTCGCCGTCCGAGCGGTCGGCGGGAAACCAGTCGAGTTCGGGCGTGCGGACTGCGACATCCGCGACAATGTCGTATCCCGCGCCCGCGTCGGCGATTGCGAGGTCTTTTGTGGTTTTGTATTCTTTTGCCATTGTTATTTTCCTTTCTTCGAATTGTTTTGCAAGGCGCGACTGTGCCGTCTGTGTCTCGCCCTTTGAGTCTTCGAGCTGTTTCTTGAGGTCGGCGATTTCCGCCTCGAGTTCGGAAATGCGCTTCTGCTGCTCCTCGATTTGTTTCTTGGCGTCTTCAAGCTCCGACGTCTTTTCGACTTCGTCGCCGACTGCCTTTTCGTCTATGATTGCGTCTTCGGCGAACTCCGCAAGTCGGGCGCAGGCTGCGGCGAATTTCGCCGTGCCCGTGCCGAAGCGGGTCGCGAAGTACTCGATATGTTTTTTCATACTTAGTCCTTTTTTTTGCGGTTTTGTGTTTTGTGGAATTGTGTCGGCGGGTTAACGCGCCGAAAATGGACTTTCGAAAATTTGCCCATATATAAATAAGGGTAAATCTGTCAACCCGTTCATTTTGTTGGGGCGTTTTTGTCCGCCGCCAGAAAGTTTTTCGGACATTTAAAAGACGAAATGGAAATAAGGAACTGCCAAAGTATGGAAGAAGCCAGAGGAGCAGTTCCGAAGCATACCGAATGGTGTAATAACAATAGTCCGCAATGGGCATTAAAAAAGATGATACAAAAAGAATATCGATGTCATCTTTTGTCTAAATCAAGAATCGCCTAATCGCGCTTTTTTTCTTTTTTGCATAAATGCCGTGGTACATTGTGGAACGTTTTGGCAACAATAAATGCAAATAATCGCAAACGATTGTAAGCGGTTTGAAAGAGAGGGATATTTTCAAAAGTACCTAATCTACCGCAACAAAAAAGCTCGCAAGCGCTATAGAGCTGCGGGCTTTTTAAACAGCGGGCGGTGGGGGTCGAACCCATAACCTCAAGCTTGGGAAGCTCGCGCTCTGCCAATTGAGCTACGCCCGCGTAATTCTCTTTAGCAAATACTTTCGTCCCGTTTTGTAAAGCCAATATTGACTGCAATGCAAATTTTGTGGGAGTCGCTTTGTTCTTGTCAATGCGCGGATATTGGCTGCAAAATTTTCAAAAAACAGCTTGACTTGTATGAAGCATTACGTACATTACGTAGCTTTAAAAAATCGCCAGAGTAGCTCAGCGGTAGAGCAGAGGACTCATAAGCCTTTGGTCGGTGGTTCGAATCCACTCTCTGGCACCATTTCAAAGCCCGCAATTCTTCTGGAGTTGCGGGCTTCTTTTGTAGAATCAACCTCGACCAACGGTCGGAACAACGTCTGCGGCGGCTACAAAAAAAAAGCGGCGAACCGTTTTGGTTGCCGCTCTCTGGCGTTGTCGTTTTCTATCTTTCGGCTTTCGGTTTGTACGATACTGTCCGCTCCGAAAGTTCTTTTGCTATTGCCGCGTCGCCGCCGTTTTCGGGGATTATCATATAGCGGTGTTTGCCGTTTGCGTTCGGGGTGAAGTTCGTCATTGCGTTGTCGTCCACAACTACAGTCCCAGCCTCGGAAAGTTTGAAAAATTCGGGCGAGAAAACGTACAGGACGCTCGTGAGGTCGTAGACGCGCGTGTCGAACAAACGCCCCTGTCTGTCGCGCGCGTAGAGTTTATAGGCAATCGACACGGGGTTGTCGGGCGAAAGTTTTTCGATGTCCGCCGACGGGAATCCGATATACTGCCCCACTTCGAAGCCGCTGAAGACAATCGGCACGGGCGACTCGGAAACAAACTTTTTCGCCGACGGCAAGTCGAGGCGGATATTATATTCGGGGTTCATTTTTTTTGCCTTCGAATTTACACCGAACTGCCCCGCCATAACCGAAAAATACTTCACTTTCTTTGCGACCAAGTCCCTGCCAGAAAGCGGAGAGATGTCGTCGGCGGGCGAATCGAGCAGGCGCGCGACGTTTGTGGAAAAACCAATCGAGATGTACACAACGCCGCCGTCGGCACTTTCAGCCAAGACCTTGCGGGCAAGTTTGACCGAATCGGCGACATTCGAATCGGCGTCGACGGACCGCGAATATTTATACGTTCCGTCGGGGTTTGTCATACGACAGATTTTCCCGACATACTTGTATTCGGGCTTTTCCTTACCGTCGCGTATCATACCGATTGGAAATTTGAAGCCGTAGTAGTCGTTCATCAGCGAGACAAATGCGGGCGAGTATTTGCAATCCTTATTGACGAGCACCGCCGCGACATCCGCCCTACCCGCCGCCTGATAGTCGTAGAGCATTGCGAGGGCGAGGGCGTCGTCCACGTCGTTGCCGATGTCGGTGTCGAGAATTACGCGCTGCGGTGCGGCTGCCGCAAGAGATGCCATTACGGCTGCCGCAAGAAAAAACAGTTTCTTCATATATGTTCCTTTTTTTGATTTGGTACGCAAAGAGGAAATATTCCCCGTTCGGAAGAGACCTTTTTTAAGCGGCGAAGTAAAGTCAATAGCAAAACGCGGCTATTTTCGGCTTTCAGCCAAAACCAGTCCGTAGCGCATATTGTTGAATGTGTGGATAAGCGATGTCTTGCGCAAATAGCGCATAAGCTCGATTATGCACGCGAACGCCGCGGGCAGGATGTCGGCGCGACCCGCGGGAACTGAAAATTTTTCGACGCGCTCGGACGGCGCAAGCGGCGCAACGGCGCCGTAGCACTTTTGAATGTCCGCAAGAGAGAGCGAATTTTCCGCGCCGCCAAGCCCGAGTTTTTGCTTCATCAAACGCGCGGCGACGACCGCCCCGCCCGCGCCCACCAAGATTTCGGTTTCGGGGAAATCCGCAAGCTGCCTGCAAATCGCGTCCGCCGACCGCTCGAAATATTCGGCGTTCGACGAGCACTCGCGCGTGAGGCGCACCGCGCCGACATCGAGGCTGCGGGCGAACTCGACCGTTCCGCCGAACCCCGCGACAACCTCCATACTTCCGCCGCCCAAGTCGAAATACGCGCACCGCTTCGACGAATCCACGAGCGGGTCGGACATCGCGCCCGAGAACGAAAGCCGAGCCTCGGCTTCGCCCGAAATGACGTCGATTTCAACCCCCGTTCTTGCCGCGACGTACGATACGATTTCGCCCTTTCTCGGGCTGTCGCGCAGTGCGGAAGTGGCAACGGCAACGCACGAAAAATTTTCGGAAAACCGCGCCGCGTCTTTTTTGAACGTCGATACGGCGGCGGCGACGAGCTCGGCGGCGTTTGCCACAAGCGCGCCGCGCCCCATAATGCGGCTGTCGACGGTGCGTTCGTAAAGACGCACGACCGCGCCGTTTTCGACGCGTCCGAGCAGACACTTTATCGTGTTCGAACCGATGTCGATTGCGAGGATGTCGGGCTTCATAATTCGAATCCGTCGGGGGCGACTATCACCACAAATTCGCCCTTTGTTGAGGATTTTTTTAGCTCCGCCGCAACATCCGAAAGCCTGCCGACAAAGAAGCGTTCGAACATTTTCGTTATCTCCTTTGCGAAACATACGATGCGGTCGCCGCCGAAAACTTCGAGCGCGTCGTCGGCGAATTTCTCGATGCGGTACGGCGATTCGTAGAAAATCAGCGTATGCCCGAAGTCTTTGTATTTTTCGAAAAAGTTTTTGCGGGCGGAAGTTTTTGCGGGGAGGAAGCCCGCGAACAGAAAGGAGTCGCTCGGCAAACCCGAAGCGCACAACGCCGACGCGAACGCGCACGCCCCCGGAATCGGCACGACCTTTACGCCGCAGGCGCGGCAGGCGCGCACGATTCTAAAACCGGGGTCGCTTATGCAGGGAGTGCCCGCGTCGCTCACCAACGCAACGTTTCTGCCCGACTTGAGAATTTCGAGCAGCGCGGGAGCTACGCCGCGCTCGCGCGAATCCTCGTTCACGAACATCTCCTTGGAGATTTCGAAACGTTTGAGAAGGTTGCCCGTTACGCGCGTGTCCTCGCACGCCACGACATCGCAGGCGCGCAGCGTTTCGACGGCGCGTTCCGAGATGTCGCCCATATTTCCGATGGGTGTTGCAACCACGTAAAGAGTTCCGAATGAGTCGTTCATATTTAGAAAGACGAGAACGGCGCGTATTTTTTCCGCGCGCTTGCGAGAACATCGTCAAGCGCATCGCAGAAGTCGAACGACGCTGCGGCGGAATCGAGAATATCGAACAGCGGCGACAAAACGAAATCGCGCTCCCGCCAACGCGGATGTGGAATTTCGAGCACGTCGGAGGCAATTCTCGCGCCCTCGTAGAATATTATGTCGATGTCGATTTCGCGCGGACCGTTCGAAAAGGTCGGGGTTCGCCCGAGCTTCGACTCGGCTTTTTTGCAGAACTCGAGCAGCTCGAGCGGCTCGAAAACCGTTTCGCACAAAAGCGCGGCGTTGAGAAAATCGCGCTGGTCGGCGTACCCCGACGGCTCGGTTTCGTAAATATGCGAACGCGCAATCACGTTTGCAAAGCTTTCGATTTCGGCGACGGCGCGCACAAGGTTCTCGCGTCGGTTGCCGACGTTCGAGCCCAACGCCAAGACGATTTTTTTGGGCTTGTTCATTTGATGTACTGGGAGCGTTCCCTGTAGATTTTAGTCGATATGCGCCCGATGTCGTAGCCGACGTCCACGCCGAGTTTCGCAACCTCGACCTCGACCGCGCACAGATTCGAAAAGCGCACGAAAAGTCGTTCCGCAATGGTGTCGGCGAGCTTTTCGATGAGCCGCACGCTCTCGCCCGCAAGCACGCCCTCGGCAATTGCCGCGGCGGCGGGGTAGTCGACCGTATCGGAAAGTTCGTCGGTTTTCGCCGCCTTGTCGAGCGGCAGGAAAAGCCGCAGCGACACTTCAAAATCCCTGTACTCGTTGCGCTCGACGGCGAAGCAGCCGTGCTTGCCCTTGAGCCTTATGTTTTCGATTTTTATTTCGTCCATTTTAAAATCTCCGACGCGGTTTTGATTGCCGCAACGTTTTTCGCCACATTGTGAACCCTGAGAATATCGACCGATTTTGCAAAAGTTGCAAGCGCGGAAACTGCGGCGGTGGAATCGTCGCGCAAATCCATATCGCCGCCGACGACCGCCCCGAGCGACGACTTCCGCGAAACGCCGAGCAGAATCGGACATCCCAAGCGGCGCAGTTCGCCGAGCCTTGCGATAATCTCGAAGTTCTGCGCAACCGACTTTCCGAAGCCGAAACCGGGGTCGAGAACGATGTTTTCGCGCGGCACGCCCTCGGCTTGGGCGGCGGCGATTTTTTCCTCCAAACCGCGCACGAGCGAAGCGAGGAAATCGCCGACGCCCGACTCTCCGCGGCTGTTGTGCGTAAGCACAATCGGACACCCGAACTCTGCGGCGGCGGCGGCCGTTGCGCAACGCCCGCCCTCCACTTTCACAAGCACGTCGTTTACGATGTCCGCGCCGTTTTCGAGCGCAATCCGCGCGACTTCGCCCTTGTACGTATCGACCGAAATCGGCACGTCCGCAAAAGCCGCCCTCACCGCTTTCAGACGCGGAAGCAGCAGCGCAAGCTCGTCCTCCGCCGAGAGCGCGACGGCGTCGGGGCGCGTCGATTCCGCGCCGATGTCGATTATGTCCGCCCCCGCGCTCAGCATTTCGCCCGCGTGCGCGACGGCTGATGCGTCGTCGAGACATTTTCCGCCGTCCGAAAAGGAATCGCGCGAGACGTTCAGCACGCCCATTACAAGCGGCGCAAGGTTATTGCGCGCGCGAAACAAAAGATTCGAGATGTTTGACATAAAGCGAGACCTCTTTCGAGGGTTGTTTTTTTTCGACGGAACGCGCATATTCCAACGCGCCCAGATAGTCCTTCTTTGCGAGAGCCGCGCGGAGCAAACCGTAAAGCGAGGCAAGCTCGAACTTGGGGTCGAACGCCGCCGTGCGGTAGAACGCCTCGGCGCGGGGGAAGTCGCCCAGCCCCGCGCACGCCTCAGCGAGCGCAAACAACGCGCGCGAATCGTCGCCGACCTTTTCTACGTACGCTTCGAGAAGCCCGCGCGCCGCCGCAAAATCGCCCGCGGCAAACTTCGCAAGCCCCGCAAACTTCCGCGACTGCGGCTCCGACATCGTTCCCGCCAACGCCTCCGCACCAGCATAATCGCCCGACTCGAGCATTGCATACGCCGCGTTTTCGACCGAAGCGGTTCGCTTTGCCGCGGCGTAGTTTTCGGCGGCTTTCGCATAGAGCGCGCAACGGAAGTACGCATCGCCCAGAAAAGCCAAGTCGGCTTCGGTTGCGGCTTTCGATTTTTTCAGAATCTCGAACGCGGCGGCAGCCCCCGCGAAATCCCCGCGCTTTGCCCTGCATACGCCGACAAGCCTGACCGCCTTTGCTCCGAATTTTCCACCGTCGGCAAGCAATGCGGCAAGGCGTTCGGCTTCGTCGAAAGAGCCCGTCCGAAAAAGCAGCGAAGCCTTTGCAAACTGCGCGTCGCGATTTTCGGGCGCGTAAAGCAACGCCTGATTGCAAAAATTGAGAGCCGCGCTGTAGTCCGCCGCGCGCGAACTTTTCGACGCAAACCAAAGCAGAATCTGCGCATCGGAACCGCCCGAAAGCGCGAGAGCCGAACGCATCTGCTCCGCCGCCTCCGAATCGCGCCCCTGCTCCGACAACGCGAACGCCAGATTGCGCCGCGCCGCAAAAAACGACGGCATAAGCCCGACCGCCTTCGCGTAGCTTTGCGCAGCCGCAGCCCCGTCGCCCGCGCGCATCTGCACGTTGCCGAGATTGAACCACAAGCCCGCGCCCGCGTTTTTCCCGCGCGAAGCCTCAAGCAAAATTTCGAGAGCCTTGGCGGTGTCGGTCTGCTCCGAAGCCGACTTCACCGCCTCGTACTCGCCGCGCGAGAGCACGGGCGAGGCGGCAAACGGCACCGAGTCGGCGCAAAGCCGCAACCCGAGCAGCGTCAAAATAAAAATGGAAAGACTTTTTTTCATTTCAAAATTTTAAACGGAATCGGCAGAATGAATTTCGCCCGCACCGCCCTTCCGTTTTTTTTGGGAGGTTCGTAGCGGAATTTCGAAGCGGCGGCAACGGCGCACTCCACAAATTCGGGACGGCTGGCATACTCCACGGAATCGACACGCGCATTGCCCGATTCGTCGATTACAACGTTCAGCCGCACTTCGCCCTCCGCGCCGCGCGAGAGCATTTTCGGCGGATAACGCACTTTCGTGGAATCGAGCCTGCGGGGAACGGAATCGAGCGCGTCGAGAGCGAAAATCTCGATTTCCGCAGCCGCGCCGATACCGTCGGAAAAGCCGAAAAAATCGGCGTCGAGCGACGCCCCGCCAGTTCCGCCGAACGACGGCACGCCGTCGGAGACCGACGCAAAATCGGGCGACGGAACGTTTGACGAAAAAACCGACGCGACGGCAAACTTCGGCGCGCTCGGCAGACTCGCCCGCGCATTCGCCCGAGCGCGCTCGGAACTCGAAGTCTGTGCGGCGGCGCGCGCATACACGCGCACAAGCTCGGGCTTCAAGTCGCCGACGCGCTTCGAAACCGACACGGAAAGGGGCATCAGCGCGAACACCGCAGCCGTCAGCAAAACCGCGCACAGCAGGCTTCGAAGCGCAAAATTTTTTCTGTCGGAAAAACCGTTCATTTTTTGTCGGCAGCTATGAAGATTTCCTCCGCCCCGCATTTCTTGGCGCAGTCGAGCGCGGCAACCAACGCCGAAACGGGCGCGTCCGACTCGCCGCGCAAAACAACGCCGCCGTTCTTGCGCAAATGCGCGCGGATTCTCGATTCGAGCCCCGCAAGGGTAATCCGCTCGCCGCCGACCTCGAGCGAGGAATCGGCGCGCACCACAACCGTAAGCGGCGATGAGTCGGGCTTTGCGGCGGTCTCGGCTTTCGGCACGTCCACTTTCAGCGCGTTGCCGTCGGCAAAAACCATCGTTACGATGAAGAAAATCAGCAGGATGAAAATAACGTCGATAAGCGGCGAAATGTTTATCGCCCCGTCGGAATCGGCGTCGTCGAATATGCGTCTGCGGGCTTTCACAGGGCAGACCTCCCGTGCATCGCAGCCTCGCGCCGCGCCAGATTTATCCGCAAAACGCGCATCGACGCGGCGGCGGACATCGCGAGAATCCAAGCGGGAATCGCCGCGACAAGCCCCGCTTGGGTCGTTATGAGCGCGGTCGAAATTCCGCGCGCGACGCCCTCGGACGACTCGCCCGAAGAGGCAATCGCAACCGATATTCCCGCAACCGTGCCGAGCAGACCGATTAGCGGAGCAACCGACGAAAGAATTTTGAGCATTTTGAGTCTGCGCTCCTCGCCCGCGAGCAGCTCCGCACCGAGCCTTTCGAAAACATCCTTCGCGCTCGGCGCGGCGGATTGCGCGGAATAGTTGCGTTCCGCAAAATCCGAAAAAGCGCGCGCAAATTTTTCGGAATCGGCGCAAAGGGCGTTCAGCGAGCGCACCCGAAAACATATCCCGAAGCCCGTCCAATACATATACAGCGCGAGCAGCACAAGCGGGTACATCAAATATCCGCCCGCGCAAAATACCCCGACAAACTGTGCGCAAAAATTTTCCATCAACATTTTTTGCAAGCCGCGGCAAAGTCCGCCGCTATTTTTTCCATATCGGCGACAACCCCGCGCGCCCTGCGCGAAAGTACCGCGTGCAGCACGAATGCGGGAATCGCCACAATCAGCCCGTACTCGGTCGTAATCAGGGCTTCGCCTATGCCCGCGCTGATGAACTGCGCCCGTTCCGCGCCGCGCTCGGCCAAGTCGGAAAACGTTTTTATTATGCCCGTAACCGTGCCGAGCAGACCGAAAAGCGGCGCGACCGCCGCCGCAACCGACAGCACCGACAAGCCCGAAAACAACCGACCCTCCGCCGACAGGATTGCCCCGTTTACGATTTCGTCGAACGCCGAAGCGTCCGCGCCGCGCGAGCGCACGAGTGCCTCGAGCAATTCGCGGTACGGAGAGGAACATTGCAACGCAAACTTCAGCGCGGCAGCCCCGCCGCCGTTTTCGAGCAGCGACGCAATCCTTTCGGCCGCATTCGCCCGCGGGCGTTTTATGCGCAAAAACGAGAAAATTTTGCAGCCTGCCGCAAGCAGCGAAATCGCGCCGAAAAATGCGATGGGCAGCATCCATATGCCGCCGCGCCGCATATCCTCGGCGAATGTGCGCGACGTTATCGACTCTTCGTAGAGCGAGCCGCCCGAAAAATCGAACGGCAGAAAATCGGAACGTCCCTCCGCGAAGTCGAGAATCTGCGGCGCGAAACGCGTTCCGTACAAAACCCCGCCGTCCGACAAAAACCCCGCAGTTCCGCCGCCGACAAAATAGCGGCAGGCACCGACGCGGAACGTCGCGCCCGAAACCTCCGAATTGCGCCCCGCAATGCGGGCGGTGCATTCCGACATCGCGAGCGGATTGAAAACGCCGCCGCCGAGTTTCGAAAGTCCCGATTCTACATATTCCGCCGCGTTCGCGATTGAAACCGCGCGGGACGGCAGCGAAGTGTCGCAATACTTCGAAGCGTCGGCGACGAGCGTGTTGGCGAGCGAGTCGTAGAACGCCGACTTATCGGCGAGAGTTTCCGAGCCGTCGAAAACGGATTTTTCCCGCGCAATTTCGGCGTCCAATTTTGCCGACTCCGCCGCGAGCGAATCTATGCGCCGCACGAGCCGCCCGCGTTCCGACGAAATTTCGGCTGCCGTCTTTGCGCTTTCCGCGCGGGCGTTCGCAAGCTCCGCCTTGGCCCAGTCCGACTGCCCATAGGCGGCGGCGCAACACAGCGCGCCAACAAGAAAAACGGCACAACGCGCGATTCTACTTTTCATTTCCGCCGCCTTTCCTTTGCACTTTGAGAATCGGAACGCCGCCCGAATCTTTGCCCGAAGCCGACACGAAAATCCCCGTGGCGACCGAGCCGCTTTCGCGCTCAACCTTTGCGTCCTCCGCCGCGAGGAAAGTCAGCGCACTGCAAAGCGCGCGGAATTTTTCGGGCACGCTCTTTTCCGAAAACTTATCCAAGGCAACGCCGCCCTTTTCGAGAGCCGCCCGCGCCCGCGAATCGGCCATTATCCGAAGAAGGAACGAATCCAAGAACGCGGACAGCTCCGCAAGCGCGCGTTCGTCGCGCCCGATTTTCGACGAAACCGCGCGGGAGTCGGACAGCCGTTTTTCGTTCGCCCGCCTGATTTCCGCAAGCCGCGCGCGCTTCGACTCCACCAGAGCCGCGTACGATTTCTCCAAATCGGCAAGCCTTGCGCGTTCCGCCGCAAACGCCGATTTCATTGTCGCCGCGGATGCGTACACGTTCGTCGCCTCGCGCAAAACCGCGTCGTCTGCCGAAAACGCGCCCGCCGAAGACTGCGCGCAAACCGCGCACGAAACGGCGCACATACAGAAAATTGTCGAAGCCTTTTTCATCAGTCGAGTTTTATTCTGACAACCTTTGTCTCCTTCAAGTCTTCGGCGAGAATTACGATTTCCTTCGTCTTTCCGTCGGCGACAAGTTTCGAGATTTCGTCTACCGCGTCTTGGTACGATTTCACGGGCTTGGAATTTACCTCCTTGACGAGGTCGCCCGCCGCCAACGCCGACGGCATCGCCGAAGCCGCGGGGCTGTTCGGCTTTACGTATTTGACGACCGCCGCATCCAAATCGGCGGAAAAGTTCTTGCGTGCGAACGCGTCGTCGACAAGGCAGTCGCGGACGGAGAAGCCGATTTTCCTGAAATACTTCGTGCGCGACTGCCTGTAGGTCTTCGGGCTTTCGCCGACCGACAGCGAAAAATCCCTCGGTTCGTCCGCGCCGCGCACGACGGAAAAGACGACCTTTTCGCCCGCCTTTTTGAGCGCGAACTTCATTCTGAAATCGTAGAGCGCGAACTCCTCGCTGTTTTCGGCAATCGGGCTGCCGTCGATTGCAACGACTATGTCGCCCTTTTTCAGCCCCGCCTTTTCCGCTGAGGAATTTTTTACAATCTCGCTGACGAGAAACGCGCTTTTTCCCGAAATGCCCATCATCTTTGCGACCTCGCGCTTGAGAACCTTCGTGCCGACAAGCCCGAGCCACCCGTATTTGTCGCCCTGCGGATTCGACGGAATGCGCTTCAAAATGGCATCGAGTTCTTCGGGGAACATAAACGAATTCGACTCGAACGGCGAAAGAAGCGTAATCGGCGCGCCGTTGAGTTTGCCCGCGTAGAGAAGCAGATTTTTGCCCGCCTGCGAATCGGCCCATCCGACGAAGTCGCCGTTTTCGTCGAACACGGGCGTGCCCACCGCAGCCACCGCGCCGCCCGTCTGCGCCCGCATCACGGGACGCCTCCCGACATACGACACGTACGACTCCATATAGTACGGCTCGAAAAGCAACGCCTCGTTCGAAAGCCCCGCGCCCCAGACCTTTCGGCACATCGAAGTTTTCGCACGGCGGAATTTCGTAAACGGCGTCATCGCCTCGGGAAGCCCGCCTTCGAGCCTCAGGAAATGCGTCCCCGAGAGCGCGTCCGCACCGAGATATTTTGCGGGGTATCCGTCGACATCGCCGCCGAACGCGTAGACCCTGAAGTCGGCGAGTTCGTCGTGGCGCAGCTCGAGCGGAATCTCGGAAGACGGCACAACAATCAGTCCGTCCGAATCGGCGACCATTCCCGTCGTCGAAATCTGGCGGCGGTTTTCCTCGAGCTGGATTGAATATTTCACCGAAACCGCGCACTTTGCACGCTCGCCGAACATCTCCGCAACATTTCCGCCGAAGAGCGCGTTCGAAAGCGCAAGCGCGGCGACAAAACAAATAACCCTAAACATAGCCCGAGTATCGCAGTAGACGGCGTTTTTGGCAACTATTTTATGACCCATTCGTAGCCGAATTTGGACAGTTTCTCGGCGCGGTTTTTGCGCACCACAACGGTGTCCTCTATTCGGCAGCCGCCTATTCCCCTGTAGTACAACCCCGGTTCGACGGTCACCACGTTGCCATCGCGCAAAATGCACTTGCGCGGCGATATCGAAATTTTCTCGTGGATATCCAAGCCAACGCCGTGCCCCGTGGAGTGGAAGAAGCCGCACCACGCGCCCTTTTTGAACTCGGTGAAATAGCCTTTGTCCTCGAAGAAGCAGTCCACTTCGGCGTGGATGTCCGAACCGTCCGCGCCGTCGCGTATTTTCGAAAGCGCGAGTTTCTGCGCCGCCGCAACCGTCGAGACCAGCCTTTCCTGCGCCGAACTCGGCTCGCCCTTGAGGAACGTGCGCGTCATATCGCCGAAATAGCCGCTCGAACGCAGGCGCGGGAATATGTCGGCAACGATGAGCGAGTTGGGCTTGACCGCCCCGCGCCCCACTTCGTGCGGGTCGCACGCCGCATCGCCCGAAGCAACTATCGTGTGCATCGCGTCCGCACCCGCTGCAAGCGCGGCGCATTCAACCTCGAAGCGCAACATCTGGCTTGTCAGAACCTTTCCGCGCCAGAGCAGCCTGCCGCCGTCGATTTTGGACTCGCGCAAGACCGACTCTATCCGCGCGAAACCGCCCGCCGCCGCCGCGTTCGCCTTGCGTATTTCGGAAAGCTCCGCCGCCGATTTCACGTTGCGCTCGGGCAACAGCGGACGGTCGGAAACGAGCACGTCGAAACCCTCTCCGCGCAGACGCTCGAGCAGCAGCGACGGGAAATCGGCGGGAACGAGCAGCCCGCGCACGCGCGACTTTTTGAGAATCGCCGCAAGCACCTGCGTGTCGTCGGCGCGGCGGTCGGGAAAGAGCTTCGGAGCGAGGGTCGAGAGGTCGAAAATTTCGTCGAGCCTGCCGAGTTTCGAAAGCCTGCCAAGCTCCAACGCGCCGATGAGCGCGCATTTTTTTCCGCGCAGAGTGAACGCGTAAAACGGGTCGGGGATGGGCGCGCCCGTAAAATAAAGCATATCGGCGTTCGTCTGGCACGAACCGTTCAAAACTATCTCTCTTTTCATATTTTTAGTATTGCGGATGCGGCGGCTTTGTACAGATTAAAAAGGCGATGTCTACGATGTTGAAAGTATTTTTTTCGTGCGCCGTTCTGTCCGCGCTCGCGGCGTGCTCCGAACAACCCGCGCAGTCGGCGGCGGCATCGCCCGAAACATATTTCGATATGGAAATCGGCGGCGTTCCGTTCAGGGCGCAACTTGCGGTATCCGACGCCGAGAAAATGCGCGGGCTTATGTTCAGGGAATCGCTCGGCGAAAACGACGCGATGATTTTCGTCTACGCCGCGCCGCAGCGGGCGTCGTTCTGGATGAAAAACACGCTGATTCCGCTCGACATCGGCTTTGTCGACGCCGCGGGCACGCTTACCGAAATCAAAAAACTCTATCCGCAGAATCTCGATTCCGTCAGGTCGTCGCGCTCCGACATCTTCTATTGCATAGAGGCGAACGCGGGGTGGTTTGCAAAAAACCGCGTCGGCGTCTCGTCAAAACTCGACATTTCGAAACTCGAAAAAGCCCTTAAGGCGCGCGGCGTAAAATGAAAAAATATGCGCGCGGACAGAAACTTCTGCTGTTTGCCGTCGCCGCTCTGGCGGGCGCGGGCGCGGCTTTTGCGGCGTACCGATACAACGAATCGCAAATGACCGACTGGCAGAAAAAGCAGAAAATCGACTTCGCCGCAAACACGGGCGCGACCGAACTCAAATCGAGAATCGACGCGCTCTCGGTAGGCGGAATAACGTTCTGCGCGGTCGCAATACTCGGCGTGGCAGTCAAAAAAATCGGCGAAAGAAAATGAACGACACAATCACCGCACTTTCAACCCCAACGGGGGAATCGGCAATCGCGCTCGTGCGCCTCAGCGGCGGCGACTGCCTAAGGCTTGCAATGCAGGCTTTCGGCGTTTCCGAAATAACGCCGCGCCGCGCAAACTTCGGAACGTACAAAGACGCCGAAGGCAACGCGCTCGACGAAGCCGTCTTCACGTTTTTCAAGTCGCCCGCCTCGTACACGGGCGAGGATATGCTCGAGATTTCCTGCCACGGCAACCCGTACATCGCAAGGAAAATCATCGACGACCTCATCGCGCGCGGCGCACGCCCCGCACAGGCGGGCGAATTTACGCGCCGCGCATTCCTCAACGACAAGCTCGACCTTTCGCAGGCGGAAGCGGTCGCGCTCGTCATAGGCGCGCGCAGCGCAAGCTCGCTCGAAGCCGCGCAGAAGCAGCTTGCGGGCGAGCTTGGCAAACGCATAGCGCGTTTTTCCGACAAGCTGATGGATATGTGCGCCCTCGTCGAAGCCTACATCGACTTCCCCGAAGACGACCTGCCCGAAGAGGACAAAGCCGCCCTCGAACGCACCGCCGACGACCTGACCGCGCAAATGCGGCGGCTCGTCGAAACGTCGAAATACTCCGCACTCGTGCACGAGGGCATAAACGCGGTGATTGCGGGCGCGCCGAACGCGGGAAAGTCGTCGCTGCTCAACGCGCTTGTGGGCGACGAACGCGCAATCGTAAGCCCCGCGGCGGGCACTACGCGCGACTTCATCGTCGAGAAAATCCTCGCGGGCAAATACGCCGTAAACATCGTCGACACAGCGGGTCTGCGCGAGACCGACTCGGAAATCGAGGCAAAGGGAATAGAGATGGCACTTGGCAAATTCGAACGCTCCGACATCCGCCTGCTCGTGCTCGACGCGTCCGACAAAATGCCCGAACTTCCCGAAAAAGTCTCCGCCGTGCTGTCGCCGAAAAACACGATAATCGTGCTGAATAAATGCGACCTGCCGAACGCCGACACCGCGCAATTCAAAAAACGCTTCGCCGATTTCGAATGCGTAGAGCTTTCGTGCACAACGCACGAGGGCGTCGCAAACCTGCGCGGGACAATCGAAAGGATTATCGAAAAATTCCACATCCGAGCGTCAGCCGACGACATCCTCGTAAGTGCGCGCCACGCCGACGCGCTCAACCGCGCCCTCGACTCGCTCAAAGCGGCACGGGCGAAGATAGCAAACGGCGACGCGGGCGAGCTTACGGCGTCCGACCTAAGGGAGGCACTCGACGCACTCGGAGAAATCGTCGGCAAGACCGATAACGAGGCAATCCTCGACCGCATCTTCTCCAAATTCTGCATAGGCAAGTAGCCGAAAAGAACAACGTATGCGCGGAAGAAAAACGAACCCCGCAAAGGTATTGCGCGGAGTCTTCCCAAGGAATGCCGCCAAACCCCGATATTTCGGTTGCCCTGAAAACTTCGAATTACCCGCAGTCTTCACACAAGCCGTTAAATCAATGCAATCCGTCTTCGAAACTCGGAGGCGTAAACACGCACCTGCAATATCGTTCTTTCAGCGTCTATTATAAACGCCGAAATTCATCGTTCTTTCAGTGCCTATCATAAACACTGAAATTCATCAATTCAGCGTCGGGGAATTTTTCGGTGGAGTCAGTGCCTTGAACTGCGGACATTCGCGCAGCAAAAGCTCGCTCCAAATTTCCGACTCGGGCGTATCGAAAATCACGTTCACGTCGGCATTCGAGACAATCCAAGTGCCCTCGGCTATCTCGGCTTTCAGCTGGTTTGCGCCCCACCCCGAATATCCCGAAAACGCGGCAATCTTCGCATCGGGATTTTTTTCGAGAAGCTCGAGCGTTTTCTCGGGCGTAATGCCGAACGAAAACGCGCCGTCGTCCTTGCCGTCGTCGTAGCAAATCGCAAGGCTAACCCTGTCCTTGGCTATCGGTCCTCCGTCGAAAACCTCGACATTCTCGAGCGGCGTTCCCGCAAAATCGGGGTTTATGTCGCCGAGAGTTTTTCCCTCCGACTTGTTTATTATCACGCCGAAAGAGCCGTCCTCCCCGTCCTCGAGAAGCAGCACCACGCCCTCCTCGAAAAACGCGCCCGAAAACGACGGCGCGGCAACCAAAAAGCTCCAAGAATAGTCGCTGTACGAATTCTGCATTTTCTAAAGCTTCTTTATCGACACGCCCGACTCGCCGAAGAGCTTGTAGACAATGTCGTCGTTGTTGTAGTCGTGCAGGTACTTGACCTCTTTTATGCCCGACGAAATCAGGATTTTCGCGCAGTTCACACAGGGGAAATGCGTTATGTACGCCGTCGCCCCGCTCAGCGAAACGCCCCTGCGGGCGGCGTCGGCAACGGCGTTCTGCTCGGCGTGCACCGTGGCGATTTCGTGCCCGTCGCGGACGCACGACGAATGCGGCGCGCCCGCCAGAAAGCCGTTGTAGCCCGCGGCGATTATCCTGTTTTTGTGCTCGCCGCCGCTTACAATCACGCACCCCACATTGAGCCTGTGGCACGCCGAACGCGAGGCAATGAGAATTGCCGTGCAGATAAAATACTCGTCCCAAGACGGACGCATACCCGCCCAGGACTTCACCAAATCGTCGAGCTCCCCGACTATGTTTTTAGACGAATCCATATTTCAGATAAAGACGCAGGAAAACAGAACCGCGAAAAAATGCATTATCGTGCCGAGCAGCACGAAGACGTGCCAGACCGCGTGCGAATATTTTCTGCCCTTGCGCAGATAGAAAACAACCCCGCCCGTGTAGAACAGACCGCCGAGGCAGAGAAATACCACCCCCGAAAGCGGGACAATCGAAAACAGCTTGCCCGAAATCAGAACGACAAGCCACCCCATCAAAAGATACAGACCAATCGACCACCACTTCGTGCCCGAACCGCCCGCAAAAAGCTTCAGTACCGTGCCGATTACCGCAAGCGACCAAATCACGCCGAACACCACCCAAGCCGTCGCGGGAGACGGAGCGCGCAGGCTTACGAGCAGAAACGGCGTGTACGTGCCCGCAATCAGATAATAAATCGCGATGTGGTCGAACTTCTTCAGAATGCGCTTGGCGCGCTCGAACGGAATTGCGTGGTAGAACGACGAAGCCGTGTACACACCCGTCATCGACACGCCGAAAATCGCGCACGATACAATCGCCCACGAGTCCGCGTAGACCGCCGCGAGCGTTACGAGCACCGCGAGAGCCGCCACACTGAACAAAATGCCCACACCGTGCGTGGCGGCGTTCCAAACCTCTTCGGCAATGGAATACGGAGCCGCTGTTTTATCGGATGCCATAATTCGAATGAAACCGCAGAGCGTCGGGCGGGGCAACATTTTTTTTTGCGTTTTTTTCGAACCGCCCCGCCATCCGACCGCGCCGACGCGGCATTGAAATTATCGGAAAAAACCGCGCGGACAAAAGGGCTTGACACGCCGTGTATAATACCGCCGCCCGAACGGGAGGGCGCGGCAATCACGGCTTCGCCGCCAGCGGAAAGTTCTTTTCGAGTTCGATTTTCAGACGGCGCAGAAGCTTTTCGTCGCGCATTTCGACGAGCGCGGCGACGTGTCTTTCAATCTCGTCGCCGAGACGCGTGCGCGGCTTGTGCTGCGGACGCGCCGAGTTCGAAAACACAAGGGAAAAATCCGACCGCTCGCCCGTAAGATACGCGGCGTCTACCGAAAGGCAGCGCGCAATGTTCTCTATCGTGCTGAAGTCGCGCGGAACCCGTCCGCGCCGCCAAGTGCTCGCCGTGCTCACCGCGCAGCCCGTGGCGGCGGCGATGTCCACGAGCTTGACGTTTCTGTGCCCCATGAGGGTGCGCAGCCTCTCGGCGAACATTTTATTTTCATATAATTTGATATTTTTTCCCATAAAGTAGAATTTTTCTATTTTTCGGTTGACATTATCGGATATTATGTAATAATTGTTTTTTCTTTAATGATGCACCGAAATGAATAAATCTCAATCAAAATAATTACATATGATATATACTATTAAAAAACGCAACAAGGAGACAGACGGAAAATGAAAAACGGACATCCGATAGACCCGAGCGAACACTTCGCCTCGCTCGTTCCAGAAAATCAGGAATGGTTCAGTCCCAAGGAGGCGGGCAACATAATCGGCAGGTCAGACCAGTTCGTGCGCGACAGCTTCAACACGGGCAAAATAATGGGGCACACTTCGAACGGAATCGCGCCGAAGGGCGAGGAGAAAAAGTCGTACCTGCGCGTGCACCGCGACGCAATCATAATGTACCTGCTCGAATCGGCGAACTACACGCCAGACTCGTTTATGGAAAATCTCGAGTCGATAGTCGCGCGGCGTTCCGACTACCAGCTGCTGCGCCTCGAAAAAGTCATTCACGACCGCCTCTACTCGAAGAAACGCCGCTATTCGAAATAGCGAGCCGCGCGGAACAGCAATCGCCTTGACAAGACACGTTCCGAAACTAAAGTGTCCGACCAACAAAACGCATTTCAACAAAAAGGATTTCCGATGTTTACAGGCATAGTCGAAGCCACGGGAAAAGTGGTTTCTTTCGAGGAAAAAAAGGCCGCGTGGCTGCTAAAGCTCGACGTACCCGACTTCATAGCCGAATCGCTCTCCGAGGGCGACTCGCTTGCGTGCAACGGCTGCTGCCTTACGCTCGTCGGGCGGGAGGGAAACGTGGTATCGTTCGAACTGCTCGAAGAGACGATAAGGCTGACGAGCTTCGAAGGGCTCGTACGCGGCTCGCTTGTCAATCTTGAAAGACCGCTTGCCGCCAACGCGCGGCTCGGCGGGCACTTCGTAAGCGGGCACGTCGACGTGCGCAGCTCGGTGCTCGACTTCGAACAGCGCGGCAAGAACTACTACCTGCGCGTCGCCGTTCCGAGGGAATTTTCGAACTACGTAGTCTACAAGGGCAGCATCGCCGTCGACGGAATTTCGCTGACGATTGCCGAAGCCCACGCCGACTCGCTCGCAGTGTGGCTGATTCCGCACACCCTCGAAGCCACAAACCTCAAGGACTGCAAAGCGGGCAAATTCGTAAACCTCGAATTCGACATCCTCGCAAAATACGTGGAAAAAATCGCTACGGGCAACCGTGAAAAATCCCCCTATCAGCCGTAGCCGCAAGCGCGTCCGCAAACTTTCGCCCAAGCGCGCCGCGCAGGCGGCGGTGCTGCTCGCACTCTGGGTTCTGTGGGCGCTCTTCGCCCCCGACACCGAGCGGCAACTCGGCAAATCGGCGGAGGTCTTCGACGATGTCCCCGCAAGGGAATCCGCCGAAACGGGCAAGGTGCGCGTGTGCACGTGGAACGTCCGCAACTACTCTGTTGCGGGGCGGCGCGTTGACGGCAAATACATACACGCGCCGAAACCCGAAGCCGAGAAAGCCGCCCTGCGCCGCGCGCTCGTTGCGATAAACGCCGACGTCGTGCTAATCGACGAGATGGGCGACATCGAATTTCTCAGGGAACTGCGCAACGACTTGGCGAAGGACGGGCTTGTCTACAACTACATTTCGACGACCCGCTACGATTCGCCGTCGCGCCTTGCGATGCTCTCGCGCATAAAGCCGAATAAATTCTTCGACTGCTGCGACATAAAATTCCCGTTCCGCGGCGACAACCGATACTCGCCGCGCGGGACGCTCGGGGCGCAGTTCGAAACGCTCGGCACAACGTGGCACGCATTCGCTGTGCACCTCAAAAGTCCACAGGGAGCGCGGAAGTCGGACGAAAATTTCATACCGTTCAGATTCGCGGAGCTTCGGGCGATAGACGCGAGAATCGTTTCCGAAATCGGAAAAAAACGGAACGTAATTGTGGCGGGCGACTTCAATCAGGAACCCTCGCAGGCACTTTTGCGCAATCTGAAAAAGCTGAAACTCGAACTTCTCGAGCAGTCCGATTCGGCGGGGATGGCGCACACCTACGTTTGGACGAAAAAGAACGCGGCGTTCAGATACGACTTCTTTCTGGTTTCGCCGCAGATGCGTGATTTCGTCTCGGGCAAGGCGGGAGTATTCAGGGGCATAAACGGCGCGAGCGACCACTACCCCGTGTACGTCGACCTCGATTTTTCGAAGGCGAAAACGAACTGACCGCCGCAAACCGCACGGCGTCGGCAAACTACCGCGTGAAGTGTTTCAGATAGTTGCGCTGATACGAATAAATACCGATACTATCGCGAGCGTAATCAGAACCGCTACGGCGTACACGGAAGAGACGAAAATCTTCGCGTGGTAAAACGGAGCAATCAGCTCGGACGGACATTTCGACGGAATCAGAAATATCGACGCGAACAAAAACACGAGCGACACGAACCAGAACACGCCCCACATAAAGACGAGGGTGAAATGCCAGACACCGAAACGCCTGCCCTTCATCGACGAAGCGAGCGTGTGCATTACAATGCCGTAGGGGACAATCAGGTTGAGAATCGGGATGAAAAACGACCACGTCGCCATCGCAACCGAGTACGGAAACCGCTTGGAAACGAGCTTCGAAACAGTCGCCGCCGACTTCATCCATTTAAACCCGCAGACGGCTGTCGCCACAAACAGACCGAATATAATCAGCGAAATCAGCCTGTTGAGCATCGCATTTTCGGCGCAGACAAGAGACACCTCGAGCCTGCCGGCGGCGTCCGAAACGTTCAGGAAACCCGAATACGATTCGAGCGTTTCGGTCTGGAAGAAAATCTGGTAGCCCAGACAGACGACGAGAACGACCATCAACGACCTGAAAACGTACGTGATTTTGTCGAGCTGTACAAGATGCCTGCTGCTCCTTGCCGACGACATGCGGCGGCAGAGCGAGGACTGCTCGAAATCGCACCAATCCTTTTGGTGCGGAGTCCAAACCTTGGTCTTTTTGCCGATTTTCCCCGAAGAGACAAGCACCATCATCGCCGCGTCCGAAACGGGACCGACCTTCTGGCTATCTTTGACATAATACCACATTTTGCGCCGAAATTTTTAATCAAAAGCCGACACTGTTATCAGATTCGGCGTGCAAGTCAACCCTTTGTAAAACCGCCGCGCGCGTTTTTCGCAAAACCCGCCCCGACGGTACATCGGCGCGTTTTACTCTTGACTTCAAAATGCGCCGAATTAGCTTTGTAAGAATTGGTTTAACGCCTCAAAAGGCAACACTGCAAACGAATGAAAATCGACAATCTGAAAATCTTCACAGGCAGAACGCACCCCGCGCTCGCCGAAGCGATATGTAAACAGTTGTCGCTGCCGCTCGGAAACGCATTGGTCGAATCCTTCCCCGACAGCGAAACTTTCGTAAAAATCATCGACCATATCCGCGGCGACGACGTGTTCATCATTCAGCCCACAAGCCGTCCCACGAACGACAGCTTTATGGAGCTGCTGATTATGATTGACGCCGCGCGCAGGGCTTCGGCAAAGCGCATTACCGCCGTACTGCCCTTCTTCGGCTACGCACGCCAAGACAGAAAAGACCAGCCGCGCGTTCCGATTACCGCAAAGCTCGTGGCGAACCTGCTCGTTGCGGCGGGCGCAAACAGAGTTCTGACCCTCGACCTGCACGCGAACCAGATTCAGGGCTTCTTCGACATCCCCTGCGACCACCTATACGCGTCGCCCGTAATTTACGAATACCTGAAGAACCAGCCCGTCGACAACCTCACGATTTTCGCGCCCGACGTAGGCGGTCTGAAGCGCGCGCAAGCCTATGCGACGCTTTTCAACTGCCAGCTCGGTTTCATCGCAAAGCGCAGAATCAGCGCGGAAGTCGTCGAAGCGACAAGCCTTGTGGGCGAAGTCGAAGGTCGCGACATCCTCATTTGCGACGATATGACCGAAACTGCGGGTACGCTCACCGCGGCAGCTAAGATTCTCAAGGACAAGGGCGCAAAGACGGTTCGCGCAGCGGTTACGCACGCGGTTCTGACCGACAGCGCGTACGACAGACTCTCGGAAAAGTGGCTCGACGAACTTATCATCACCGACTCCACTCCGCCCGACCCGCGCTACGCCGACTACCCGATTACGGTTTTGAGCGTTGCCAACCTGCTGACGGAGGCGATTTTGCGCATCCACAACAATATGTCGGTAACGTCGCTCTTCAAGGTAAAGGGCTTCTAAGCGAAAGACAGTTTGCAAAACGGAAAACGCCGTCGGATTTTCGACGGCGTTTTTTTGTCGGCGGAAAATGTCGGCGGGAAAATTCTCCGCTACTATGCGCGAAACTTCCGATACCCCGCAAACCCGAGCGCAAGCAGACCGAAAGCCGCCGCAAAATCCGACGGTTCGGGAACGGGAACGCCCGTAATGTTCCATATTTCTTGGAGAAAATCTTTCAGGTTCACGCCGTAGGTGTGGGAATATTTCGTCTTGTATTCCATATCCGACTCTATTTGCCCGAACGTAATTGTGCTTGCCGACTCGGTCGAATCAACCCACACGGTAGTGCCCACAAGATAGAACTCGCCGCCGTATTCGAAGAACATTCCGCTGCCCGAATCGCCGGTCAATGCACCCGCCGCGCCATCGCGGGCTTCCGCCACGATTTCAATCACGGGGTAGTCGCTCGTGCCGAACTGCCGATTGTTTCCGTCCCAAACTTCGCAGGTTGCCTTGCTTATTGCAGTGGCTGTCCCGAAGCGGATTGTGCCGAGCCTGCCGTCGTTTGGAACGGTCGTCGAGTCGGAGGCGGAATTTGCGCTCCTGCCGTATCCCGCGCCGACAAGCAACAATTCCGAGCCGCGAACGAGCGTGTCGCCGTCCCATACGGTGTCGGACATCTTCGAGTAGATGTCGGCGGAAAGCTTTACCGACTGCAAGTCCGAAAGCGCGGGCACGTCGCCGACGTGAAAAAGCTTCAAGTCGACTCCGAAAGTTTGGTTGAGCGTGTTGTCGATTCTGTCGACCGACGCGAATTTTCCGTTCTGTTTTATTTGACTGTCGAGCGCAACCGAAACGTGGTTCGCCGTCAAAAACCAGCCGTTGCCGATGTAGACCGCCGAACAGTTCGACGCCGTCGAAACAACCGAAGCCTGCGCCGCGTTCGCATTCGAGTAGTCAACCTGCGCCTCTTCGTTCGACTTTCCGAAGACAATCAACGCGTGCGCGTTGGAGGCAAACAACAACGCCGCAAAAACGGAATATTGATGTTTCATAACATATTCAACTTTAAGATTTATGAAACCGCCGCGTCAATAGATAAAAAAACGGACGCCAACGGCGTCCGCCTTGCGCGGGGAATGCGGCGGGCTACGAGTTTGCGACGGTGTCGAAGAAGTCGGCGAGCGGCTGCTTTTCCGAAGACTTGTCGTAGACTATCGCGGAGGACGGATGCGCATTCGCAAGCCCCGTCGCCATAAATGCGTAGTCGAAACCCCACGAATATTTTTTCCGCAGCGGCTCTATGTAATCCTGCACGCACGCGAGTATCGGGCGGATTCTGAAGCGCGGATTTTGCAAAAACCCCGTGAGCAGTTCGGTTCGGCAGTTGCCCGCGCCGCGTCCCATTCCCGCAATCGTGCAATCCACAATGTCCGCGCCGCCCACTACCGCCTCTATCGTGTTTGCGAAGGCAAGCTGCAGATTGTCGTGGATGTGCATGCCAATCCGCTTGCCGGATTCGGCGCAAATGTAGCGGCACTTGGCGAGAACGTAGCGGAGCCTGTGCGGATCGAGACCGCCGAAACTGTCCATCATATAGACGATGTCGGCGCGGCTTTCGGCGGCGGCTTCGAACGCGCAGTTGAGTTCGCGCTCGGAAAGCGTCGAGATTGCCATAATGTTTACGCTCGTCTCGTAGCCCAAATCGGCGGCGTACGCAACGGTGTCGAGGGCTTCGGAAAGCGTCTTTGCGTAAGTGGCAACGCGTATCAAATCGACGGGGCTTGCCGATTTTTCGACAAGCGCAGTCCTCGGATTCGACTTGCCCGCATCGAGCATGGCGGCAAGCTTGATGTCGCGTCTGTTGTCGCCGATTACGCGCTTGATGTCGTCTTCGCGGCAGAAACGCCACTTGCCGAACTTTTGCGGGTCGAAGAACTTTTCGTCGTTCTTGTAGCCGATTTCCATATAGTCGATACCCGCGTCGGCGCAGGCGTCGTACACGGCGCGCACGGTCCTGTCGTCGAAATTGCTGTCGTTGACCGCCCCGCCGTCGCGTATCGTACAGTCGAGAACTTTTACGTCGGAACGAATCATCCCCATAACCTCCCTGTGGATTTCGTCCGACTTCCGCTCGTTGAAAGTTTTCATAGTGTAAAAAAAAAGCCGCACGCCGTTTCGACGTGCGGCGGTTCGCGAAACTATTTCATCATTTCGTCGTAGAAATTTACAATCTGCCCGCGCTTGTCGGACTCGTTGTATTCCATCGCGCTCTTGGGGTGGCGGTTGAGGAAGCCCGTTACCATATACGGGTAGTCGAAGCCCCAGCCGAGCTTTGCGCGCATCGGCTCGATTTCCGTTTCGACGCATTCGAGCAGCGGACGGATTGTGTAGCGCGGATTGTGCAGGAAGCCCACGAGCAGCTCGAGCGGACAGTTGCCCGCGCCGCGTCCGAGCCCCGCAAGCGTGCCGTCGACCATATTCGCGCCGCAGACAATCGCCTCTATCGTGTTCGCGAACGCAAGCTGCAGATTGTTGTGCGCGTGTATGCCAATTTCCTTGCCGTATTCGTGCGCGATGCGCATATATTTCGCCATCATGTAGCGAATCTGTTCGCTGTAGAGCGAGCCGAAGCTATCGACGAGGTAAATCGAACCGACTCCGCTTTCGCCGAACATTTCGAGACCTTCGTCAAGCTCGCTTTCGCGCACCGTCGAAACCGCCATAATGTTTACGGTTGTCTCGTAGCCCATATCGGTGCAGTGCTTAATCATGTCGAGCGCGAGCGGAATCTGGTGGATGTACGTTGCAATGCGCACCATATCGATAAGGCTTTCCGACTTGGGCCCGAGCTCGGTTTTGTAGTCGCTCTTGGCTGCGTCGGCCATCACGGAAATCTTGATGTCGCGCTTCTTGTCGCCGACGATGCGCTTGATTGCGTCTTCGTCGCAGAAACGCCAGTCGCCGAAGTCGGCGGGGCTGTAAATGCTCTTGCTGTTCTTGTAGCCGATTTCCATGTAGTCGATACCCGCGTCGGCGCAGGCGTCGTATACGGCGCGCACTGTCTTGTCGTCGAAGCGGCTGGAGTTCATAAGACCGCCGTCTCTGATTGTGCAATCGAGCACTTTTAACTCTTTCCTGAAGCCGACCCATCTGCCCGAGTGCTTCGCGGAACTGTTCATTGATTTCTGATTCATTGTGTTTCCTTGATGTTGAAATTAAATTTTGAAAATAAAAAAACCCGACCGCCTCGGCGTTCGGGTTTTTTCTGTATGCAAATACGGGCAAGCCGCCTACCGAACGCCTTTGTTTGGAAAGCTAAAGTAAAAGTAATAGGCTGCCGAAAAGTTTTGCATAAAATCTATTGTCGTCGCATTAGATACTTCGAAAAAACGAAGTCAAGCGTTTTTTTTATTTTCCGTAAACTTTGGATACAAGTTTGTGGAAGTCGGCAAAAAGCCTGTCCGCGTCGTTCGGACCGGGGGCAGCCTCGGGGTGGTACTGAACCGAGAATACGGGCAGGTCCTTGTGGCGCAAGCCCTCTACCGTGTTGTCGTTGAGGTTGATTTCCGTAACGATTGCGCCCGCGTTTTCGACCGACTTTGCGTCGGCGGCAAAACCGTGGTTCTGCGACGTAATCGAAACAATGCCCGTTTCGAGATTCTTGACGGGCTGGTTGCCGCCCCTGTGCCCGAACTTGAGCTTGTACGTATGCGCCCCGATTGCGTGCGTGATTATCTGGTGCCCCAGACAGATGCCGAACGTCGGATATTTTCGGATAAGTTTCGATACGCATTCGTGCGCGTAATGAACAGCCGACGGGTCGCCGGGGCCGTTGGAAAGGAACACCGCCTCGGGCGAAAATTCAATGATTTTTTCGGCGGGAGTGTCTGCGGGGAAAACCGTTACGTCGAAACCGTGGAACGCAAGACGCTTGAAAATCGACGTCTTCGCGCCGTAGTCGATTGCCGCGCATTTGAACAGCGGAGTCGTGCGCTTGAAATTGTAGAGCGTTGTTCCCTCCACCGTGAACGGCTTCAAAATTTCGCCGTCGACGTCGAACTTATAGGGTGCCTTGCAGGAGACTTCCTTGACGTAGTCGACACCTACCAAGCCCTCCCAACCGCGGGCTTTTGCGACGGCCTCCTCCGCCGAAATTCCCTCGGTCGAAAGGCACGCCTTCATTGCGCCGACGCTGCGGAGCTTCTTTGTGATTGCGCGCGTGTCGACCCCGCTGATTGCGGGCACGCCGCCCTTTTCCAGATATTCCTGAAGCGACTGCTCGCTGCGCCAGCTGCTCGGGATGGGGCTTACTTCGCGCACGACAAAGCCCTTGACCTTGATGCCGTCGGATTCTTCGTCCGCCTTGTTCACGCCGTAGTTGCCCACTTCGACCGCCGTCATTGTAACGATTTGACCGAAATAGGACGGGTCTGTAAGAACTTCTTGGTAGCCCGTCATCGACGTATTGAATACCGCCTCGCCGACGACCGTTTTCTTTGCGCCGAACGCGCGTCCCCTGAAGACGCTGCCGTCTTCGAGTGCCAAAATAGCTGTGTAGGAATCGCTCATAATATTTTCACGCCAATTTCGTAAATTTTCGGATTTGTTGCAAGCCTATAATACACTCCGCGCCGCGTACGCCCGATTTTTTCGGGAGATTGCGCGCTAAAAAAGTTCCGACTGCGTTTCCTTTTTGCCGCCGTCGTCGCGGAGTTTTTTCAGAAAACTCGGTCTGTGTATTTCGCACGCGCCGAAAAGCATAAGGTTTTGCAGGTGCGCCGCCGTGCCGTAGCCCTTGTGCGACTCGAAGCCGTAGCGCGGATACTTGCGGGCAAGCTCGTCCATCAGCGCGTCCCTCGAGACCTTCGCGACAATCGAAGCCGCCGCGACCGCCAAGCTCGACGCGTCGCCTTTGACTACCGCCGTATGCGCGTACGGAAATTTTTTCATCGGCTTGCCGTCGATTAGAATGCACGCGTTGGAAGTGTCCACCGACTGCTCGCCGAAGAGCGTCGCGGGCGCGGATGCGGCGCGCAGATAGAGTTTCAGGCGTTCGTCGAGCTTGCGTGCGGCGCGCGCCATTGCAAGCTGCGTCGCGCCAAGAATGTTGAGCTTTTCTATCTCGTCTACCGACGCGAACGCCGCCTCGAAATCGAGCCACCCGTTCTTTTTAAGCTCGACAAGTTTTGCGTAGAGTTCCGCGCGTTGGTGCTCGGAAAGTTTTTTGGAATCGTCCAAGCCCGCAAGCGTTTCGAGAAACGCGGGCACTGCGTACGAGCGCGCCTTTACCGCCGCCGCCGCCGCGCAGACGGGGCCCGCCAGACATCCCCTGCCCGCCTCGTCTATGCCCACAAGCCAGCTCCGCCCCGCCGCATATTCCGCGTCGAAAGCCGCAAGCGATTCAATAGCACTGTGTTTTTTAGAAGCCATCTCGCGGGGTTATCAGTCGGCTTTGCGCGCCTGAGCAATGGCTTCCGACGCCGTTTTAAAGTGGAGTTTTGCGAAACGCTTGAGCGCGTCCGCACCGAATTTTTCGACGATTTCAACCGCCTGCTTGCGCACGTCGGCACTCGCGCCCTTTTTGAGCTTTATGCCGCATTCGTCGGAAAGCTTGCGCATCGAGTAAATATAGGTTGCGCGGGCGATAATCGAAGCCGCCGCAACGACGGGGTCTTCCTCCGCTTTCGTCCGCATCTTCAGTTCGAAGTTCGGGATGTCGAGCTGCCGCTGCACGAGAGGCTGCTTCGTGAACTGGTCGAGCATACCCCACGGCGCGTGGCGTTCGTTGAGCGCGCTGGTAATCGCCGTTGCGTGAAACCACGCCAGAAGCTTGTTCAGATTGCGTCCGAACTTTATATAGAGGGCGTTGTACTTTTCCATACTCGCGTACGAAACTTTCACAGCCACGCCCTTTGTCGCCTTGATTTCCCGCGCCATCCGCAAAACGGCTTCGTCGCTGCTGACTTTCTTCGATTCGCGCAGGTCGTCGGCAACCCATTTGCGAACGGCGTCGCCGTCGGCCACGACACACGCCGAAACGAGCGGGCCGAAGAGGTCGCCCTTGCCGCTTTCGTCGACGCCCGCGTGAAGCTCGTACCACTCGGGGTGGAGGGCTTCGTCGTAGCCGAGCTGCGCAAAGCCCGTAATTTCGGGCTCGAGCACGAACTGCACGAACTCCTCGGTTCCCTTGCCCTGAATCACGACCTTGCCCGACGAGTACGCCACAACGTTTACGTCGCGCCCCTTGTAGGCGAACTTCGCATAGTTGACGTCGAAAGGTGCCCAGAGGTGCTTGTCGAGCCACGCATCGAGCTTCTCCGCCTGTTCGTCGGTAAGCGTTACGGTGTGGAGGGTTTTCTTCTTGGGTTCGGAGTCGATTGCTTTTTTGCGCTTGGGATACATTTTAGATAAATTCCGCCGAATATGATTGCCCAAAATCCGCCGCTCGGCAAGACATTATTCTTGCAGTCGGCAAATTTACTTGAAAGATTTGCCCATCGATATTGAAAGGGACGCGGTAAAAAAAACGCGCCGAAGAAACAAACGCCACAAGGAGGAATTTTATGAGTAAATCGATTATGATTGTCATCTGCGACTTTCTGCTGCTCAGCCTGCTCAGCCTTGCCAATTTCGACTCTCCCCCGTCCGAAGACGCCGCACTCAAAGCCCAACAGGAAATGGCTGAGCAACAACGCTCGCAGCAGGCGTTCGCCGACGCGCAGATGCTCGACCTGCTCAAGATGTCGCTCGACTCCGAACGCGACAGGCGGCAGTCGCTCGACTCCGACATCTCGAAGCTCGCCCAGACGGCTGAGGAACACAAAAAGCTCGCCGAACGCCAGCGCAAAATTCTCGAAAGCCGCGAGCTCGAGCTCGAACGCCTCGCCAAGACGAAAGCCGAACTCGAGGGCGAGCGCGAACGCATCCTCAACAAAAGCCGCGAACTGCAGTCGCGCGTGGATTCGGCGGAAAAGCGCAACGAAAAGCTCCAGAACGAAATCGTCTCCGCGGGCGAAAGGCTCGAGAAGTCGGCGCGCGAACGCCTCGAGCTCGAGCGCAAACTCGGCGATATGCGTCAGGCCGATTCGTCGTCGAAGCAGAAGCTCGAAGCCGCACAGGAGGAACTGCGCCGCAACAAGCAAAAGCTCGAGGAGCTCCGCGCCGAAGGCGAATCGCTCAAAAGCGAGAACCGCGCAATCGAAAACGAAAAGCGCGCCCTCGCAACGCGCCTCGAAATTGCGTCGGCAAAAACGCAAATCTACGAGGAAAACATCAAACGCTACCGCGTGCTCGTCGACATAGAAAAGACCGAAAAGGAGAAAATCCGCGAACACGCCGAAACGCTCGCCGTGGGCGTCGGCGAACTCGCCGCACAACAGAAGAACCTCTCCGAAACAGTGCGCGACCTCCGCCCCAAAACTTCGTCCGAAATTTTCCAAAGCGTGAAGAACCGCTTCGTAAACGTCGTTTTCGACTACACAAGAAACGGACTCTTCGGCGACGGCAAAACAAACGCCGAGTTCCGCGCCCTGCCCGTGAAATTCGCGGGGAAGGTCTGGCTGGTCTTCCGCGCGCCGTCGGTGGTCGCGCCGTCGGCAAAGGACAAGTATTTCGCGCCCGATTCGCTGTCGGTCTCGGTGCGCGGCAAAGGCTTCAAGTTCTCGCCGGTCTCGCTCAGTTCGATAGCCGAAGACCCGCGCCTGCTCGCGCTCGAAGTTCCGCAGACATTCCTCGAGAAGGAGAAAATCGAGCCGCTCGAAATTCCGCAAAACTTCTTCGCCTACTCCGACTGCGCGGTCGTTGACCCCGAAAAATTCCACTACGGGCTCGTTCCATTCCGCGCCGACTTCAAAAACAACGCCTACGCAAAGCTCGACGTTGGGCTGATAGAATCGGTCTTCGGCACGTTCTCGCCGTCCGACGGTGACGTAGTGCTTTCGCGAAACGGCGAATATATGGGCAGTATGCTCGGCGGCTCGCTCGCGGTTCTGCTGCAGTCGATTACCCCCGCGAAAAACCTGCCCGTCGGCGCGGCATACTCGACGACGGCGGCGGACGCATTCGTAAAGACAAACTCGGCGCGGCTCGAAAAAATCCCGTTTTCGCTGAGGTAGCGCGGCAAAGAAACTTCACATTTCCCCGAAAAAAGTCCGAGCGTATTTTCTTGCAAAGCGGTCGGATTTTTTTACGATTCAATCTGTACAAGGAACTTGGACAGGCTCAATTCGAAAAAAGGAAAAAGATGAAAAACTACCTATATCTGTCGTTGATACCCGAAGCTCTTATCGCCTCGCAGCTGCCGCCCGAAGAATTCGGCGCATACTTCGCAACGGGCGTTTTCCGCCGCAACTGCGATCAGGCGGTATTCTTCGAAATCGACCCGAATTTCAAGTCCGACTACCTGCCCCTCGACAAAATCGAAGAACTTTGCAAACCGCACGAAGACGGCAAGCCGCACAAGTCGGTCTACCTCTCGGTCTACCGCGTGCTCGAACACATCCCGATGTCGGCGTTCCGCAACCTCTACGTTGTAACATCCGACGGAAAGACGCTCGAACTCTCCCCGAAACCGTTCGTGCCCGACGCCAAGCCGCACCTCTACTTGTATCAGGACTTGGCTCCGTGCCGCCCGAGAGTCGCCAGCATTCTCAATCCCGCCGAATACGTCGCGCGGCTGACTTCGCCCGAAAGGCTCGTGCACGTCGATAAAATCGCCTTCTGCGACCTGAAGCTCGGCGCGCTCGAAACCGACCCCGAAAACGGCGACATCGACAACCTGCCCTACATCAACCAGTACCACCTGCGCTACTGCCTGATGCAGGTTCGCAACAAGGGCGGCAAAAACAACAAAGTGGTCGTCCGCTCGAGCACCGACTTCCTCTACAGGACAATCAATAAGGGCTTCTACGTGGGAGTCGGCAACGATATGCTCTTCTACCCGATGCCGACAAAAGAACAGCTCGAAAACGAACACTACAACTGGTGGCGTTCGGCACAGTCGGCTTTCGGCTCGTAATACCAACAACGGAAAATCGGGAAAGGGGATTTGTCGCACACGGCGGACGAATCCCCTTTTTTTGTTTCGCGGCGTTATGATATTCGACCTCCGCCGCAACAATCAGCGACAAAAAAGGCGCAACTTGCGTCGCGCCCCTTTGCCGAAATAAAAACCGTCGCCCTATTTCTTTGCCTTGCAGGCACACTTTTTTGCACACGCTTTTTTCGCGGGAGCAGCCTTCTTTGCAACCGCCTTCTTTGCGGGAGCTTTCTTAGCCGCAACCTTTTTCGCGGGGGCTGCCTTTTTCGCCGCCACTTTCTTTGCGGGGGCTTTTTTAGCAACCGCCTTTTTCGCGGGAGCAGCCTTCTTTGCGACCGCCTTCTTCGCGGGGGATTTCTTCGCCGCTACCGCTTTCTTGGCAGGAGCTTTCTTGGCGACCGCCTTTTTTGCGGGAACTTTTTTCGCCGCCGCAACTTTTTTTACCGATTTCTTTGCGGGAGCCTTTTTGGCAACCGCCTTTTTTGCTACTGTTTTTGCCATAATATTTTGGTATTTTGGTTTTGTGGTTTGTAGCGCGACACTTTTCCGCAACCGCAATCAAGAGGCGACGGCATTGCGAGGCGCAATAAATTGCAAAAAGGCAATCCGACGACGCGCCGAATTGCCCGAGAGAAAACCGATTTCGGAAAAATGGAGAGGGAAACCGACGAAGTATTTTGCGCAAATACCCCTTTTTTACACGGACATATAACTGACTCCATAACCATTCTACCGACTTATCGACATCGAATTTTCGCCATATCTATTTGACCGTTTCCTTTTGTACTTTTTTTCAACACATTGCAATAACTTTTTTTACAATTAACAACATTCCAATCCGACCGTCGAAAAAAATTCGGCAAATGTAAAAACACCGCGCGGCGGGCGCACCGCTGATTTTCGTTTACTTTGCACTGTCGGTGTGCAACACTGGGTTGCAGTTTTAGCGTGGAAAAACGCGCATCACTCCGAAGCGGAAACACCGATTATGCCAAACGACAGGATATTGAAGATTTTAAATTCCATCAGGGAAAACCGTTCCCTGCCTCCGATTGAAAACGCCGACTCTTCGACGCGGCTTCGCGAGGATTTCGGCTTCGATTCCTTCGACCTCGCCGAGCTTACCGTAAAAATCGAGGACGAATTCGGCGTCGACGTTTTCGAAGACGGAATCGTCGATACCGTCGGCGGGCTTTGCGCGAAAATCGAAAAGCCGCGATGAATCCGCAGCGCACATTCATAGTCGACGGCGCGGACTGTTTCTCCTTTGCCGACCTGCTCGAATATGCAAACAATACAGGTTCGGCGCAGCGCGTGATTGTCGGCGAAAATCCGCGCCGTTTTTTTGCGGATTTCGTGCTTGCGCTTGCAAACAATGTCGATGTCGTCCTGCCCGATGCCGCAAACGCTACCGACTTTCCGCAGGTGTCCGTGCCCGTTGCGAAGCCGCGTTTCGAATCGGTCGACGCGCTCGCAAACGCCGTCCGCAACTCGCGTTCGCAAATCGGAATCTTCACTTCGGGAACGACAGGCAGACCGCGCAAAGTTTGGCATACGGCGGAATCGCTCTCGCGTTCCGCGCGCGTTTCGGATGAACATTCCGACGACGTCTGGGGCTTTGCGTACCATCCGTCGCACATTGCGGGGCTTCAGGTTTTCTTTCAGGCATTTTTCAACGGCAACGAAATCGTGAATCTTTTCGGAAAACAAAAGCGCGAAATTTTCGGGTTGGTCGCCCGCGAAAAAATCTCGCACATCTCGGCGACTCCGACGTTTTACAGGCTGTTGCTTCCCGAACCGAACCGCTACGAATCGGTAAGGCGGTTGACGCTCGGCGGCGAAAAATCGGCGGGCGAACTGCTCGAAAAATTGGGGGCAGTTTTTCCGAACGCGAAAGTCAACAACATTTACGCCGCGACCGAATTCGGCACGCTCCTCGTATCCGACGGCGAATATTTTTCGCTACCGCAGGCGGCGGCTGGGCTTGTACGAATAGATTCGGGCGTTTTGTGCGTCCACAAAAGCCTGCTCGGCGGCGGCGAAATTCCCGTCGACGGGCAGTGGTACAGAACGCGCGACGTAGTCGAGTTTGCGCCCGACGGACGGCGTTTCAGATTCGTCGCAAGACAGTCCGATTTCGTAAATGTCGGCGGGTACAAAGTGAATCCGTCGCGTGTCGAAAACGCGCTGCGCGGGTTCGGCGGCGTTCTCGACGCGCACGTCTACGGCAGGAAAAACTCGGTCTTGGGCAGCATTCTCTGCGCCGATTTGAAAACCGAAAACGGAGCGGAATCTGACATCGCCGAAATGCGGAAATTCCTTTCGAAATCGCTCGAGCAATACGAGATTCCGCGGAGGATAAACTTCGTCTCGGAGCTTGAATCAACACGAACCGGAAAGTTGAAAAGATGAAAAACGTAATCATAACGGGGGCAACAAGGGGCTTGGGCTTGGCGGTGTGCCGCGCGCTGTTGGAGTGCGGCGGCTACACGGTTTTCGCCGTCGCGCGCAGGACTACCGAGGAATTCGAGCGGCTCTGCGGGGAATACGGCGGCGCGGTATTTTTCAAAAGCGTCGATTTGTCTTCGCCCGAAAATGCACGTAAGGCGGTTTTTTCGGACGGCTTTGTTTCGAACAAAATTCCGCTGTACGGACTTGTCAACAATGCGGCGCAGGCATACGACGACCTGCTGACAAACATCGCCCCCGACAGGCTGCGCGCGATGTTCGAAGTGAACGTGTTCGCGCCCGTGCTGCTTACGAAATACGCCGTGCGCAATATGCTTTTGAACGACGTACGCGGAAGCATCGTGCACGTTTCGTCGGTATGCGCGCACACGGGCTACACTGGGTTGTCGGCATACGCGGCGACAAAGGGCGCGCTCGAGGCGTTCTCGAAAAACGTCGCGCGCGAGTGGGGTCGGAGGGGAATCCGTTCGAACAGCGTGGCGGCTGGCTTTATGGAAACCGATATGAGCGCGTCGCTCGACGGAGACCGCAGGGAGAAAATCCGCGGCAGGACATCTCTCAAAAGCCTTCCGTCGCCCGAAAGCGTCGCAAAAACCGTGCGCTTCCTGCTCTCGGACGATTCGTGCTCGATAACGGGTCAGGACGTTTCGGTAGACTGCGGCGCACTCTGATTTTTCCGCACCCCACAAATACGTTGACAAAGCCACAAAATCCTCAAGGATTTTCGCAGCAACGGGGGATTTTTCAAACGCACAAACCGTTCCGAACGGAACGCGAATTTTTTCGTGGGATTGATGCGCCGAAAAGGAATTCCCCCAACAAAACAACCCAACATACAAACCTATGCTAAAAAAACTACTATATGCTATGCTGCTGCTTGCGGCATTCCAATTCGCGGCAGTCGCGGAAGTCAAACTGCACAACGCGCCGCAGGGCGAAAACAAATCGGAAAGCTTCACGCTCAAGGTGAACGGCAAAAAAGTTTTCGTCTACGAATGCACCGTTTCGAAATACCCGATAAACCAAGTGTGGCCGGGGTATCAACGCCCGATTGAACAGACCGAAAAGGCGGCGTTCGCCTATTGGGATATGGACGAGGACGGCGCGGACATCGAAATTACGACGAACGTAACTTGCCGCGACGTGGTGGTGCGTCCGCTGTCGCTCGGCATTCGCCCGACAAAAGCTGCGTCGCTCGACGACAACGTGAACTCGTCGCTTGCGCTCAAGCCGAAGTTCGTAAAGAACAAAATCAAATTCAGGCTCAACTCGTTCAGGCAGGTTGTCGTGGAAGTCAACGGCTACCACAACTCGCTCCACCTTTTCCCGAACAAAATGGAAAAGCTCGACGGCGTGAAGAAGACCGACTTCTGCTCGCCGCAGTGCAACTACTGCTCGCCCGCGCACAACGACATTTCGAAGAAATACGACCCCAACTACATCTACTTCGGCGCGGGCAGGCACGATGTCGGCACGCTGATGCTCAAGAGCAACACGCGCGTGCACATAGCCGCTGGGGCGGTGGTCTTCGGCAGCCTCGTCGCCGACAACGCCGAAAACATCAAAATCACGGGGCGCGGCATTCTCGACGGCTCGCGCATTACACGCGCCGACAAATTCGCGCGCGGCGGCTTCGGATGCCTCCACTTCAGAAACTGCAAAAACGTGTCGGTAGAGGGCATTATTCTGCGCGACCCCAACTCGTGGTGCGTCAACGTAAGACGCTGCACCGACGTCGACATCGACAACATCAAGATGATAGGTCTGTGGCGTTATAATTCGGACGGCATCGACGTTTGGGACTCGTCGAACGTGAGCTTCAAAAACTCGTTCATCCGCGCCTTCGACGACAGCTTCATAATCAGGGCGGACGACATCAACAACAAGAACATCACGGTAGAAAACTGCGCGATGTGGAACGACTGGGGTTTGTCGCTCGCCGTCTGGGCTTGGGCAAAGTCGATAAAGGGCAGGACGTACGAAAACATCACGTTCAGGAACATCGACATCATCCGCTCGGCTGGGCAGGCGTTGCACATTTCGAACAAGTCGGGTTCGACGGTAAGAAACGTCAAATTCGAAAACATCAACGTCGAATACGACGCGTGGTGCCCGCGCCAGATTTTCCAGAAGCGCGAAAACAGGGGCGAGCTCTATCTGCCCGACCCGAACGACAAATACGTGCCCACGGCAATCTTTATTGAATCGGTAGAAAAGGATTCGAAAGTCGAGGACATCGCCTACGAAAACATCAAAATCGTCGGCAGGAGCGACGCACCCTCGCTCATCATAAGCAGAAACGCCGACGTTCCCGTAAGGAACGTAACCGTGAAAAACCTCGACAACAACGGCAAAAAGGCGGAGACCGCCGAAGCCGCAAATATGCGGGTTAAAAACGGCGAAGTCAAATTCGAATAAGTTCGAAAAAGAAACCGACTACGAAGCGCGCAACACAAAAGTTGCGCGTTTTTTTGCAGCCATAAACTGTACCGGAAAAATTTTAGGGAAAGTTGCTTGACAAAAGATTATACACTACCATATTGGTAGTTATTATGAATTTTACAAAGCAAAACACAATCAGCGCGGACGCGGACTACTACACACTCCCCGCAAAGTCGCGCCCGCTGTCCGAGGCAAAAGCGTCAGCCGAAGCCGAAGCGTTTATAAAAAATCTTCCGCCCGACTTCGTTTCGAAACAACGCAGGGCAATCGAAAGCGCAATCGCGGGCGACTCGTCGGAGCTTGAAAAAGTCCGCGCCTCGCGCCGCATTTCGTTGTACGATATGTCTTCTGTCGATGTCGAAGACATCTTCATAAACGACGGCAAATTGCGGCTGCGCACGTACACGCCTAAAACGCCGCTCTCGACAAGCCGCAACATTCTGCTCTACCTGCACGGCGGCGGATGGACGATTAACTCGCCCGAAAATTGCGAACGCTTCTGCCGCGATTTCGCAGTCGAAAACGACGCCATTGTCGTCGCCCCCGACTATAGGCTCGCGCCCGAACATCCCTACCCCGCCGCGAACGACGACGCAAAAGCCGCGTATCTGTGGACTGTCGAACACGCACGGCTCGTGGGCGGCTCGCCCGAAAAAATCTACATCGGCGGCGACAGTGCGGGCGGACATCTGGCATTTGCAACCGCAATAGAACTGCGCGACGACGACGCCGTAAAGACACAACCGCGCGGGCTGATTGCGTTCTATCCCGCGATAGATTTGGAGCACACGGACACGGAGAGCTACAAATATTTCGGCGAAAATTTCGCGCTCAACGGCGGACTTATGAAGCTGTACATCGAAGCATACGCGCCTACGCCTCGGGCGAAGGAAAGCGCGTCGTTTGCGCGCGCAAACCTTGCTGGACTGCCGCGCTCGCTCGTGCTCGTCTCCGAATGCGACATACTGCGGAGCGAAGCCGAAGCCTTCGCCGAACGGCTCGCGGCGGACGGCGTGAAAACGCGCTGCGTCCGCCTCGAAGGGGCTACGCACATCTACATCACGCAAAAGGGAATGGACAACGCCTATTCTGCCGCATTGCACGAAGCTTCCGAATTCGTCTCGCGCGGCGAATAAAAAGGCGCGGGCTGAAACTGCCCAATCCTGCCGAATTTTTTGTTGACGCAGTTTCGCGCCCCGCTACCATCGAAATCGGTTATGGATAAAACGGCGATAGAAAAAATCAATTCCGAGTTAAAAAAACGCATTGCAAAGCTTCTGCCGAACGACGGGCATACGCAGACGAAAATCGGCGGGTTGTACGTCTTCAGGGCGAGCGTGGCGGGACGCTGCGAAAAGTGCATGTATTCGCCGAAAATCATTTTGATGGTGCAGGGCTGCAAACGCGCAATCACCGAAACGGGCGAAGCTACATACCGCGAAAACCAGTGCCTCGTCTCGGGAATCGACGTCCCCGGGACGAGCTACGTGTTGGAGGCGAGCAGGGAAAAGCCAATCCTCACCGTATCGCTCGAGCTTGACACGAAGCTGATTTCGCAAATGCTCGCCGAAATGCCGCTCGAGAAAATCAGGGGCGAGCGCATCCGAAACGGGCTTGCCGTCGCCGACGCCGACGAAGACTTGATGGACGCGTTCCTGCGCCTGATGAAGCTGCTCGACAAAAACGACGACATCGCGGTAATCGCCCCCATTGTCATCCGCGAAATCTATTCGCGCCTGCTCATAAGCCCGATGGGAATGCACGTGCGGCAGCTCTGCACGCTGGGCACGCAAAGCAACCAAATCACGAAGGCGGTGGACTGGCTCAAGAGCAACTTCCGCAAGCCGTTCAAAATCGAGGAGCTCGCCGAATACGTGCATATGGCACCGACAACGTTCCACCGCCACTTCCGCAAAATAACGTCGGTAAGCCCGATACAGTATCAAAAAAACCTGCGGCTTTACGAAGCGCGCAGGCTTATGATTTCCGACAACGAAACCGTCGCGAACGCCGCGTTCGCCGTGGGCTACGAAAGCCCGACGCAGTTCAGCCGCGAGTACAAACGCCACTTCGGCGTTCCCCCGAAGCGCGACATCGCCGTTTAGCGCGGCGCGCCTACTTCAGATTGTCGCGGAAAAACTTTTCCATTTTGCCGTACGGAATTGCGCCCGCGCGGTCGTCGTAAAGGTCGGTGTGGTTCGCGCCCTTTATTATGAAAAGCTCCTTGTTGTCGCCGCGCAGCTTTTTGAAGGCGTCCTCGCCGAAGTAGCGCGAATGGGCTTTCTCGCCGTGCACAACGAGCACCGCGCTGCGGATTTCTCCCGCAAACGAAAGCAGCGGCATATTCATAAACGACAATACCGACGTCCTGTTCCAGCCGCCGTTCGAGTTGAGCGAACGTTTGTGGTAGCCGCGCGGAGTTTTGTAGTAGTCGTAGTACTCCCTGACAAACTGCGGAGCGTCGGCGGGAAGCGGGTCGACAACTCCGCCCGCGCGCGCATACGAGCCGTTTTTGTAGTCGGCAGTGCGCTGCGCGTTTAGGGCTTTGCGCGCCTCGTAGCGTTGGTCGGGCGTGGTCGAATCGAAATACCCGTACGCGCTGACGCGGCTCATATCGTACATTGTAGAGGCGACCGTCGCCTTTATGCGCGTGTCGATTGCGGCGGAGTTTATCGCCATCCCGCCCCATCCGCAGATTCCGATTATGCCGATTTTTTCGGAATCGACATTTTCGAGATTCGAAAGAAAATCGACCGCCGCGCAGAAGTCCTCGGTGTTGATGTCGGGCGAAGCGACATAGCGCGGAAGCCCGCCGCTCTCGCCCGTATACGACGGGTCGAAGGCGATTGCCAGAAAGCCGCGCTCCGCCATCGTCTGGGCGTAAAGCCCCGAACACTGCTCCTTCACCGCGCCGAAAGGTCCGGAAACCGCAAGCGCGGGAAGCTTGCCCGACGCGTTCTTGGGAACGTACATATCGGCGGCAAGCGTGATTCCGTAGCGGTTGACAAAGGTTATTTTCGAGTGGTCTACATTCGGGCTTTTCGGAAAGACTTTGTCCCACTCGGTTGTCAGTTCAAGATGTTCAATATTATTTTTTGTTTGATTTTGATGTACACCGTCCGCCGCACAAAACAGCGCGGCGAACGACGCTACTCCGAAGAAAACGCACCTGCAAAGCATTGCGCAAACTCCGTTCCGCACTATTTCACGCCGAGCTTGCGCAGCCACGCCTCGACCGTTTTGTCGGCGCGCTGAACCGAACCGCCGCGAACCTCCAAGCCTTCGGCGATTTTCGAATTCGGGCAGATTTTTCTTATGTCGGCAAGCGCGTTGCCGAAACGGCTGCCCTCGTGGGTGATAAACGGCACAATCGTCTTGCCCGAAAAATCGTTCTTCGAAAGGAATGTGCGAATCGGCGAAGATATCGTGCCCCACCAATTCGGCGAACCGACAAACACGATGTCGTAGTCGGCGAGATTCGAAATTTCGGTTTTAATCGGACGCTGGAATTGCGCGTCGACCTCCTTTTTTGCGATGTCGACCGTCCTGTTGTACGACGACGGATACGCTTCGGTCGGCACGATTTCTAGGATGTCCGCCGACGTGAATTTCTTCACGAGATTTGCAATATGGCGCGTGTTGCCGCTCCACGAATAATATACTATCAGCATTTTTCTTCCTTTCGCAATTTCCGCCGCATTCAAGCCCGCAACCGCAAAAAGCGTGGCGGGAAGCAGCGATATGAATTTGTTTCTTTTCATAATTTTACCTTTGTTTTGATTTTCGAAAAATTGCATGCGAACCGCACGGCAAGCGCGACCGCACACGGTATAGCCAAGATTTCCGCGAAAAACACAGCCGATGGGAAATCGGGATTCACGAAGTCGAACGAGTACCCGAAGAAAAGCTTGCCGAACATCGAGCGTTCCCAAAACGCCCACGCGCCGAACGCCGCGACGGCAACCGACAAAGCCGCCGAAATTTTCGGACGCGCACACAGCGCGCGCACGCGGAAAAATCCGCCGTTAAGCCCCGCGTGGATTCCCGCGAAAACCAGAAGCCAGTAGGCGGAAATCGAATGGATTTGCCTAAGCTCCATCGTCGCCCCGCCGAAGCCGAAAAGGGATTCGGACGAAGCTATCCCGCTTGCGGCAACGACCGACGCGAGCGCGGCGAGCACCGCATTTACAAATGTCGAAACGCCGCGCCGCATTGAATATCCGCCCGCAAAAATGCGCGCATACCGACGCGCGTTGACGGCATTGTGAAGCGCGAAAAACGCCGCCGCGAAGACGCCCAAGACCTCGTGCGCGAAGACGCCGGTAATGCGGAATCCGAACGCCGCCGCGAGCAGTGCCGTCATCGCAACATCGATAAAAACGCGCATTCCGTATCCCGAAATCATAAGCCCGATTCTACCAAATACCGAAATCGAAGTAAATACACAACCCGACCTAAAATCTGCCCGATTCCGCCGATGTAAAAAAACGCACTGGTAGAATCGGGCAATATTTAGGCACGAACGCATATTTACAGCGGCGACAATTTACGATAATATAAACGGCGCAAAACGGAAAGGCTTTATAAAAAAACTAATCTCGACGGCACTGGTATCTATTATCATTTTCAATCAGGTTATGGCTATGGATATTCTAAACAAAAAAGAGGAAAACATTGTCCGCGTCGCGGCGTTCGCGGCGGCGGGCGACCAACAAAAACTGAAAGCGGCACTCGCCGACGGTCTGGACTCGGGCGTTTCGGTCAACGAGTTCAAGGAAATACTCGTGCAGACCTACGCCTACTGCGGCTTCCCGCGCAGCCTCAACGCGCTCGGCACGTTTATGAATCTGCTAAAGGAGCGCGGCGGAAAGGACGAAATCGGCAAAGAGCCTTCCTCCCTGCCCTCGGGCTCGAGTTTGGACTTCGGCGCGAAAAACCAGACAAAGCTCGTCGGGCGCGAGGTGAAAGGCGAGCTGTTCGACTTCGCCCCCCGCAATCGACCAGTACCTAAAAGCGCACCTTTTCGGCGACATCTTCGCCCGCGACAATCTTGACTGGCGCACGCGCGAACTTGCGACAATCGCAATGCTCGCCGCAATCGACGGCGTTAAGCCGCAGCTGAACGCGCACATTGCGATAGGCAAAAACAACGGAGTCGACGACGCGCAGGCGGCTCGGATTCTCGAAATCGTCGAAAACGAAGTCCGCGACAAGTCGAATACAAGCCCGTTCGCGTTCGGCGACGAGAACACTGCGTACGCAAAATACTTCTCGGGCAAATCGTACCTTGCGCGGCTTTCGAAAAAAAAGGATTTGGGCGTTCCGCTTGCAAACGTCACGTTCGAACCGAAGTGCCGCAACAACTGGCATAGCCACACGGGCGGACAGATTTTGATAGCCGTCGGCGGACGCGGATTCTATCAGGAAAAGGGCAAACCCGCGCGCGAACTGAAGGCGGGCGACATCGTGGAAATCGCCCCGAACGTGGTGCACTGGCACGGTGCCGCGCCCGACAGTTGGTTCTCGCACCTTGCCATCGAATGCAATCCGCAGACAAACAAGAACACGTGGCTCGAGTCCGTCAGCGACGGGGAATACTCGGCGGCGACATCGGGCAGATAAAAAAATTCCCTCAGCGTTTACCGCAAAAAGTCCTTGCAAAATCGGGGCGGTTTTACGATAAACAGAATCAAGGAAACCTCTGCAGTGTTCGATACTACCGAACAGGTTCCCATCCTTAATGACAATTATAAAGGGAGCATATCCGCAGGCGGTGGCTGTCAAGCCGTCTTCGAACGGAAGACAAAAGTCGTTTCGGGCGCACCCACCTCGTTAGTATGGAGGTTGTGTAACCAAACAGGCAAGGCGGCACAGGCGGGGGTTTCCCCTTTTTTATCTATGAAGGCGGTTTTTTCGTGTTGAAAAATCCGCCTATTTTCTTGAATCGCAGGCAAAAACGCGATACACGTAGGGGCGGTATTCTTCGCATCGGTCGCCCTGCTCTGGGCGGGAACGAGTTTTGCCGAACTTGCCGTAGACAAAAATGTCGACGGCGGAAATGCCGAAATCGTCTCAATCGACGGCAATACAATCACGTTCCGCCCCGAACTGCACGACACAAAAGGCTGGTGGTTCTACTGGCGTTTCGACATCCTCGGTGCGGGCGGCAAAACGTGGAAATATACGGGGCACGAAAGCGTCGATTTCAAGAACCGCAGGCTTTCGATTTCCGTTCCAGAAGGCGCAAAACGCGTCGGCGTGTCGTTCGCGATTCCATACACGCCGAAAAATTTCGACGCCCTCCTGAAAAAATACGCCGACAGACCCGAACTGAAAAAGCGCGTCCTTGCCGAGACAAAAAAGGGGCGCAACAATTTCCGCATCACGCTCGAGCCCGTCGGGCGTGCGGCGCAGAAGAAAATCGCATTCACGGCAAGACACCACGCCTGCGAAATGCCGGCAAACTATGTAATCGACGGAATAGTTTCGCGCTATTTTTCCGACACGCCGCAGGGCAAGTGGGCGCGGGAAAATCTGGCGGTCTTGATTGTTCCTTTCGTAGACTACGACGGCGTTGTCGACGGCGATCAGGGCAAGAACAGAATCCCGCACGACCACAACCGCGACTATGTGGACGAAATCCATCCGTCGGTTCGCGCAATCAAAAAGTTTCTGCCCGAATGGGGCGACGGAAATCTGCTTTTTGCAATCGACATCCACTGTCCCTACATCTCGCTGCGCAACCCCGAGGACATCAACGACAGGCTCTTCTTCACCGCCCCGCAGACGCAAAAGGCAAACGACAATCTCGAAGAATTTATGCTCCGCTTTTCGAAACACCTTTCGAAAGCCCCCGACCGTCCGCAGATGAAGCCGAATGACATCGTCAAATACGGCACGAAATGGAACAGGTTAAAGCAGCCCCTACTGTTCAAATTTTGGGCAGAGCGTCTGCCGTCGGTAAAGTTTGCGGCTTCGCTCGAAGTTCCGTACACGAACATCTCGGGCAAATGGGTTGCGACGCCCGAGAACCTCGAGTACATCGGCGAAAAGCTCCTCGACACTGCGGTTGAATACTGAAGCGACGCACAAAAGCCGCCGAACCGCCGCCCGAGCCTGCGGGCACAAAAAAACCTTTCGGATTGTCCGAAAGGTTTAATTTGGAAATGTCGAAAAAAACTATTCCGAAACGACAACCGACACTTTTCTGTGTGCGCCGTCCCACTTTACGATGCCGTCCTTGAGGGCGAACAAAGTGTAGTCTTTACCCATTCCGACGTTTTCGCCGGGGTGGACTTTCGTGCCGCATTGACGCATAATGATGTTGCCTGCCAAGACAAATTCGTCGCCGAATTTCTTGACACCAAGACGCTGTGCGTGCGAATCGCGTCCGTTCTTTGCGCTACCCTGACCCTTTTTATGTGCCATAAGTCGATATTCCTTTCTTATGCCTTGACGGCTTCAATCTTAATCACGGAAAGCTCTTGGCGGTGACCCTGCTTGCGCTGGTAACCCTTTCTGCGCTTTTTCTTGATGATTACAACCTTCTTGCCGCGTTTGTTTTCGAGGATTTTCGCGGAAACGCTTGCGCCGTCAACATAGGGCGAACCGAACTTCGCGTCCGCACCGTCGCCGACCATTAGCACTTCCTTGATTTCTACTGTGTCTCCCGCCTTGGAATCGACGAAACGGTTGACAAAAATAATGTCTCCTTCGCTGACGGTAACCTGTTTGCCTTGGATTTTGATTGTCGCTTTCATTGTGTTATAAAATTATCAAAAGAATGGAATAAATAGATGTTGCCCTGTCTTCGCAAGCATTTTTTCTTCGTTTTTCAACTTTTGAAAAAATATTGGGGGTAGAAGCTATCCGAAAATTCTAAAAAATCAACCACAAATTCGCGGAAATCGCACTATTTACTCTTCGGGATGTTTTTCGAGCATTGAACCGACCTTTTCGAGCGTGATTATGCTGTAAATCGTGCCGTTTTCGGTTGCGATCGTCTCGCCGACCACCACGCGCTGCTTCTGTTTGGGGGCGGACGATTTTGCCAGTGCCGCTGGTTGCGGAGCTTTTCGGTCGGGCATAGTCTGGAGGCAGAGCCACACGAGAGAGGCACTTGTGAGCATAAGCACCGCGACCGCCGCCCATTCCGCCGCCGCGCGGATTGCCGACGTTTTCTTTGCCGTATAGAACGGCGAGTTCACGCCGTCGAGCCGCGCGAACACCGCCTTTTTACCGTACATTGCGCAGGTTGCGGCGTGGATTCGACATGCTTTGTAGAAAATCTCGGCCATTCGGCGGTCGTCGCGAATGCACTTTGCGAGCAAATCGAGCTCTTCGGGCGAAGCTTCGCCGTCGAGATATGCCGAAACAATCTCGTCGAATCTGTCGCGCGAGATTTTCATGGGAGATTAGGCGCGGAGTTTGTCCAGCTCTTCGCGCAGATATTCGCGGGCGCGGGAGAGGCGGCTCTTGACCGTGCCTACGCTCAAATGCAGACGTTCGGCGATTTCCTCGTAGCTTAAATCTTCGGAGTTTCTGAGTTTTAGAACTTCGCCGTATTTCTGCGGAAGCGCGTCTATTGCGCGGGGCAGAAGTTCGGCAAGCTCCGACGAAACCGCGCTGTCGGCGGGATCCTGCGACTCGGACGCGATTGTGTCGCATACGGTCATATCGCCTTCGTCGCCGAGCGGGGTGTCGAGCGAAATCGACTGCCCGCGCTTTCTGCGCCACCAGTACCAATGCTTGTTGTGGGCGAGGTTTGTGGCAATGTGGTAGAGCCACGTTGTGATGGCGCAGTCGCCGCGGAAATTGCCGATATTTTTGCGCGCCCTGATAAAAGTGTCCTGCGCAACCTCTTCGGCATCCTGACGGTTGTCGAGCAGGCTGTTTGCGCGGTTGTAGATTTTGTCCCAATTCTCGTTCACCAACTCACCGAATGCGACATCGTCGCCGCCCTTGAGGCGTTCGAGGAGGGTGTCGGGACAAGTCGATTGAATTGATTTAGCCATAAATCTATATAGGTAGGTATAGTATTAGACGCTTTGGATGTCAAAACGTTTCAAAAAATTTTTCGGATTTTTTTCGGTCGGCTTAAATCCAATCCGCGCGAGGAAGAAAAAGCCGTCGGCGGAATCGGAATTTTCCCGATACGGTTAAGCATTTCGCGCCCTGCCCGATTACAATTCAACAACATCCATATCGTCGGGAACGACGATTCGCCCGCCGAAGTTTTGCGCAGCCTCGCGCGTGTAGTTTTCGCGGCGGATCTCGAGCGTCCTGTCTTCGGTGTGGTACAAAAGCAGATTTTTTGCGCCGAGTTCCGAAGCGAGCCTGCCCGCGTCCAACGCGGTGCTGTGGTTTTTCTCGTAGGGCTTGAACTTTTCGCGGTCGGAATAAAGACAGAACGCCTCGCAAAGAAGCCAGTCGCAACGCTCCACAACGGCGTGATTTGCCTGATTGTACGGCTCGTCGCCGAGACAGACCACCGAAAGCGGCGGATGCTGCGCGTCCGTCGGCAGCTCGGCGCGGAAGCCGAACTGCTTTTCCTTCGCGGAATGAATGTCGAAGCACTGCATGGCGATCTCTCCCGCCGCGAACTTTTCGCCGTCGCGCAATTCGCGGAATGCCACGCGCTCGGCGACTTTTGCAAGCTGCTTTTTTGCAAGCGTCATATCGACGATTGTCCGCAACACGGACTGCACTTTGTCGTTGCCGTAGACATTGAGAACGCCATCGTATCCAGCGCATTGCGCAACCATTCTGACAATCCAAACCGCGCCCAAAATGTGGTCGATGTGGGCGTGCGTTATGAAAAGGTGGTGGATGTCGGCTATCGATATGCCCGCCTCTTTCAGCCGACGGAGTATGCCGTTGCCGCCGCCCGCGTCCACGAGCAGTTTTGTCGCCGACGTTTCCAACACAAAGCAGGTGTTGTAGCAGCGGTCGACCACGGCGTTTCCAGTTCCGAGTATTGTTATTTTGTTCATCGCCGAAAACCAGTCCGAATTCGAAAACCGAAGGGAAAAACTTTTCGCGCTCCAGTCAACCATTTTCGACGCCCAGACGGAGAAAATCCGCCGCCGCAAAACGCCCCCGAAAATGCCAAAAAATGTTTGCCAAAATCGGAGTGTTCGGCTAAAAACTTCTCCAGAAAAAACAACTATGTTCGGATTTGGAAAAAACAGGAAAAACCGGCGCAGCGCATACGTGGTCGACTGTGCAGACGCGTCGATACTCGAAATTTCGAAATTTCCCGCAAGGATAGGCGGAGACGGGGGTTCGATAACGACCGACAGTTCGTCGCCGTTTGTCGAAATTTCGAAGTCGAAGGGCGGAAACGTTGTGCTCGCGCCCGCCGACGCCGACATCGCCGTAAAAATCAACGGCACGCGCATTGCCGACTCCTACGAAATGGACGCGCCCGCCGCGACGCTGCAGGTGGGCGACAGGCTCTTCTATATAATAGACGACCCGCAGACGCTCGAGCGCGCCAAGAAGATGGACGTATCGAAGTGGCTCGTGTTCTACGCGGAGTCGGGGCGCATTGAAGACGAAGTTCCGTTTGCGCGGCTCAAACAGTCGGTGCTCGGGCGCGGACTCAGCGGCGAGGGAATCGCCGTCTGCCCGAAGAATTTCGAACTCGGCTTTATGTTCACCGCCCTGTTCGGCGACGACGACAACACGCAGATTCGCTCGACCGTGCCCATGCTTTCGGAAAACGCCGAAGCGGTAACCTGCCCGCTCTGTTGGCTGAAGTTCGACGTGGGCGACGCGATGAGCATAGCCGTGCACGAAAGCCTGCGCGGCGACCCCGTACTCGGGCCCGACGAAATGCTGCGCTTCCTGCCGACATCGTTCAACGACGACGGCGTGCCGCTCGACCCCGCGGGAATGCCCGCGCCCGATGTCGCCTGCCCGCACTGCCGCAAAAAGCTTCCGCCGAACTATCTCGAACTGGACAGAAAAATCTTCTCGATTGTAGGCGCGCCGAGCTCGGGGAAATCGTACTATCTTAGCGCATTGATACGGCAGCTACAAGGCTCGCTCTACAAAAATTTCGGGCTTGTGCTCAAAGACCTCGACCCGTCTGGCAATATGCTCCTGACGCAGATGAAAAACAGCCTTTTTTCGGCGAAAAATCCCGAAGACGCAATTCTGGCAAAGACCGCGCTCGAGGGGCTGATGTATGAACGCTACCCGCGTTTCGGCAAGATGGTTGCGCTGCCGAAACCGATGACCTATTCGGTCTCGCGCGACGGCGTAGAGGGCACTTCGCTGATTTTCTACGACAACGCGGGCGAGCATTTCGAACCGGGGCTCGACATAGAGGAATCTCCGGGGGCAATGCACGTTGCAAGCTCTTCGGCGATACTGTTCCTTTTCGACCCCGCCGCAAACCGCAATTTCAAGGCGCGAATCGGCAACCACCCCGACCCGCAGTTGACAATCGACGGCAGGCTCGACCAACAGGACACAATCCTTTCCGAAATGGAAGTGCGCATAAAGCGCATTCTGGCAATAGAGCCGTCGAAGAAGATTTCCACGCCGCTGGCAATCCTGATAGGCAAGTGCGACATCTGGCGCGACCTCCTGCCGCAGCCGCTGCGCGAAACCGTCGTCGGCGGAAAACTCGACCTCGCCGCAGTCGACCACAACAGCAAAATTTTGCGCGACTTTTTGATTTCGATAGACCCGACAATCCCCGCAAGCGCGGAGTCGGTTTCCGACAACATACGCTACTTCGCCGTGAGCGCACTCGGACACTCGCCGAAAATGCTGCTCGAAGGCCCGTGCGCGGGGAAAATCGCGCCGATTCCAGAAAAGATAAACCCGATAGACGTGGAAATTCCCGCAATCTGGGCGTTGTCGCAATCGACAAAACTAATCCCGACGGTCGAAGGATAAAGCAATGGCATTCCAGTTAATCTACACGAGTTCGCCGACATCGCTGACAATGGGCAGAACGGGCTTTTCGACCGTTGCCCGCTCGAAGTCCATGCCCGAAAAACTCGCCTCCGCAGTCGAAAGGTGCGGCGTCTACGATGTCGGACAGGGCGAAGTGTTCTCGCACGCAACCGTAAACTACGGCGGCGAAACGTGGCACGTTTTAACGCGGATGTGCGACGCGGGGACGGACTACACAAACCGCAACAACTACATCGCCCACCACATCGTGATTGCGCAAAGCGAAACCGCAAAACTCGCAAACCCCGCCGAAATTCTGGCGCAGTGGAACGGATGGCTCTCGAAATGGGAGGGCGAACCTCGGTTTGTCGGCAACGTCGAAGGGCTCGAGAAAATCGCGGCGAAAAATTCGCTTCCCGCAAAAAACTGGGAGCGCATTTTCGGCAACCCCGCAAAGGCGGCACTGCTCGACGGTCACCCCGCGACGATTTGCGCGGACGTAAGTCGGGCGCGCACACTCCTCGACCTCTTTTCGGAAAGCCTGCTGCTGAACGTAAATCCGCTCGACGCGTGGGAACCGACATTCACCACCTCGCGCTCCGAAAACGACGCCGCATTCCTGTGGCGTGCCGCCCCCGACGAACTCTCCGCGCCGATAAACCTTTCCGCGAAATCGGCACCGCCCGCGCCGCAGTCGCGCGCCGCACAGTACGCCGCGACGGGCGTCATGACAAACCGCGAAAAGTACAACCTGAAAGTCTCCGCGCCCAAACCCGCAACGCGCCTGCAGGTTGTCGAAACGAAACAGACAAATTTCAAGCCGCTGTACGCGGCGTCGGCGGCTATAACGCTGTGCGCGATTGCCGCTGCGGCGTGGCTTTTGCTTCCCGCCGCATCGGAAGACTCGGCGCATCCGCGCGGTACGCCGTCTGAACTGCCCAAGCTCGAGCTTTCGGAAAATCGGGCGGAATCGGGCGGCGCGACAACGGCGCGGCAAAAGCCGAAAAGCGCAATGACGCTCTCGCAGACGATGGAAATCGTGCGCGGGAAAATCGCCGAAGACAAATACGAAGACGCGCTGAAATTCTGGGACGAATCGCCCAAAGCCGCGGGCGAACCGTCGCTGCGGCGCGACATCCTCGAAGACATCGCCACGCGGGCGGACGTTCTGATGCGCCAAGCCGAGAACCTGCTCGCAATCGGCTCGCCCTCTAAATCCGACATCGAAAAGGTGCGCGAAAACGTCGAAAAGGCGGCGCGGGCACTCGCCGTCGACGGAATCGAGAGAATCGAAGCCCGCAAGGCAAAACTTAAAACTTTAAACGACACAATATCGACAAAATGACTCCACAACTTTTGACGGTCAAAATCCAAGCCGTTCTCGGCGGACGCTCAGAGGCGTCGGAAATGCAAAAGAGAGCGGTCGCGCTCGAATACTACAAGCTCTGCGCCGACGCCGAAACGCAGCTCGAGCACTGCGTCGCGCTGATAAGGGCGGGGCGCGAATATCCCGCCCTGCAGGTTGCGGAATCGTCCGACCTGCTCGACAGGCTCAACGCCCTTGTCTTCCCCGAACTCGGACAGTGGCGCGACTTCTGCGCCGCCCACAACCTCCCCGTTCCGCCGCCTTTCGACGACGAACAAATTTCCCTTGTCAACTCGCTCTACTCGAAGGGCGTTTCGCAAAACCACCCGCTATACCGCGACTACCGCAGGGCTATGCGCCTGCGCCGCTACCCCGAGGCGTTGGCGGTAATCAAGACGATTTCGAAAATCAACGCCTACGACGCCGAAGCGCGGCGCGAGTACGACCGCCTGCGCAAGCGCGTCGCCGACGGCAGGCTTGCCCTGCTCGAACGCGCCCTGCGCAGGGAAGACGCCGAAGCCGTGTCGAAGCTCTGCGGCGAACTGGAAGCCGACGCCGAACTGCTCGCGGACAATCACGTCTGGCTCGAAGCGGCAAAATTCAACCGCAACCGACAGGCGGAACTCGAACGCGCGCGGCGCGCCGAGATAATCGGAGAACTCGAAAAAATCGACATCGACCGCGACTTGGCGAAAGCCTCCGACCTCGTAAACGAGCTTAACCTCGACAGAAACACGGCGGATTTCGACGCGGCGGAACTTGCATTTGTCGAAAAAATTTCGGACGAAATCGCCGAAAGACAAAACGCCGTAATCGCGGCGGAAAAGGCGGCGCGCGCCTGCAACCTGCTGCGGATTGAGCTTGAGAAGCCGCGCGCATCCGAAAGCGCAAAGCGCAGGCTCGCAAAGCTCGAAGCCCTCGCAGCCGAAGCCGCCGACGCGCCCGACCCCGAAACGGAAAAACGTCTCCGCGCCGAACTCTCCGCCCTCAGGCGCAAGCTCGCACTGTCGCGGACTCTCAAGACGCTTGCGACGCTCGCGGCGGTGTCGGCAATCGGCACGGGTTCGTTCTACGCTTGGCAGTTCGCCCGAGACTCGGAGGCGGCGCGCTCGGCGGAAAACGCGCTCGTCGAGATGGAGGTTTCGAACAACCCGAAATCGCTGTTCGGAAAAATCGACGAATTCGAAAGAAAATATCCGCAGCTTGCGAAGTCGAAATTCGCAAGCCGCCTCGCGCTCGTAAAGGAAAACGCGACAGTGGCGAAAAAACGCTCGGAGCGAATCGCTCGCATACTCTCGAAAATCTCGGCGACGGATTTCGCAACGGCAAAATCGAAAGCCTTCGACACGGCAAAAACCGAACTGCAGTCGCTCTACACCGACCTGCCCTCCCTTCCCCCTGCGGAACAGGCGGACGCGCGCGACAAAATCGACGAGCTCTCCTCGAAAATAGCCGACGCAATCGACGCGCGCAAAATCGCGAACGCAAAGGCGGTCAAAACGGGACTTGCAAAATACGAGAAAATCGCCGAAGAATACGAGAACTTCGCGCGGTCGAAAGCCGACATCGACAGAGACGCCGACGCCGTGCTGAAAGTGCTCCGACCGCTTATGGAGGACGTAAGCCCGACATTCAGGGCGCACAAGCTCGACATCGAAAAATTCGGCGAAATCTCGGTCAAGGCGTCGGAGGCGAAAAACAGATACGACCGCTTCGACAAACTGCGCGAATCGCTCGCCGCCTCGCGCACGCCCTCGGAGTACCTCGCCGCGCTCGAAATGCTTGTCGAATCGGGAGCAACGCCCGCAAACTACGCGCGCAAACTTTCCAAAATCGCCGAGACGGCAAGGGCTATAAAACTCGGACAGGTCGCCGAACTCGGTACGCAGACGGGCTTCGACAGAATCGATTCGGCGGGCATCGCGCCGCGCGACAGCCTGCCGCCGAACAGACTGCTCACCAACCTCTACAAATACACGCGCGAAGACGGCTACGGCGTCTACACCGTCGGTAAACTGAACGAAAAAACGCGCAAATGGTCGGGCGGCTCGGAGACCGTTCAGGAAGTCGACGAAATCGGCGCGGGCGGACGCATCGCCTCGAAAATCTACCGCAAGAACTTCGTCAACGGCAGACCGCCGCGCGGCTCGCTGCTCGGCGGCGAAACAGAACCCGCAGAGTCGCAGCTCGGCAGGGATGTCTACGCAAAGGCTGCGGAAAAGTCGCTGCTCGAAGCACTGAACACGATAGCAAAGGCGAAGGCAAATCCGATTTTCAAGGCGTACCTCGAGGGCGCGATTTTCTCGAAACTTGCGGCACATCCCGTGGAAACGCTGCTCGAGTACTCGCCGCTTGCGAAAAAGCGGATGGAAAAGGTCGAACGCTACTCCAAACCGCTCAACGACTATTCGTGGATTTTCGAATCGAACTCCCGCGCGAAGCTGATGGACGCCGAGCTGTATTCCGAGCCCGCGCCCGACTACCTCGGAGACGCGCAAACCCACGTAAAGGCGTTGAAAATAGCCGCGAAAAATCCGCTTCTGCTCGTGGGAATCTGCGACGAAAACGGCGCGGAATCGGTGTTCAAAGAGCCGAAAGGCGCAATCTGGTCGGTCGACGCGGCGACGGGCAGATTCGGAAAAATCGGCGAAACAATCGCCGACTGCGCGGGCAAACTCGCGCCGCTTGCGCCCATTTTCTGCGAAACAAAATCGACGCGCGAAATTCTCGCCGAAGCCGCGCTCTAAGTTCCGATGGACAAAAAAATCTATCTCTTGGAGTGGAAAGGCGCGGAGAGCGGGCCCTATTCGATTGCCGAAATCAGGGATATGCTCGCGCGCGGCAGAATCGGGCTGCTCCACAAAATCGGCACGAAAGATTCGGCGTTCGTTCCGCTGAAGGATGTCGATTTGGACGAACTCGAGCAATCCGACGCGCGGACGGCAAACGCGCCCTCCGACATACTCGCGCTCGCTTCGTACGCGGTCGCGGGGCTTGCGTTTCTGTCGCCGTGGGTTTCCGCGGCGTCCGCGGCGGTCGCGGTGTATCTGTGGGCGGCGGGCGCGAAGAAGTCCGCGGTTTTGTCGGTCGCGCTGTCGGCGGCGTTCGCGCTTCTGGGAATCCTTTTTTTCGACATTTTATATCCGACTCTGGAGGGCTGAAATTTCGGTTGCCAAAATGCGCGGGTTGTAGTTTTTTAATATCGTGGATGAAAATAAGAAAATCCTTTTCGTTGTAAACAAGACAAAGCAGTCGGCGGATGTCATTGCGGAAAAGCTGTCGAAACTCGCGGCGGCAAACGGCATAGAATACGAAATCCGCGCCGACTTCCCCGTGCCCGAAAGCGCGTTCAAAGACAAGGATATCTGTTGCGTAATCGGCGGCGACGGCACTATTCTTTCGTGCGTGCCCGCACTCGCGCGCTTCGACCTGCCCGTGTTCGGAATCAACCTCGGCAAGCTCGGGTTTCTTGCGACGTACACCGACGAAATTTCGGAAAACGAATTTCTGTCGCTCGTGCGCGGGCAGCGGCGGGTGCTCGAGCGCGCGCTGCTCGAGGCAACCTATATGGGCAAACGCTACCCCGCGCTCAACGACCTCGTATTCAAGGACGTAAGGCTCGACGGAATATCGAAGTTTTCGATTTCCGCCGACAAGGAATTCATCGCGACCTACGCGGGCGACGGGCTGATTTTCTCGACCCCCACAGGTTCGACCGCCTACAATCTCTCCGCGGGAGGTCCGATAATCCACCCCAAGGGACGCGTGTTCGTGATGACCCCGATATGCCCGCACACCCTTTCGAACCGCAGTCTTGTCTACGACTACGGCGCGCAAATCAAGATTGAATGCGTCAGCGGCGAGAGCGCGCTCATTGCCGACGGCAAAAAAGTGGCGACGCTCACGAAAGGCTCGGAAGTCGAAATTTCGATGCCTCCGAATGCGCTGAAATTCGTGCGCCTGCGCGGGCACTCGCACTTCGCAATCCTCAGAAACAAACTCGGCTGGGCTGAAGACCCGCGCAGATACGAACGATGAGCGCGGGAAAAAACGGCAAGGCAAAAGCTCGGTGTGTTGCGGATTTCCTGTTCGCGGCAGCTCTGCTCGCGGAGGCGGCTGCCCTGCTCTGCCTCGATTTCGGCGCGGGCGCAACGGCGGTTGCGGCGAAAGTTTCGGCGGTGCTCGACGTGCTCGCGGCAATCGGGTTCGCGGCGAAAATGCGTCCGTCGAATTTCCTCGTATTCAAGGGCTTCGCCTTTGCGGGATTTTTCCTCTACGCGCACTATTCGCTCGGCGGCGCGACGTTCACGACGGCGGCGGCGTTTTCGGCTTTGCTCGGGCTTGCCGCAAAAATAATTTTATAGAAATTACAAGATGCAGACACCTCAGGAAAAACTCGAACTATTCGCAAGAATCAGACGTTTCGCGACGAAGACCATTTGGGAGCGCGACATCGCCGCAATGGGAATCAAAGGCAAGGCGGTCGCCTTTCTGCGCGTGTTCATAAACACGGTCGGCGGAATTTTCGGCAAGCGCGTGCTCGTGCAGGCGTCGTCGCTTTCGTATGCCACGCTCCTTGCAATCGGGCCGCTTCTTGCAATCGTGCTTATGTTTGCGGGTATGTTCTTCCGCGGCAACAAGCAGGTGGTCTACGAAAAAATAATGGACGCTGCGACGTTTGTCATGCCCGCCTTCAACCAAATCCAGAACGGCGCGGACGGGCAGTCGGCGGGAATCAACCCCGAGATTGTCGCGTTCATCGACAACATTTCCAACGCGGGCGCAAAGGCGGGCACAATCGGGCTTTTCGCAATGCTCGGCACCTGTCTTCTGCTTTGCGTGAATATGGAGAACGCATTCAATTTCATTTGGGGAATCAAAAAGGGGCGAAATTGGATAAACCGCATCGTTTTCTATTTCTCGATGATATTTTTCGGATCGGTCGGAATGATTTTCGCGATGACCTTTTTCACGACTTCGCAGATGCCGAAATTTTTGGGCGACATCCCGTTTGTTGCCCAATATATGGGCGGAATCGCATCGACAATAACCTATGCGCTCGGGCTTGCGATTATCGCGTGCGTGCTTGCCGCGTTCTACAAATTCATTCCGCCGACGCGCGTTGCGTGGAAGCCCGCGTTCGTCGGCGCGTTGGTGACGGTGGGGCTGCTTCTGCTCAACAACAAGGGGTCGTTCCTCTATATAAGCTACATTGCGAAGCAGCAGAATTTCTACGGGTACTTGGCGATTGTAGCCGTGGCGATGTTCAGCCTCTACATTTTCTGGACGATGATTCTAATCGGCTGTCTGATAACCTATTCAGTCCAGTACGTCGATTTCCTCTCCGACGACGACGCGTGGAACAAGATGGGCGACCGCGCCCGCAAGCTCTGTGCCCTCGCCGCTTTCGCCGAAATCGAGAAGGATTTTTACGCCGACAAGCCGCACGCGCCGACAATCGAACATCTGCTGTCCGCCCTCAAAATGCCGAAGTCTGCGGTGCTTGCCAGTGTCGAGTGGCTTGTCGAAAAGGATTTTGTCTGTGCCGTGAAATTCGACGACGGCGGCGACAACACCTATTTCAAGCCCGTCATCGACCCCGAAAGCGTCAGTGTCGCCGCGTTCTTTGCGAAACTCAGCACGAACGACGGCGACGACGACATCGTGCGGCACATCTGTTCGCGCGAGGATTCCGTATGCACGGTGCTCAACGCCTATGCCAAATTTTCCGACTCCGAAAACGGCTCGAAAAACCTCAAACAAATTCTATCGTAAATGGACATTTTTCAATTCAGAAACGAATATCTCAAGGGCGGGCTTGAGCGTTCCGACCTCGACGACAACCCGTTCAAACAGTTCGAAAAGTGGTTCGACCACGCCGTCGAATGCAAGGTCAAAGAGCCGAATGCGATGGTCGTTTCGACCGTATCGCCCGACGGTGCGCCCACTTCGCGCGTCGTGCTTCTGAAGTCGTGGGACGAAAACGGCTTCGTTTTCTACACCAACTACCACAGTCAAAAGGCGCACGACATCGAGGGCAACAACAAGGTTTCCGCGCTCTTTGTATGGCTCGACCTCGAGCGTCAGCTGCGCATAAACGGCACGGCGGAAAAGGTCTCGACTGCCGAATCGCTCCGCTATTTTCTTTCGCGTCCGTTCGGCAGCAGGCTCGGTGCGTGGGTGTCGCACCAGAGCAGCATCATAACGTCGCGTTCGCTTCTCGAAATGCAGTTCGACAAGATGAAGCGCAAGTTCGCCGACGGGAAAATCCCCCTGCCCGACTTCTGGGGCGGGTTCAGGATTGTCCCGAACTATTTCGAGTTTTGGCAGGGGCGCGAAAATCGGCTTCACGACCGTTTCGCCTATTCCCCCAAGGACGGCGGGTGGGAAATCTCGAGGCTTGCGCCGTAGCTTCGCGCGAAAATATTCGTCCCGTGTGCGATTATTGCTTGCAGAATCGGAAGCAAAATATACCTTTATCCGCAATTTTTACAAAAACCTACACACATTATGAAACGTTTTGAAAATAAAGTTGTGCTCGTAACCGGTGCGAGCAGAAACACGGGTGTCGGCATTGCCGCGCTCTTTATCAGGGAAGGCGCAAAGGTTTGCATCTGCGGCTCGACCGAAAAAAGCACGGCGCAGGGCGGCAAGTTCCTCCGCGATATGGGGCTTGACGGCTTTGTCGAAATCCCCTGCGACATCTCGAATCTCGAGCAGGTAAAGCATATGTTTGCGGTCATTGCCGAAAAGTTCGGTCGCATTGACATTCTCGTAAACAATGCCTGCAATCAGGGTATCGGTCCCGCTTTTGAGGATATGGATCCCGACTACTTCCTCACTGTTCTCAAGACCAATATGCTCGGCACGTTCCAAGTCTCTCAGCAGGCGGTCAGGATGATGCTCAAGCAGCCCTCGCGCGGCGTTATTGTAAATCTCGGGTCGAATGTTTCGATGCGTGCGATACGCAACCGCACGGCGTATGTCTCAAGCAAGGGCGGTATTGACGCCCTCACGCGTTCGATGGCTGTCGATCTCGGGCCCAAGGGCATTCGCGTAAATGAGGTTGCCCCCGGCTACATTTACACCGACCGTTGGGACAAGCTTGACGAAGCCGTTATGAAGCGTCGCCGTCTGAACACTCCCATTGGCAAGGAAGCCACTGCCGACGACATTGCGCAGGCTGTTGCGTTCCTCGCTTCCGATGCCTCCAAGAACATTGCCGGTGAGCGTATTGTTGTCGATGCGGGTTGCAGTGCCCAGCATATGCCCATTGACGTAGACTGCTAACTTTATTTAACCGCTCGGGTGGCGAAATAGGTAGACGCATCGGCTTTAGGCGCCGGTGTCCGAAAGGACGTAGGAGTTCAAATCTCCTCCCGAGCATTTTTTATATCTGTGATGCTTCGGCGCGACTATAGTCGCGCCTTTTTGTTTATAAGTTCGCGTTGCTTCGCAATCGCTTTGTTTTTTCGAACTTATTTTGTTTACTCCGAAACCTCTGAAACACCTCTGTTTCTCTTGTTTTCTCTCTCATATTTTAGTGATGCTTTGGCGCGACTATAGTCGCGCCTTTTCTGTATAAGTTCGCATTGAGCGGCGTTTCGCCGCTCAATCGCTTTGTTGATTTGAACTTATTTTGTTGGTTGCCGAAACCAACTAACTGTACTTGTTCGATGAAGCAAATGAAGTTCGGAGGGGGAATGTGGGCGGTTATTTTGCGAAGCAAAATGCCCACTCGGGGGCAACGCCCCCGCAATGGCGTGCAGGCTCCAGCCTGCAGGCTCGCGTTGCTTCGCAATCGCTTTGTTTTTTCGGAACTTATTTCGGTTGCTCCGAAACCTCTGAAACACCTCTGTTTCTCTTGTTTTCATTTGTCAATTTTAGTTATGCTTCGCAGCGACTATAATTACCACTTTTTGTTTTTAGGCTCGCGTTGCTTCGTAATCGCTTTGTTTTTTCGAACTTATTTTGACTTCTTCCGAAACACCGAAATTGGCGGCAAATAGTGCACAAAAAAAGGCGCGACTGTTGTCGCGCCAAAATATCAAGTTTTGTATATCTTATAGCTTTGCTCCGTTATCTGGAGCGTTCGAACGCTCTTACGTTCTTGGCTATTGCGTTGAAGATTTGTTGGCTCTTCATCAAGTTGCCGTCGCCGTATTCGATTTTAACTTCGATTTCGTCGTTGGGCAGTTGCTTGAGGAAAACCACAACCTGAATGTCGAGTTCGGCGCGTGCGTATACGTACCAAGCGTTGTCTTTCGGCTTCTGCCCTACGCGGAAGAGCTTCATATCGCGTTCGAGTGCGATATTGGTCGCCTTAAACGCAGTGTTGATGTCGCCCGAAAGCTTGCCTTTGAATGTGCCCGTCATTCCGTCGTATGAGCCCATCGGGTGGGCGGCGGAATCGACTACGACATTTGTCGTGCAAGCGCAGATGAAAAGTGCGACAGCTGAAAGAGCCAAGGACAATATTTTTTTCATAGTAGTATAAATATGCCGAACTGTTATTTGTTTTGCAACAAAAAACTATGCGATAACCTTGTTGAGCGGGTATTCCACGATGCCTTCCGCACCGTTTGCCTTGAGGGTCGGGACGATTTCGCGAACCGTCTTTTCCTCGACAATCGTTTCAACCGCGACCCACGCGGGGTCGGAGAGCTGCGAAACGGTGGGCTTGCGGAGTGCGGGCAGAGCCGAGATAATCTTGCTCAAGTTTGCCTTGGGCAGGTTCATCTTCAAGCCGACCTTGTTCGCCGCGTCGAGAGCCGACTGCAGGAGCATTGCGATTGACTCAATCTTTGCGCGTTTTTCGGGATTTTCCCAAGCCGCCTTGTTTGCGATAAGCTTCGTGTTAGTGTAAAGCATTGTGTCTACGATGCGCAGGTTGTTTGCGCGCAGCGACGAGCCCGTTTCGGTGATGTCGGCGATTGCGTCGACCAAGTCGGGAACTTTGACTTCCGTCGCGCCCCACGAAAATTCGACTTCCGCGTTAACGCCGTTGTCGGCGAGGTACTTCTTGGTGACGTTCAGAAGTTCCGTTGCGATGCGCTTGCCTTCCAAGTCTTTCACGCTCTTGACGGGCGAGTCTTCCTTGACGCACAGAACCCAGCGCGATTTGAGGGCTGTAGCCTTGCTGTAAATGAGGTCGCAGACTTCCACGACATCGCTGTTGTTTTCGAGAATCCAGTCGTAGCCCGTAAGCCCGCAGTCGAAGAAGCCCTGTTCCACGTAGCGGCTGATTTCCTGAGCGCGGACAAAGCGTCCGTCGAGTTCGGGGTCGTCGATAGAGGGCTTGTAGGAGCGCGAGCTCTTTGTGATTTTCCAACCCGCCTTGCCGAAAAGCGCGATTGTCGATTCTTCCAAGCTGCCCTTGGGCAGACCTAACATTAAAAGAGGAGTACTCACGATAAATCCTGACTTTAGATGAACGAATAAATGGTGCGGGCAGACGGAATCGGACCGACATCACCAGTTTGGAAGACTGGGGTTTTACCACTAAACTATGCCCGCGTAAAATTAAAGTCCTGTATACTTACATTTTTCGGAAATTCGTCAAGAAGATTCGCTGTTTTTTTGCAAAAAAACGCCCCACCCCGCTAAAGCTCGACGGATTCGGACGGTTCGGGGATGATTACGGCGGTCTTCGGCGAGCGGTCGATAATCTCGTCCATAAACCACTCGCGCGACTCCATACTGCCATGCGTGAGTACAACGCAGCGCGGATCCTTGCGCATAATGAACTCCAAAATCTCCTCGCGGTCGGCGTGCGAAGTAAGGTCGAACTTGTCGACGCGGCAGTTCACCGTTCCGACGAAGAACAGGTCGGGGAAAGCAAACTGGTCGCCGTACGCCGCGCGCTGAAGCCGCTTTGCGGGCGTGTCGTCGTCGGCATACCCCACGAAGAAAATTGCGTTGGCGCGGTTGTCCATCATCGCGGCGGCGGCAAGATAGCTCGGCGTGTGCTCCACCATCATCCCGCTGCCCAAAACGTAAATTCCCTGCGTCTCGAAATCCTTCCCCGCAACAATCTCGGCGCGGAGCGGCTTTACCCCATCCATATGCTGCTTGCCGAACGAAAACGTGGACGACCTCTTCGCACCCTTTATAAAATACTCGGCGATGTCAAGCCCGAGTCCGCCGGCAAAAACGGGCACGTCGGGAATCTGTTTGCGCTGCTTCGCCCGTTGGATTATGAAAATAATCTCCTGCATTCTACCGAGCGCAAAGGCGGGAATCAGTACGCTGCCGCCGCCCATCAAAACGTTCGCCATCGACGAAACGAGCCTGTCGACCTCGGAATCGTACGTAACCCCCGCGGGGCGCGAATACGAACCGCGCGTGGTCTCTACGACAAGCGTGTCAACCTTGCCCTCCGGCGGAACGGCACCCTTCAGTATGCCCGTTGAATGAAACGAGATGTCGCCCGAGAACAAAACGCGCTGCTTTTTATACTCGAACATAACCGACGCCGCCCCCGGGATGTGCCCCGCGGGAGTGAAAGTTATGCCTATCCGACCGCCGTCGATTTCGAAACACTTCTCGTGATGGAACGCCATCGGCATAAGGCGGCGGCGAACCTCGTCGATTTCGGACGAATCGAAAAGCGGATACTCTTTAATGTCGAACTCCTCGCGCTGCTTGGCCATAACCGAACGCGAATTGCGAAGCATGCGCGGAAGCAAATCGGCACTCTCGTCGGCGACGAGAATGTGCGCGTGATTCTGCGTGCGCATAACCACGGGAAGCGCGCCGCAGTGGTCGAGATGCGTGTGCGTTATCGCGATAAAATCGAGGGTCTCGGGAGTAATTTTGGAAAGCTTCGGCAAAGCGGCAAGCCCCATATATTTGGGGTGCAGCCCGCAATCGACCAAGATTTTGAAACCGCCCAACTCGAGCAAATGCCCGCTCGAGCCGACATCGATTTCGGAATTCAAATCGGTGTAAAGCATATCAACCTCCCGCGACGACATTCATAATCTCGAGGACATCACCCTCGCGGAGAATCAAATCCTTGAACATCTCGAAACGCAAAGCCCTGCCGTTCAGCTCGACCACACAGCGGGACGGCTCACCCCCCGTAGACCGTATAAACTCTGCAACCGAAGTATTTTCGGACAATTCGTAAACTTTTGCGTTGGCGGTAATTTTCATCGTATAATGATAAAATCCCGCCGAAGCTTTTTTTCAAGCATAATAAGACGGATAAAACGCCAGAAAAACCACAGCGCAGTAAGAGCCATTAACCCAAAAAAGCACTGGGAAGAAAAAAACGAAAAAAAAGACTTGCCAAAAAGAAAAACACACCTTTAATAAAGAGCTTTAATAAATTCAACGGGGGTATAGCTCAGTTGGTTAGAGCACTTGCATGACACGCAAGGGGTCGCAGATTCGAGTTCTGCTACTCCCACCATTTAGAAAAACTTCCAAGTCTTTGGCTTGGAAGTTTTTTTGTGGGAGTCAGAACAGACTTTTCGAGGCGAAGCCGAAGAAAAGCCAATTCGCCACACTCCCACCATTTGAAAAGCCGTAAGTTCAACAACTTACGGCTTTTTGTTTTTCGTAAGTTCACATTAGCTCGCCGACTTGGTTGCCGAAAAATGCACTTTTTCAGCTTTTAGAGACACAATCCCAGTATTTACCAAGCTTCGCGGGCGATTTCGGCGACGTAAGTTATTGATAAATGCGCCACCGAAAAGCCCGATTTTCGCCAAAAGTGCAACCAAACGGCAACCAAGCTTATTTCTCTGATGACAAGGAAGTTCCAACACAAGAAGAGGAAACGGCAATTTTCGGCAAAATTCGCGCCAAACCGAGCCTACTTCGCCCAATCCATGGCGGCGGAAAGACCGCAATAACCCCAAAGACGAATCTATTAATTTGCCGATTCAAAAATTTCAATCAGCGCAGATGCAATCTTCACAACGATATAGCTCTATTTTTACAAGAGTTCTAAAATATAGATTTTATTTAGGTGGTTCTGGATACCAAACATCTTTTTTAGAATGCAATTCATGCAGGAACATTCCCCATTTTATATTTTTTTTGCTTTCCTCGGGAATTTCCGAATAAATGATTGGATTATATTTCGACAATTCTTGTTTTATTTTAGCATAATTTGTTCTTATATATGATTCAAAAATCTCTTTCTCTTCCATTGATTCGTGAATAACAAACGAATCTCTTAGTCTTTCGAAGTGCACTCTGTATTCTATATCACTTTCGACAAGACCTTTTAAATAAAGAAAATTTGCCAAGTTCATCCGCAGGCTATCCCTTATATATCCACGGTAGATGATGTAAATTGGTTTACCGTTATCTTCAATTTTTATAGAGAAATGTTCGGGAACGACGAGCTCCAATCTGAACCCGTCAAGATAGGCTATTTGAAAGGAAGCTATTTCATTCCCGTTATGACTAAGCACAGCGTTGTTTGATGAAAAGCGACCCCAATCATCTATTATATATGCGTAAAATGGAGCAGTTCCTTCTTCTGTTTCATTACCTATTTTCAACCTATAAGATGCGTCATAGGTATAGAAATATTCGTCTTTATATTTTTCCCAATTATCAGGTTCAGTAATGCGCCTATTAAACAGTTCTTTTTCGGGCAACAAGAGGTTAAATCTCTTTTTCCAGAGTCGTTCAGACTCCTCAAAAGTAGCTTCTCGGTTTGTGTCATTTGCCCGTGTATAAATGACAAACGGCGATATTGTTTTTTTCGGCGTTGCAATGTAGTATGGGACGTTATTGCTCTTTTTTATTTCCAATACATCAAGTTGTTTCCCGTCAATGTAAACAGAATGCAAATCGATTTCAGGAACGCCATTCCCCGCAAAATGACTATCGCGAATCGCCACGGCGATATCAGCTTTCTTGTATCTCTGGTCTTCGGCTGTTAGTCCGACTATATTAAAATCGTCAGAAACACCAAATACAATATACGAATTTTTATCATCCGACGAATTTGCCATTGCTATTATGTCTTTTAATAGTGGCGGAAAATCGGAATGCCATTTTAATTTGAAGTCCAAATGCTCATCTTCCGACTCATTAAGAATGTGATCGGCTATTATTTCATATATCGCTTCTTGATCTGCCATAATAGTTATTTCATAGGCTTGATCATAGTTTCGATGAAGTCTATTTCTTCGTCGGTTAGGGCGTATTTTTTATAGAGCTCTCCGTCTGTCCATGGACGTGAAAAGTCTTGAATTGGCACAAAGGAGTACGTATCGCGCGTGGTGTGTTGGGTGATTTTCTTTAATCCGACAAGGAGTCTGAAGAATTTTGTTTTTAGGTATTTTAACGCGTTTTTACTTTCATCTTCGCCTTGGAATGGACCAATTAAGTAGAAGGTTTCCGTACATATACTCATCGGCGTGCCGAGTATCGGCGTGCCGAGTTCCTCTCCAATGGCTCCGCAGCCATACGCATTGGGGATAAATATCTTGTAAGAGTTGAGAGTTTCCTCTCTGCGCTTAACTTTATATGAATTGGGGACATACCGCTCAACCCGTTTTAGGTTTTCTAATCCATAAATTTTTATTCCATCCTTTATGGGATCTTTTGAGAGGTGTTCAACCCCATATTTTTGGGGATGTTTAAAGAAATCTGATTTTAATCCATAGGGCTCTCTTACAGAAACCAATCCGGAGAAAGATTGTTCGTTGAAATTACGAACCTTCTCCAAAATAGACACGCAAATTGGGTATCTAACAAAGCTGTCGCAACCTTCCGTTTTAAGATAGCGTTCAACCGATTGTTCTTTCTTCGACACGTCGTGCAACGAATATTTGCACATTCCCTTATGGGATTTCCCCCAAAGTAAATAACAGACACCGCCTTTTATTTCGACCCCGGGGAAAACTTCTTTGGGATCTATGTAATCGTGAAGTAATTCAATTCGCGTGTCGGCGAGAGTTTCTTTCATGAAATCGTCAAGACCGCGGTTACCGCCCTTCATCCAACGCGACGGCATAATCATGGAAATGTAACGTGGATTTATTTCTTTTGCCAACGTCATGAAGTGGTTGAAAATTGGGACAATATTCGTGCCCTTTGCTTCCTGATACGGCGGATTGCCTACTATTGCGTCAAATTTCATAATGTTATCCTCGTTTATCTTCCAAAAGTTTTTACCGCTTTGAATTTCGCTTGCGAGTTTTTCGCGGGAGCTTTCTTCTTGTGCGTCTTTTACCAAATCTTTTCTATATTTCGCGTTTACTTGTAGATTTCTAAAACCAGCCAATGTTCGGCGGGTAATGCTTACCGCCATTGGTGTTTTGCAAAGCACGAATATGTTGTCTTTTAAAGTATCCGCCCAGTGCTGCTCATCGCTCACTTCGGGTTTCTTCTGGCGGCGAGCCGTGAATATGGAGTATGCCATATAGAGCGGATACAAGCCCGTCTTGGAATTTACCTCAAGTATTTTTGCATCGGTATTCCACACAGTTTCTTTGGAAACTTTCCCGTGGTCAATGCACCGCGGCGTTTCAAGTGTGCGTTTGAAATCTTCGTCAAAGAAGTTGAATCCACCGATGCAATTTCCCAAGTGCATATTGACAACGCGCCACGGCGTAAGAACTGTTTCCTTATCTGGATTGCGGAAAGTTCCGAATATTTCGGCTATTTCCTTTACGCGTTCCATAACGGGGAGCTTTTCGGCGTCTTTTATTCTGTTTCGAATGGCTCTACCTGCGCCCACAAATATGGTTTCGTCATAGAATTTTTTGCAGCGTTTAAAGTCTTCCTTTGAGAGCCCTTTGGGCATAAATTCTTCCCAAGAGACATCGTCAACGATGTCGGTCAGGTTATCAATGTTGATATCCTGTTCGAACGGAATGTCTGCGCCGTAGACTAAAAGCGGTATACGGATTGAAATTGCGCGAAGGTTTGAGATAAGGGTTCGGCGTCGTTCGCGTTCTTCTTTCCTCTTTTTATTATCCTCCGACTTTTGTGTCTGCGAATCGGATTTCGGCTGGGTATCGTCCTTTTCGTGCTCCTCATTGTCAAACCCAAGATCGTTAATGGGAATATCACTTGGAGCCTTGGATTGATTGCTTGCCTTTACAATGGCACTCAAGTGTTTGATGAATTCTTTATCCTTTTCGGTAAACGCGCCGATGTTGTAGTTGTATATGTGGGCATCGTCAAAGCCGTTTTGGGAGACTTTATCTATGTAGGCGCGTTTGAGCTGCGTCAACATTTGGTCAACGTCATACTCGCGCATATTTGTCCCGTCTATGGAAATAATGGGGCAAAAATTGAGGAGCTTCCCCATGGCCTTCTTCTGCCCGCCGTCGGTTTTGCCCGCTTTTGTTGACATATTGACGGCATCCGCCATCATCTTCAATGTGCGGTCGGGCGCGAAATCGAACACATAGCATACCTCCTTTTGCCTACCGTCAATTATGGCGGGAGATTGCACGCGGAATATTGTCTGCAAGTATCCCATCGCCGAAGTTGAGTATGCGCCTGCAAGCATAAGTACCGCCGTCCATTCCTTAACCGTAACACCCGTTGTGAGTTTGCCGCAAGACAAGGTAATTGTATACTGATTGTTGTCTATGGCATTTCGGACGACTTTCAAAGCGTCGTCTTCATTTTGTTCTTCATCGCCGTCGCCTGCAACGTTTGCGATTTCAAAATGGCGGAATATTTCGTGTTCTTTAAGCAAAGCGCTTAGAGCTTTGGCTTCGCGTACCCCCGGAACCATCCACAAGGTATGGTTAAAATAGCCGCGGAATTCTTCCGTTGCAAACGGATACATACTACCGTCGGACTTGTGGGAAATTAAATCAAGAAAGTGGCGGACATCTTTTTCGTGAACGAAGTGCCCGATTTCAGAGCTTGACACATTTTTGCCGTCGCGAAGCGCGTCGCCGGTCCAAACCCTGAAAAATTCGCGGAAGTTAAATGCCTTGTCCGAATCCTGAAAATTCTTGAACTGCTTTGAAAGCTCAAAGGTGTAAATTTTCATCGAAGGCAGGTCGCCGTAGGGATTGGAGTCTCCCAAATGGGTTTCGAACCATTCCTGTTTTGCCCGTTGTTCATCGACGTATGTCCAGGAATAGGTTTCGTCTTCGTTGAAGTCCGACACCAAGTTAAACGGCGTTCCCGAAAGGAACAGAACCTTGGTATTTTCGCCGTTCTTTAAGGAATCAAGGACATCTTTGCCCAAGTTTGTTCTCGTTCCTTCATGAGCTTCGTCAATAATCAGAAAATCCCAGTCCGTCTTAAATATGTCCTGATTTTTCGCAAACTTTCCGCCGACTTCCGCCGATCCGCGCAAGTCTTGTATGGATTTAAAATAGATGAAGTTTTCTCCCCGCTTCAAAAGCGAATCTATGCCCTCGTGTGAATTAGAACCGTAATACCACTTGACGTCGTAGAAGACCTTTTTGAAATCGTCAAACCAACCCTCGGATACGGCGGGACGATGCGTAAGGATTAGTGTTTTTGCAAAATTTAACCGTTTTGCCACTTCCATTGCCGCCAATGTCTTTCCGAAACGCATTTTTGCATTCCACAAGAATTGTTTGTTGGACTTCTTCTTGAAATATTTGACGGTTTTCTCTACCGCTTCGATTTGAGATGGCCGCAACACAATGGGACTTTTGTCTTCGGAGATTTCCGTGGAGGATAAACTCTTTCTGCCCGCTTTGAGAGCGGCAATTGCGTTCTTTACGGTTTCCAAGTCGGTCTTAAACCATTCTTGCGCGCCGTACAATTCAACCTTTTGTATCCCCGAATTCGTAAGAACTTTATGGAGCTTCTTGTCTATAAAAGCGTAATTTTTCCCGTCGCTACCTTTGTAGAAAGCGAGTTCGGTATACAGGAGTTCGTATTTTATGCCTGCGGTTCTCGTATACTGATTGATGCGTTCCTTTGCCGCCTTGTTGAGTAATTCACAAGATGGGGTGAGGTCGTCAGGCGAGCCGGCGTAGTCAATTGACGTGTCGCCAACCTTTAGAATGCCCGAATGCTGATCGTCGTTAATTCGGAAGATATATATCAGTTTGTATGAAAACGGGTTCGTGTAGTTATACTTGCTCATGTCTTATTTCTGCCTTTTTTCAGTATAGATATATACCTGATTTTCTTATTGCACTGCCAATCCATTATATAGCAATATTTGCCACTATGCTTGGTTATATCACCCTTTTTACAACCTTCGCACGGCTTTATTGTTTTCTTATTGCCGAGTAAGTCCTTTTCCACGGTTATCGTATCGTGACATGTATTGGGGACGACCCCTTTTAGCCCGTCCATCTGCCAAATATTCCACGATATTATATTGGCGATTTCCAGCATTTGCTGTCTTGACGGGGAACCTCCGAATTTCGCCTTGTAGTAGTCGCAAAATGAATAAAGAAGGTTTTCTCTTGCCAGAAGAAGGTTATCGCCCTGCCATTCAAACCCGTAGACACTTTTGAATGCGAAGATCGCCCACTTATACCAATCTTCTACATTTTCCGTATTTTCTGAAACAACGCGCAGTTTTCGGTCAAGAAGCCCGATTCGGCGTTTTAGGAGGATTGGCTTCCCCGTAATTGTATCGTAACGGCTGACAAGGTATGGAGCCTCGCCGCAAGATACCTCCATGCGGTTAGCCAATACATAATCCTGCCAAGTCTTTTTTGTTGGGAATTCAATTCGCTTGGAATTGACTACCCACGATTGATTGCGTTCCTTATTAAAAACATTTGTTCGACCGAACCATGCAGAGTCTACAAGATTATTTTGTGCATTGCATATCCACGACGGAGTAAAGACTTCTGCCTTATCCTTAACTCTTGCGGTTTGTTCTTCAAGCGTTTTGGCAACCCTGGGGCGAATAATATTGCCGTTTTTATCCGTGATTAGCTCGGGATATATTTGGGCTGAATAGGCATACGGTATACCGAATTTTTCGTAGTTATCGGTTGCCCATATGATATTTCGCTTTGTTGTATTGTCGTAGAGAAGCAAATCGAGCAAAGCCGCATCCGTATGCAGAAGCGTGTTTTCTTTTATATCTATGCGACTTGTCATCTTGAAAATACCCGAATTTAATCTTACTTTCATCGTATTGTGCGGTTGTTAAATATCAAGTTTAAAGCTGAGACGGTTATTTAATTTTCCGTTATTTTGCCAATCGAACGCCCTCACCCAAAAGTAAAAGGTAAAATCTTGTAAGTATAGGAAGTTTACGGTACAGACAAAACTAAAATTATAAATTGATAAATTATAATTCTACAACTCGCAATCGGCAAACAGGGGAGGACTTATCACATCCTCCATGTTTACTATTTACTTAGGAGGATTCGGTGTAAGTTATCAGCGCAATAAAGAAATCCGTTTAAACACGGAAATTTTTACCTTTTTCGATAACGCTTTATAAACAATACAAATTGCCGCCAAATTGTATGTTTTCTCAAGCATTATAAAGCAGGCTGCTATCTCAAATACCGTTCGGAGCGGATTTGGGCGACGCGCTCCACTGCCGAGCGGTCGTATTTGTGCGAGTGTTCTCCGCCCGAGACAATTTCGGGGTAAAGCTTGCGCAATGTGTGAACCGTGCGATTTGAGCATTTCAATATCCGCTACGCTTGGTAGATGTCAATTTTATCGGGTTTGCCGATTGACTTGAAATTGTTCAGCTCGGCGGCAACTGCCCTGATGAATTCGGGACGCGAGAGAATCGCGCGAATTATCATTTCGATTTGGTCGTTATCCATATTTGGCTTTTTCATTCCTCATAGTTTAGGCGTGTCCGAATCTTTTTGCGGCATAATGGCAAAATATTTTTCGGCGGATGCCCTGTCGGCAAGCCCCATATAGTGTTTCTCAAAAGTAGTAAAACCGCGAAGGTGCCCCATCATAACAATCAGGTCTTTCGGATCGTATTTATAGTAACCGTATGTGGCGAACGAATGACGGAAAATGTCCTTCGGCAATTCAATGGGAATTTTGCGGCGGATTCTGCGCATTGTTGAATACGATTTCGTGCATACCGCGCCGATCCGCTTTTCTGGCGGAGTCAGCTCCAAGAACCGCCAAAGATTTTCGGGCAAATTTTGCAGTTTGCGATTTTTACGCACCTTTGAAACGCTTCCGCAAACAGTAATGACGCGCTCGTTGAAATTGATTGCGCTCCATTCAAGCCGCCCCTTTTTGTCTTTCGGACAGACTTCTTCGGGACGCAATCCCGCGAACGCCCACAGAGCGTAGCTCGCCAAAACGTCTGAATCGTTCGGTAGCGACTTGAAAACAAGCGCGGTCTGTTCGGGCGTGAGAATCGTGGGATTTTCTTCGTCCCTCCTGCGAGATTCAACCGTAAGCGTTTCGGCAACATTTTCGTCTATCCACTCCTTTTGGCGGAAATATTTGAAGAAAATCCTGAGCTTTACACACAACGCCTTCTTCACCGAAAGACGCTCCTGTGTGTCAAGTAGTGCGTCCAAGTCGCGCTTGGTGATTGTCTTTATAGCTCTGTTTACCCCGAAAAAATTTTGAGCTTTGGCGATGTAGCTGCTGTAATCGGCTATTGTTGAACTGCGCGAATTCAGAGCCTCGCGCGTCTTTACGAATTTTTCAAGCGCGGCGGCAAGCGACAACCCGCCGTTTATGTAGTCGTTGGGCGTGATAAGCGAAGATATCGCCTTTTCAACTCCCGCTTCAAGCGAAACCCCGCCCGCTTCACAAGCCGACTTCAAACGCATAAACGCCATTAGGTCCGACGAATTTAACATTACGTCATCGGGCAGGCGTTTTGAGCGTTCAAGGGTGTTTGCGAAAATTTCCGCCTCGCTCCGCGTTTTGAAGGCGAGCGTTTTTCGCTGCCCCATTTCGCGGAACTTGACTGTAAACGGAGTGGGACGATTTTTCCGAACAACAATTTGGACTGAACTTTTTCTCATGAATATGAGCTTAGTCAGTGCCAGTCAAAATTTACGGATGGAGGTAATCGCCTTTATCTTGCATCGGGATAAATTGACGGTAGGACTTCGCCTCCGCCAAGTTGCGAAGGTCTTCGTGTGTTTCAAGTGCGGAAACTTCCTGCGCTGGTATCCTTCCTTTGACGACACCCCACGCGATTTTCATTTCGTAGCTGTTTGCATCTCGCTTGTATGCTTCGCGCCCTTCAAGTCTCGTTAGCCACACCCGAATCTTTTCCGCCTTTTCACGGTCGCTAAGCCCGTCAAGAATAGGGAAAGGGTTCGTTGGGTTTTCCTGCGGCTGAATAGTATTAGCGGCGGGGGTGTTTGTAACGAAGTTATCGCTCGGTGAGTTTGGTATTGAAATACCCAAGTCTTCTTCCATTGGCGTTTGATTCGGCGTAGCCGATTTTGTGGGCGACGGTTCTTGCGTTTGTACTGTTTGAACTTCTTCCACATCCTCGGCAGTATCGTTTTGCATCGCAACCTCTGGGGCATTGAAGTTAGCTAAATACAGCTCCAAAGCCTTTAACTGGGTATCGTCCGTTATATTTTTTAGGGTTGCATTAAAAGAATCCCTCACCTTTTGCCGTTCACTTTTCTCCTTTTGCACGGGTTGTATATTTGCGGCGGCTGCGGTAGCGTTGACTTTTTGTGTCAATGCCTCCCCGCATTCGTCAAAAGAGGCTGATGCCAACGAATTCAAAATCTCATCGCGCTTGTCTTTTGGATAGCGAGCCAATGCCTTTCGTATTGTCTGCCAACGCGAACATCCAACTTTGCGCAAGTTTTCCTTTTGCGGCGATTGGAACTTAACACAGACTTCTCCGAGCGACTTTGCGATTTTGTATATGTCCGGCTTAACGGGACAGCCCTCTTTCTGATCAAGACAAAACACCTCATCGCACAACCACCGATAAGTGGGGGCTTTGTTCGCCGAAGGGGCAAGCAAGACAAGGTCTACGCACGAGTCAAAGATACAACTTTCCCCTTTCTCTACGGATTTCTTCGCATTTAAGACGTGATTGCAGTTTTCCTTAATCGCGTGTTTTATGTTTTCTACACTTCCCGCAATTTGTTGCGGGATACCTTTGCGCGTATTTATTTTTCGCTTCATAGGTTACAGTATAGGAAGATTGCTTCGGCTTTGCGAAAATTCCCAAAAAAAGTTTCAGGGGGGGTAGTTAGTGGAACAATCGCTTCGGTAAAATCGGCAGAGTGCAGATGGGGAAACGGAAGGGTACAAAGATTTCGGGAGGTGGGTATTTCACCCTGATTTAGCCGAGCCGAATTACGGCAACAACTGCGGGCTTTACCCTCCGACGGAAGTCGGAGGGGTTAGTGTAGCACTCCGAAACAAGCAGATAATTAATGGACGCGTAGCGTCCCCATCGAGCGGGAAATGCAACGCGTATCCCGCGAGAAAAACCCTGTGATATTCAAGACGGCGTAGCCGTCAGTACCGCAAAGTTTGTTTCGAAATGAAATGCCTAAACTCAAAAGGCATGCTCACAATTTCTAAGTTCATGGATAAGGCGCAGGTACTTCAATATTTTGAAAACGATCTGCTAGGTTACTTCTGTTACGACAAGAACAATGACACAAACGCGAAGCTTTTCGGTAGACTTGCGGGGAAGCTGGGCATTGAGAAAAGTGCTCCCTCGGATGTTTTCAAGTCAGTTTTAGACAACAAACACCCGCTTACGAAAGCAAAGCTAAGACCGCGGGAATGCAAACGGCAAATTTTCAGCGCGTGTATATCCGCGCCGAAAGCGTTTTCCATCCTTGCCGTTTACATGCTCGGCAAAGACAACGATTTTATGGCAATCCACGAAGAGGCGGCGGACGAAGCCATGCGCTGGATTGAGGAAAAGGCAAAGGTGAGAATTCGGAAGAACGGGGCGAATGATTCAGTCTTTACTGGAAGTTTTCTTGGCGTGAAAATCACGCACCTTTTAAGCAGAGCTGACGACCCGCAACTGCACAGCCATTACGAAATTTTCAATCTAACTTACGACCAAAACGAGCAAAAATACAAAGCCTTGGATCCGCTGGAAATCTACAAAGAGTCGCAAGTAGCAACATTGATTTACCGCCAAAAGCTTGTTGAACGCCTGAAAGACAAAGGAATAAAAGCATCGTTAGACGCCAAAGGAGAAGTGTTAATCGCGGGAATTCCTCAGTCGTTGTGCGACAGGTTCAGCAAGCGGATCAAGCAGATAAAAAGCAAAGCAAAAGAATTGCAGGCAAAAAATCCGAATAAGAAATACGGTAAACGCGCAATCGCAAGAATAGCCAATCTCTTTAAAGAACCCAAACGCCCAGACCGTATGACAAAGGCGGCGTTAAGGCGCATTCGTAAAGAGATAAAAATTGCCTGCGGCAACCAGATAGCAAAGGTTGCCCGCGGAATGATGGGTAAAATGCCACAAAAACATCCATCGCCGAAGGGTATTAACCCCAAACAGAAAGTCCCACAAACGCCCCAAAACCTTTTTGGCAAAATCGCAAACTGGGCTGCCCGATTATGCGGGGTGGAGGACAATCAACCGCCTGTGCACGCAGAATTGCGCGGGGAATTTGCCAAAGCTTCGGCACGCACGTTTGTTTCCTGCCCGACCGACATAGAAATTCCCGATATCCGCTACCAAAATATGTATTTCGAACAGAGTGCCATCTTTGAAGTTAACGACGACGGCGGGGCGTCGTTCACTAAAAATCTGAACCACTTCGTAGACGCCAACAAGGTGCCGATTGTCTACTTAAACGCCAGTCGCAGGCGAGTTCGCATGAATTTTAATGTCATCACGACGCGCTTTGCCGAAATCGGCAAAATCCAATCCCCTTCAATCTTTATTTTGGACAACGCCGATTTTATCGGCTGCGACTACTTCCTTAAACTCATAAAAGCTGTAAACGCAACAAGCTCAAAACTTGTCTTAATTTCGAACGATCAAACAACTCTGCCCCACAAAGAAGACTACGCGATGCCACTACTACGCTCGTTTGGGTTGAAGAAAATTGAAGTGAAAAACCAAATCACGAACACACTCCCACAAAACATCACACAAACTTCGGCAAGAACGCAATCCTACCAAACTATCCCGATACCCCAACAGACGCAATCACAACATCATCCGTTACCGCATTTCTCCTACTCCGATAAGACCAAAACACCAATCCAGACAAAGACGACTCTTACGCCGATTGAGGCACAATCTCAACTAAGAAAGGTATCAATACCAACATCGTACCCCAATCATACACCCCCAATGCAACAAGCTCCGTCTTCCCAAATCCATACCCAGCCGCAACATTCGCAACAACCCACCACACGAGAACGGCAACTTGTAAACCGTCCCGCCGTAATGAATAAAAGTTCATCGCCCGAGCATAACAATACTCACCCCACAAGACCAACTTCTGCCAGTCCATCTCTATATAATAGAGTACAAACCCGCCAAGCATACCCCGAACCAACTTTCACCCAGAAACCACAACTGACACCGCCACTTCAGCCACCACCCGCCCGACCAATACCTAAACAGCAACCAAGAATTACCCCACCACCCACAACGAACTACCCCAAGTCGCAACAAAATACCTACCCCAAAGATAATTCCGCTCTGACCAAGTCCATACCCACAACCACCCCGACTATTCCACCAGCCCCCAAAAAAGAACCACCCCGCCAACTAACAAGCAGGGATATTGATTTGTAATGCAACACGAGATAAAACAAAACGTTTACTTATATACATGCAACCGTTGGGCAGATTTCTGCCAACGGTTGAGATACTTCAGGCTGTCTACAGAATACGATCTCCAAAAACCTTTTTTACCCATAAGGTCAATCTAATCCGCCACGGGGTGTGGAGGGATTCTATGCGTTGCCAGTAGATTTGGGCGATGGGGTTTTGGATTTCGGGGCACTCGGTTTTCACGGCTTGTTCGTAGTCCATATAGCCTTGTAGGGTTGTGGCTTGGGCGAGTAGGCATTGAAGCTCGAAGTGTTTTTCTTTTGAGACACTGATAGTTGGCGTGCCCTTCTTTGGGAAAAGCGATTTGTCCAAGATATGGTGGTTGTCGCCTTTGCCGTTGGCGGACTTCCCGTAATATCTTTTGCGCGTCAGAAGCTCAATCGGTACTTTTGTACGTTTAGCCACTTGGCGGACAAAGTCGGGATACGGATTGTTCGGGTTGTGTGTGTCTTTGTGTGCGTGAAAAAGTTTTTCGTCCATATTAATTCCTTTCGTATGCGAGTTGTTTGTTGGCGAGCAGTCTTGCTGTGTGGAGAATCGGCAGGTTGCAATGTTCGTAAGCTATAACAAAACTGCGCTTTGCCGTCTCGCGTTTGTATCTGATTTTGACTTCGCGCAGGTATCGCGAAAATGATTTTGAATGATGAGATTTCATAGATTATAAAGTGTCTTTGTCTAAAAATTTACCGTTAAGGTAGGCGTTAAAATCGATTGTCTTTAAGTAGGTGCGGAGAACTTTTGCGCATTTATCAATTTCCGATTCAAGCTTATTCGCGGATATCGGCGGCGTATCAACAAAGAGACGTTCGATTTCAACAAGACCGTTCGACTGAAAGCCGTCGGCAAGCTTTATCGCGGCATAGCCCGCGGGAGCGTTAGCAAGCGTTATTGCCTCGCGTTTTTCGCAAGATTGAGAATCGTTCCCGAACCCAATATTTCTCCGCGGCGGCTCACAGAAGTTCAAGTCATCAACCAATTCGAGCACTTCGCGTTCGTTGCTTTTGAAGACGAAAACGTTGTTGAAATTCGTCATAAGCCTGCGGCGAGCTTGTTCGCCTATTGATAAATCAAGCCCGACAAGTCCCTGCGTTGCGGCAATCACAAAGCCGCGTTTCGAACGGATTGTCTGCATATTGAAGCCGTCGCCCGAGATGTTTTCTCCGTCGGTTGCCACAAGCGGAAATTCGTCCATAACAATACCAACAAGCCGGCTTGGATTTTGCCGCGCCTGAATGTGTCCGTAGACATCGCTCTTTAAAAGTTTACAAATTGCCGACGCCGACTGCCTGTTTGCAATTCCGTCGAACGAAGCCACGACAATCTTTCCCGAACACACAAGTTCTCCGATGTCCAAGCGCGTCTTGCTCTTCCCCTCGAAAATATGCCCGTTTGTAATCGGGTTACCGAAACATGAAATCAAGTTCGACATCGTGCTTAACTCATTGCTCTTGGTTCGAGGGTCGAGACGTTGCCATTCGTTAACGCCCGCCCGCGTGTTCTCTAAAAGTTCGCGCAAAATTTCATATGATTCGGTTGCTGCGCCTTTCGACTTCTTTTCAAGTGCACGTAAAACCATCTCAACAGAGTCCATCACGTCGCGCCAATTACTGTTTGACGAATCCGCCGTTGTAAACTCTCGCAGTTCTTCCAAGAAGAGTTTAAACCTTGTCTTTTCATGTCGGAATAAGCAGTAAGTCAGCACTGTCTTGAACCGCTTTCTTAGGGACTGTTCCCAATAAACTTCGCTACTCTGGAATGGAAAGATGTTGTAAAGTCGTTCGACGTATTCAGGAATTTTGCGGAAGCTGTCCAAGCCTCCGAGCGGGTCGAAGTAGAACTTAGAGTCGGCGCAATAATCTATTACGTCTTCCCCGCGTCCACATTCTTCCGCCCATTTTCGGATTTTGAAAAGCGTGTTGTCGCCTTTTAAATCGAAGATGAGCAATCCGACTTTCTGCGTTTCGTCTTCCGCATTATACCCGATGATATCGCGCAAAAGCACGTTTAGCGAAGTTGTTTTCCCGCTGCCCGTGCTGCCTATAAATATCGTGTACTTGCAGAGCGTATCTTCGGAAAGTTGTAACTCTCCCGCGCTCGTTTTGATTGAAGAAACTATCTTATTTTTCATAACGTAAAATGTTTCCTACTCACAAAATTTACTTTGAAAGATACGCGGCATAGCGCGACTGCCCCAAATCTGCCCCCATTCGTTCGAGAGTCGGGATTATTTCTGGACAGTCCAAAATTACGGCGTCCATAAAAGCCCATCCGCGCTTTTGTAGTTCGGTAACAAGTTCAGTGTTTTCAGGTGCGAGATACGCGTTAATGAAAATTCTTGCAAATTGCCCTTCGTCAAGACGCCAAAATAGCCCCTTCGCCCTTACCGCAGGCAAAAGCGATAGGTCAAGACACAGCAACTCCAACATTACCGTATCGGAGAGGTTGAGTGCCGACATCATCTTGCAATCAAGGTCGTCGCGCATATACAGATAACACGCAAGCTCGTTGCTGTTTGGCGCATATCCCATCGCAGGCAACGCCAAGAACGCCTCCTCCCCAAGCCGATTGTTGCAAAGTAGCAATTCGCAAAGCAACCCGTGCCTGGCTATAAAATGCAGACTTTCGTCATTCAAAAGCCCGCCGTTATTGTCGATTAGTTCACTTAATGTGTAATATTCTTTACTCATAAAAAATAGCTTACAAAGCTATGTCTTATGGAGTAAAAATTTACCCAAACAGGGTAAGGTTCGCGCGAATTTTACTTGTAATTTAAGAAATCAGGCGCGTGGAGATTACATTTAGTTCAACTGGGCAAAGCAGCATATGCGTAAATTTTTACACGATAATAACAAAAACTTGCCCATTTCCGTCTTTGTAGTAGTGTAGATTGGCAGATTTTGAAATGATTACAGACTATCACGCCCAACTATTCGCAAATGAACTTTCCCTTCGCGCCCCGCTAGGAACGGTCGAACGCCTTGCCGCCGCGCTTATGAATACACGCGTCGACTTGAATCCGCATCAAGTCGATGCCGCCGTTTTTGCGTTCAGTTCGCCGCTCTCGCGCGGTGCGCTTATTGCGGACGAGGTAGGTCTTGGTAAAACCATCGAAGCCGGAATTTTAATCGCACAGCGTTGGGCAGAGAAAAAACGGAGGATTCTGGTTATCGTTCCGGCAAATTTGCGCAAGCAATGGCAGATTGAACTGGAAGAAAAATTCTCCCTTTCGGCAAAAATCCTCGAAAACAAGTCGTTCAACGAAGCGATAAAAAACGGAAAACTAAACCCCTTCAATTGCGATGAAATCGTAATCACGTCCTACGCGTTCGCCCGCAACAAGGAGGCTTACTTGAAACAAACACCGTGGGATTTAGCGGTAATAGACGAAGCCCACCGCTTGCGCAACGTCTATAAAAGCGGAAACAAAATGGGGACTTCGATAAAAAATTCGCTTCAAAGTGCGCCGAAAATTTTGCTTACGGCAACGCCTTTACAAAACAATCTGATGGAACTTTACGGGCTTGTCGGAATTATCGATCCGCACGTTTTCGGCGACGAGAAAAGTTTTCGCGAACTCTTTGTAAACAATCCGACAGACACCACACTTGCCGACCTCCGCGAACGCCTTTCGCACTTGTGTAAACGTACTCTTCGCAAGCAGGTTTTGAAGTATATAAAATACACAAAGCGGCACGTTTTCACACAGGAGTTTTATTCGACAAAAGCCGAAGAAAAGCTCTACGAACAAATTTCCGAATACTTGCGGCGCGACGCCCTTAAAGCCCTGCCAAACGGGCAACGCAAACTGATGACAATGATTTTGCGCAAACTGCTTGCCTCGTCGTCCTTTGCTATTGCGGGAACACTTGAAACTCTTATTACCCGCCTTGAACTTATGCTCAAAGACGGCACCGAACAGGCTAAACTCGATGTGTCGCAGGATTTCGAAACGGCGGACGAATACTCCGCCTCCGACGAGTTCGACGACGATGAAGACGACGAATCTTTCGACGGAGATCTCCCCTCTCCCGACCAACCCGACGAACCGTTGTCGGAATTCGAAATCAACGCGATAAAGAGCGAAATTGCGGATCTTAAAAATTATCTTTCGCTCGCGCAAAGTATCCGTCAAAATGCGAAAGGCGAGGCTCTGCTTGCCGCGCTCAAAAGTGGTTTTGCTATGGCGGAAAATCTCGGCGGGGCGCGCAAGGCGGTAATCTTTACGGAGTCGCGCCGAACGCAAGACTACATCTGGCAAATTCTTTCCGAAAACGGCTACGACGGCAAATTGATGCTCTTTAACGGCACAAATTCCGACGAAACGTCGAAACGTATTTACAACGAGTGGAAAGCGAAAAATCAGAACCGCATTACCGCGTCAAAATCCGCCGACATGCGCACGGCTCTTGTCGAGCACTTCCGCGACAACGCGCAGATTATGATTGCAACGGAGGCCGCGGCAGAAGGTATCAACCTGCAATTTTGCTCGCTCGTGGTCAATTACGACCTTCCTTGGAACCCGCAGCGTATTGAACAGAGAATCGGACGTTGCCATCGATACGGACAAAAATACGATGTCGTTGTCGTGAATTTCCTCAACCTCAATAACGAAGCCGACCAACGCGTCTACGAGATTCTCAACGAAAAGCTCCATCTCTTCGAGGGCGTGTTCGGCGCGAGCGACGAAATTCTCGGCGCGCTCGGCAACGGATTAGACTTCGAGCGCAAAATTGCAGAAATCTATCAAAAATGCCGAACGTCCGCGCAGATCCAAATGGAGTTCGACTTCATTCAAACGCGCTTTTCTTTGGAGATTGCCGAAAATATCCGCAAGGCGCGGCGCAAACTGCTTGAAAATTTCGACGCCGAAGTTGCCGAACGCCTCAACGTTTTCCACGAGGCTTCGCACGCAACCATCGACAAATTGCAGGCAATTCTTTGGGCGCTTACAAAATACGAGCTTTCAAGTCAGGGCGTGTTTTTCGACGAAGAAAATCTCACGTTCCAAATGCTTAACGAGACCGCGCCCGACTTTGTGGATAAAAAACTCTACGCCATAAAATGGAACGGCGAATATTGCCAGCCCTACGGCATCACGCACCCGATAGCCCAAAAGCTCATCGCCCGCGCCGCCAACCGCGATCTTCCATACCGCGGCGTTCTCTTCGATTACGAAAACACAATCGGTAAAATTTCGGTTATCGAACAGCTGCCGAAAAAGTCGGGCAAACTGATGCTCTCAAAAATCACAATCGGCACAACCGAGCCCGAAGAACACCTTGTCTTCACCTGTGTTGACGACCTCGGCAACCAAATAGATCCCGATACCGCCCGCAGATTTTTCAACCTCAACGCCCGAACATACGATCTCCCCGACGCGTTTGATTCGACACCTCTTGAACCTTTCTTTGAAAGCCAAAAAGCGGCAATTATCGCCGACAACACCGAGAAAACCGCTAAACAGTTCGATGCCGAAGTCGAGAAACTCGAGCGTTGGAGCGAAGACCGCAAAACGTCCCTCGACTTGAAAATCAAGGAAATCGACAAACAAATTCGCGACTTAAAGAAGAATACTCGCAACCTCCATACGCTCGACGAGAAGATAGCAAACCAACGTAATTTGAGAGCCGCCGAAACGGAAAGAATGAACCTACGGCGCAAACTTTTCGCCGCCCAAGACGCCATAGACGACGAACGCGACAAACTAATCGCCGCCGCCGAAAAATCATTGACTAATAAGATAACATCGCAAATAATATTTGCAATAGAATGGAGAATTGTATGAAAACAAAAAACAAATATAACCTATTTAGGGCAAAAATTACGCATCCGATCCAACTCGAACTTCCTCTTCATAGAGGAATAGAAGAAACTCCGCAAGCTATATTTGCACAAAGTATAAGCGAACAAACTTCAATAAAATACCGAGAAAGCATCATATGGAAAGCTGGCAGTATAAATGAATTTAGTGATGATGGAGGCTATTTCGCATTTGGGAAAGTATCTTTGGCTGACCTAGAATTATTTGACAATTCCAAACAAGATTTTTACAAGATAAAGTATGACATTGGATTGCATTCAATCGTCGTTTATTCTAAAAAATACGAACTATTTGCGATAGAAGTTAACCATAAATTAGGGAAAACTGAAAAAACAGCAGAACGCTTACAGGCGATTTTAGGAAAGTCAAAAGTTATAGTTCAAAATGGGTTATCTCTTTCTATTTCTAAAATAAACGATCCAAAGGAATTTATTTCAAAATTGCGCGAATCCTATGCTATTAAACAGCTTCGTGCAACTTTTTCACGCCCTAATCCATTTGATGCTGATGAAAAATTCCAAAAACCATCAGCCGAAATGCTACAAGCTGTTAACGGGAATGAAGGTTCTACTGTTTTTAAGGGGGCAAATTTGGATCAGGAAGCAGTCGAAGCGATTTCAAGAAGCACTGTGGCAACGGGAAATATTGCCAGAGCGCGAATATTAACAAAACAAAATTCTCACTTATCTACAATATCAACTGAAGGCGACCCGTATACTTTGACATATGACAAAGAAGATGTTAAGCCGTCAAAGGTTTACAAAGACATGATTCGCGTATACAAGGAAATTTGGAATGGAGAATAAGATGCTAAAGACCATAACTATCGCTACGATTAGTGATTTATTCGAGGCCTTAAATTCTTTTTCTAATTCATATGTATTCCGTGGCCATCTTTCTTCCAAATGGAGAATGGAGTCTTCCTTGATTCGAAATACATTTCACTTAGACGACAGAACATATTATGACTTAGAAGATACCGCCATAACTGATTTCAAGTCAAAATTCAATGTCTACGGAGAATTAAGAGATAAACCAAAGTCCCGTTTAGGATGGTTATCCATAATGCAACATTATGGAGCACCAACACGATTAATTGATTTTACAACAAGCCCTTTTGTTGCCCTCGGGTTTATCATAGAAAACCTCAATCCGTGCTTTATAGAGAATCAAGAAAATCAATTTTCTATATTCGCATTAAATTATACAAGGCTTAATGAGATTTTATTAGGCAAGCTCATAAGCAATAAACAATTTAAAAATTATAGCATAGAGCAAATGTATATCAATGCAGAAACGGTAAGCGATTATATTTTTTCTCAAACTTGCACAAATGTATCATATTTTATGATAAACGAGCCTCTTTATGCAAATAAACGTATAGATCGGCAAAATGGAACATTCTTAATTTCGAATAGATTTTTGGATATTGAGGAAACATTGGCAAAAAAAGAATACGAAGATATCGACTTAACAAAAATATTAATTCCATCAAAATTATATAGAGACATATTTTGCATGTTGCGAAAAATGAATATTAATCTTAAAACAATATATGGAGATTTGGATGGGTTGGGAAAATTCATAAAATCAAATTTACTTTATTATTCGAATTTAAGACGCTTGACTACTGCTAAATCTTAAACAAAATAGTGATTGTTATAAAAAATGAACAAGCAGAAGTTAGAGTTGGTTTGGGTGGGGAAGGAGAAGCGGGCGCGGTTGGAGCCTCGGATTCTTATTGAGGATCCCGCAAAGAGTTATCATGCCGCAAAAAGAGTGTCGAATGACGATATTTTCGATAACATGCTTATTCATGGCGACAATCTTCTTGCACTAAAAGCTCTCGAACAGGAATATGCAGGCAAAGTTAAGTGTATTTATATTGATCCTCCCTACAACACTGGCAATGCTTTTGAACACTACGACGATGGATTAGAACACTCTATTTGGCTCTCATTAATGAGAGAACGTTTGGAAATATTGAGAAGATTATTATCTGAAGATGGAATATTATTTGTTCAAATAGATGACACAGAACAAGCTTACTTAAAGGTATTGTTAGATGAGATTTTTGGGAGGCAAAATTTTTGCGGTCAATTTGTTTGGGAAAAAAAGAAAAAACCATCGTTTCTAAATGCGAATATGGGTATTATAACAGAGTATATTCTTTCATATTCTCCAATCAGGCAAAAATCGCCTCCTTTTATTGGAGGGATGACGACAGAAGATAAAAAATACCCATTAAATAATGCGGGAAATTCTTTGCAGATATTAAAATTTCCAGCAGGTTCTGTAAGTTTTACGAATATAGAAGATGGGATAATCCTTCCCCAGGATATGTCGGAAGGAAATATAAAAACAAAGCTTCTCGATAAATTAGTAATAAAGAATAAAAAGAACGAGAATGATTTTAGGCTTGAAGGGGAATGGAGATATTCTCAGCGAAAGCTAAATGAGATTATAGACGCCAAAGAGCCTCTAATTATAAGTAAAATACCATTCCGACCAAACCATATAAAGAGTGGAGGAGAATCAAAAAAAATAAAAAATTTACTTACGGTTGCACATTTTAATATGTCGACATATGAGGATTCAAATAAAGAAACTATAGACTTATTCGGAACAGAAAAAGCCTTTGATTATCCAAAACCAGAAAAACTTATTAATACTTTATTGTCGGCAGTAACTGTTCCTGGAGATCTTGTGCTTGATTCGTTTTTGGGGTCGGGGACTACGGCGGCGGTTGCGCACAAGATGGGGCGGCGGTGGATTGGTATTGAATTGGGCGACCACTGCGATACTCATTGTGCGCCGCGTCTGAAAAAGGTTATCGACGGCGAAGACCAAGGCGGCATCACTAAATCGGCGAACTGGCAGGGCGGCGGCGGCTTCCGCTACTACAATTTGGCACCAAGTCTTATCAAGTTCGACGAATGGGGGAACCCCGTAATCAACAAGCAATTCGACGAACACATGCTTGTGCGCGCGTTGTGCAAAATAGAGGGCTTTGATTTCAATCCCTCGCCCGACACGTATTGGAAGCAGGGTAAATCAACCGAAACCGACTTTATTTACATCACAACCCAGCATCTAACGGCGCAAATGCTCACAAAGTTAAATGATGACGTCGGGCAAAAGAATTCGCTTTTAATTTGCTGCGGCTCGTTCGACGGCAATGCGGAAAGATACGGAAATCTTACAATCAAGAAGATCCCCAAGGCGATACTCAAAAAGTGCGAATGGAACCACGACGACTATTCCTTGGAGATAAAAAACCTCCCCTTTGCGGAACCGACTCCGCCGCAACCCGCGCCCGCAAAAAAATCCTTCAAGAAACAAAAAAACGACAAAGACCAACTCGATTTATTCGGGGAGAATAAGTAATGAAAAGCATCGACGAACAGAGCTTGCAAAATGCGTATAGGCTATTTGAAAGCGGCGCGATTGACGCGGTTGAAGTAGGCACGTTGCGCGGCTTGCTCGACATTCACAAGTATTTATTCGGCGGATTATACGACTTTGCGGGGCAGATTCGAGAAAAGAACATTTCGAAAGGCGGATTCAGATTTGCAAACAGTTTGTATCTGAAAGAAGCATTGGCGAAAATCGAGCAGATGCCCGAAAATTCCTTTGGGGAAATTATAGCCAAGTATGTTGAGGTGAACGTTGCGCATCCGTTTATGGAGGGCAACGGCAGAAGTATGCGCATTTGGCTTGATATGATTTTGAAGAAGCGTTTGGGGAAAGTCGTGAACTGGCAAACGGTTGACAAAGACCGATATTTACAGGCAATGGAGCGCAGCCCTATAAACGACCTCGAAATACGGACGCTGCTTATGTCCGCCCTAACCGACGACGTAGACAACAGGGAAATAATTTTCAAGGGCATAGAACAATCATACTATTACGAAGGATACCAAAAGGACTGATTGACAATGGCTGAAAACGACATCATAATTTACAAGTCGAAAGACGGCAAGACGGAGATAGGGCTTACCAAGCTTGGTGACAAGATTTGGCTTACTCAACCCGACATTGCAAAACTTTTTGGCACCTCCGTTGCCAACATCAGCATACACATAAAAAACATACTGGAAGACAAGGAGTTGGGTAAAAGTTCAGTTGTTAAGGATTACTTAACAACTGCCTCCGATGGTAAGAATTACAACGTTGCCATTTACTCTCTCGAAATGATTTTGGCAATAGGATTTAGGGTTAGGAGTCCGCGTGCAGTCGAGTTCAGACAATGGGCTATCCGCAATTTGGTTTCGTATCTCGAAAAAGGCTTCCTTATCAACGAAGAGCGGCTAAAAAATCCCAATGCGTTTGGCGCGTTCGACTATTTCGACGAACTGCTTGAGAAAATCCGCGATATCCGTGCTTCCGAAAAGCGTTTTTATCAGAAGGTTCGCGACTTATTTGCTCTAAGCTATGGTTATGATCCGCAAGACAAGGCAACGCAGATGTTTTTTGCGGAAGTTCAAAATAAGTTGCTTTACGCTGTAACAAAACAGACCGCGGCTGAAATAATAGTCTCGAGGGCGGATCCGACAAAGCCGAATATGAATCTCACTTCGTGGAAGGGTTCTATTGTCCGCAAAGGCGACATCATCATAGCCAAAAACTACCTGAAAGCCGACGAAATCGACACGCTTAACCGCCTTGTTTCAATCTTCTTGGATTCAGCGGAATTGCGCGTAAAGAGGCTCCAAACGATAACAATGGACTTTTGGAAGGGGGCAGTTGACAAGCTTTTAATGTTGAATGATTTTCCTGTACTGAACGGTTCGGGAACTGTGAGCCGTGTAGAAATGGAACAAATTGTCGGCGGCAGATACGACGAATTTGACGCAAAAAGACGTGCACAGGAAGCTTTAGCCGCCGACCAAGAGGACATGAAAGAGCTGAAAGACATAGAAAAGAAAATCGCCCAAAAGAAGAGAAGACAATGAGCGTATACGATGTAAATCCTATTTCGAACAGGCTTAGCTTACGCGAGCCGCAAAAGATTTCGCTCTCAATTCTAGACCGAATTTGCGAGATTACGGATTTGTCGAAAGACTGCGACATTGCCAAGGCGTTGGAGGTTATCAAAAGCGAGTTCCCCACGGTTTCGGATTTCGAGCGCAAGTTTCCGTCGCTTTGTTTTGCGCTTGCAACGGGCGTCGGCAAAACGCGTTTGATGGGAGCGTTCATTGCGTATTTGCACACGGCGCACGGCGTAAACAATTTCTTTGTGGTAGCCCCCAACCTTACAATTTACAACAAGCTTCAAGCCGACTTCACGCCCAACACGCCGAAATATGTCTTCAAGGGAATCGGCGAATTTGCGAGAAATCCCCCGATAATCGTAACGGGCGACAACTACGAAAGCGGAATCGGCGCGCGCGACGACATGATTTCGAATGTCGTAATAAACATTTTCAACATCGCAAAAATTACCGCCCGCGACGGCGGCAAGCTCGCAAAAGACGACGAGCAGCGTTCGGTTGCGCGCATCCGCCGCCTGAACGAGGCAATCGGCGACAGTTATTTCAACTATCTCGCCGAAAAGGAAGACTTGGTCGTAATTATGGACGAGTCGCACCGCTATCGGGCAAGCGCGGGCTGGGAGGCGTTAAACGACTTGAAACCCGTCTTGGGTTTGGAGCTTACGGCAACTCCGCAGGTGGAAAAAGCGGGGAAATCAGTCCCGTTTAAAAATGTTATTTATGATTACCCGCTCGCACTTGCCATCCGCGACGGATATGTGAAAGAACCGGCGGTCGCCACGCGCGAAAACTTCGACCCGAAGCAGTATTCGTCCGAAGAGCTTGAAAAAATCAAGCTTCACGATGCCGTATGCATTCACGAATCCACTGCGGCGGCGTTGACCGTCTACGCGCAAAATAAGGGGGTAAAACGCGTAAAGCCCTTCATTTTGGTTGTGGCAACCGATACCACGCATTCGGCTCAGCTGCGCGCGTATATGGAAAGTTCGGACTTTTTCGACGGCCGCTATGCGGGGAAAATTCTCGAGATAAATTCGGCGACTTCTGGCGAAGAAAAGGACGAAAACATCGCAAAACTTCTGACTGTGGAAGATCCGAACAATCCGATTGAAATTGTAATCCACGTCAACATGCTAAAAGAGGGTTGGGACGTTACCAACCTATACACGATTGTTCCGCTGCGCGCGGCAAACTCCAAAACACTTGTCGAGCAGTCCATCGGGCGCGGATTGCGTTTGCCTTACGGCAGGCGGACTGGCGAGCCCGAAGTGGATACGCTCACGATTGTCTCGCACGACAAATTTCAGGAAATTGTAGACTATGCAAACAGTCCCGATTCGCTCATAAGAAAGACGGTTGTTATCGGCAGGGACATTCCGCCCGAAGGCAAAGTTTCGATAACGGTAAAAAACGCGATAGACGCGATAATCGAAGGCGATGTAAACGAACCGTCCGACGACGACACGGAGGTTTCACGTGGCGATTCGCAAGATTCTATAATCAAATCCGCGGCAAAGAAATATACTTTCAACACGGAAGAGGAAAAGAAAATCGCAAAAATCACAAGAGAGGTAATAAGCGAGGATTTCCAAAGTCAGCCGACTGTCGAAGCCCTCTCTACGCCCGAAGTAAAGGCGTTGATTGTCGAAAAAGTTAAGGAGAAAATTTCGAGAGAAGTACCGCAGACTGAACTCGATTTTGGCGGACAAAACGGGCAACTACACATCGAAGAGAATGTCGGTAAGGCAATCGGAATGACACAGGAAATGACAATCGACATTCCGCGCGTAATCATTACCCCAAAAGGCGAAAGCCGCCGCACATTCGAAATGTTCAATCTCGAATGTGAAGGGCTGCGTAAATTCCAACGGGTAAGCCGCGACATCACCGTGCGTCAGCTCCAAACAAATATCGGCTTTGTTGTTTCCGCGGAGGAAATGGATGGCGAAGAATCGCCCGAACAGATAATCGTAAGTGCGTTGATGGATTTAAACGACATACCATACGACGACAACAATGCAGTTATAAATGCAATCGCAAAACAGTATGCCGACTTCCTGCGCTCGTATGAATCGGACGAAAACGAAGTTCGCAAGATTGTTCTTTTCAACCGCACGGAGATTGCAAACACGCTTCACGACGAATTGTTCAAGCACGTCAAAACGGCGGCGGTTGAATATAAGGCGGACGTTTTTAGAGGGTTCAACATTGTATCCTCAAACAGCTATACGCTCACAAAAGGAGACAATAGGCAAAATTTCAGAAACCCAGTCTTCACAAAACGCGATATCGGCGACATCATTTTTGACGGTTTCAAAAAGTGCCTGTTCCCGCAAATGAAATTCGACTCCGACACGGAACGCAGATTTGCCGTAATTTTGGAGGATTCGCCCGAAGTTTCGCGCTGGTTCAAGCCGACTACAAAAGATATTTCCATCTACTATTCCGACGGCAGGGAGTATGAACCCGACTTCATTGTGGAAACGCCTACATGCAAATTGCTAGTGGAGACAAAAGCGGGGAAAGACGTCGATTCCACACAGGTTCAGGCAAAAGCGCAGGCAGCAATACGTTGGTGCGAATATGCAAGCGAACACGCCTTAAAAAATGGCGGAGTTCCGTGGAAATACCTGCTGATTCCCGATACCGCGGTTCTCTCCAACGCAACTCTCGAAGGATTGGTTGCCAAATTCGCGAAATAAGGACTATTGACTAATTTTGACGACAAAGTAAGCTTCCTTAAATGACAAAACCCCCGTTTATAGTTTCGAGCAAGGCGATTTCGATGATTGCGGAAATTTCCGCGCTTGTCGAACGGTTTGCCATTCGCTTTGAACGCGATGCGTTGAAGCTTAGGCGGGCAAACAAAATCAAGACCATTTATTCGTCGCTCGCGATTGAGGGCAATACCCTTTCGGAAACGCAGGTTGGTGATATTTTAAACGGCAAAAATGTAGTCGCGCCGATTCGCGAACTTCAAGAGGTGAAAAACGCGATTGCAGTATACGACAATTTTGCCTCGTTCAACCCGTTTTCGCTCGAAGACCTTTTGAGGGCACACGCGCAGATGATGTCGGCACTCGTCGAAACTGCGGGACAATTTCGGAGAAGCGGAGTCGGCGTTTTTGACGAAAACCGCGCGGTTCACATTGCGCCACCATTCGAACGTGTACCCGAGCTGATGGCAAACCTCTTCGACTGGCTCAAAAACGCCGACGACCACCTGTTGATTCGCAGTTGCGTCTTCCACTACGAGTTTGAATTTATTCACCCGTTCGCCGACGGAAACGGCAGAATGGGTCGCTTGTGGCAATCGCTGATTTTGTCGAAACTCAATCCCGTATTTCAATATCTGCCCGTCGAAACGCTCGTTCACGACAACCAGCTGAAATACTACGAAGCCATCAACGCGAGCACGGCAAACAACGATTCCGGCGCGTTTATTGATTTTATGCTCGGAGAATTGCTCAATGCGCTGAAAATCCACCAAGGTGAACCGATTGGCAGAGCAAATGGCAGTGTAAGTGGCAGAGTAAATGAAGTGTTCGGCTACATAAAAACGCACGAGGGTTGCAATGCCGGCGAGCTTTCCGCCGCGCTTTCAATCCCCAAGCGGACTCTTGCCCGCGACTTGAAAAAGCTTGCTGACCAAGTCGAATTCCGCGGTGCACCCAAGACTGGCGGGTATTATTTGAGGTAATTGCGAGACGCACATTATACATATTTCGTATAACAGGAAGCTGGCGGGGCAAATTTATACATTATCTGTATATTATTCTTGATTTTCGCAAAATATATACGATTATTGTATAAAATGAGCGAACAACTAAAAGATTTTGTAAAAGCGCGGCGCAAAGAATTGAAGATGACCCAACAGTCTCTTGCCGACAAAAGCGGCGTGGGCATTCATTTCATTCGCGACATTGAACAGGGCAAGCAAGACCTTCGGATAAAAATGGTCAATCAGGTTTTGTTTATGTTCGGCGCGAAGCTTGCGCCCGTTCCGCTTGATAAGGAGGATAGGCAATGAGAAGCGCAAAAGTTTTCTTCAAAGACGCCTTCGCGGGAACGTTGCGCGAAACGGAATCGGGCTACGAGTTCGCTTACGACGAAACATACCTCCGCGCCGACACCGCTGAGCCTGTCAGTCTCACATTGCCGCTCCGCCCCGAACCGTATGTACAAAGAACGTTTTTTTCGTTTTTCGACGGGCTTATTCCCGAAGGTTGGCTGCTCGATTTTGCCACGCAAACTTGGAAGCTCGACCCGCGCGACAGAATGGGGTTATTGCTCGCCTGTTGCAAAGACTGCATCGGAGCGGTGAGCATCATCGGGGAGGAGGACGGTAAATGAAAAGATGTTTGTATTGCTACAAGCCTCTCAAAGACGGCGAGGTAGACTTTCACGCAGTCTGCACCAAAAAATTTTTCGGCACATCGGTTGTCCCGCAACTACCCTACTCGCAGGCAGACTTGAAAGAGCTTGCAAAACAGGTTGTGCGCTCGCAAACGACAATCGCGGGAGTTCAGCCGAAGCTTTCTATGTATCTCGACAAAGCCGTTCGCGCCAACCCGAAACTCACGATTGTCGGCGTATTCGGCAACTACATTTTGAAGCCGCAGGCGGCGCGCTTTTGCAATCTTCCCGAAAACGAAGATTTGAGCATGCACTTGGCGGAAATCGCGGGGCTTGCAACGGTGCCGCACTCGCTGATGCGCTTTGCCGACGGCGGGCTTTGCTATATAACAAAGCGAATCGACCGCGGCGCGAACGGCGAAAAATTCCCTATGGAGGACATGGCGCAGCTTACTTTGCGGCTGAGCGAAGACAAATACAAGTCGTCCTACGAACGCATTGCAAAAACAATCCGCGAATATTCCGACAACGTCGGGTTCGACCTCTCGAATCTCGCCGAACAAGTTTTATTTTCGTGGATAATAGGCAATTCCGACATGCACTTGAAAAACTTTTCGCTCATAAAAAGCGACGGCAAATGGAGACTTTCGCCCGCCTACGATATGCTAAATGTAAAGCTTGCATTGCCGAACAATGCAGAGGAATTGGCACTAACACTCAACGGCAAGGGCGGGACATACCAATATACGAAAGTAGATTTTGTCAAGGCGTTCAGAACATTCGGGTTGACGGACTCGGCAATAGACAACCTATTCGCACGAATGATTAAAGCAGAATCTAAACTTTGCGATTTCATAACCACGAGCTTTTTGGCAACCGAACAACAAGACGGTTTTTGCACTTTGATACGCGAAAGAATCGGCAAATTGCGGTAGGAATCAAATGATTTCGTTAGATGTTCAACATTACAAACAGCCAAGATTTACGATCCAATAATTGCAGATTTCGGCGAGTCAAGAAAGTGTCAAATTGCAACCAAGCGGCACAACGATTTCATAACTTATTGGATATTAGCAAGCATTTCTTGTATGACACGCAAGGGGTCGCAGATTCGAGTTCTGCTACTCCCACCATTTGAAAAAACTTCCAAGTCTTTGGCTTGGAAGTTTTTTTGTGGGAGTCAGAACAGGCTTTTCGAGCGAAGCGAAAGAAAAGCCAATTCGCTAAACTCCCACCATTTGAAAAACTTCCAAGTCGATGGCTTGGAAGTTTTTTTGTGGGAGTCAGAACAGGCTTTTCGAGGCGAAGCCGAAGAAAAGCCAATTCGCTAAACTCCCACCATTCGAACAGCTGCATATTCAATAAGTTGCAACCCTTCACAACTCCACATAGAAGAGCCAAATGCAGCGTCGTTTGTTTTTCAATCGAATCTCATACTTTTTCGCTTCAAAAAGCGTGTTAGCATTGAACGGTGAACTTGCAGCCGCTTGGAGATTACTCCAACGGCCATATTTTCGCGCAGCATTTTGTTGATATATTCTTTTTGGGGTGTCAGTTTTAGCGTATTGTTGTTTTTCCCCTTGGGGCGACCTAATTTTATGCCTTCGGCTTTCTTCCGAGCGAGAGCTTCTCGCGTTCTTGCCGAAATCAACGTCCTTTCCACCTCGGCGGAAAGCCCGAAGGCGAATGCAAGCACTTTTGAATTTATATTGTCGCCCAATTCGTAGTTCTCTTTTACGGTTATCAGTTTTGCCTCCAGCCGCATTAGAGTATTTAAAATCCCCATAATTTCCATTAAACTTCTGCCCAAGCGCGATAATTCCGACACAATTAGCGTGTCGCCGCGTTTTATCCGTTTTAATAGTTTGCCGAGTTTTCGCTCTTGAAGGCTTACCCGAGAGCTTATTGTTTCCTCAATCCAACGTTCCACGGCAAAATTCTTTTTGCGGCAAAAAGTTTCTATTTCGTAGCGTTGATTTTCTACCGACTGTTTGTCGGTACTTACTCTAATATATGCGTATATCATAATTTATTATTTGTTGATTGCTATTGAAAAAATAGTTGACGAAAAGTTGCCCCGAAAGTAGCTTTTAAATGTTCGTTTTTTTGAGAAGGCTCAAGATTGGATAATGCAAAATTACCAATCCATACAACAAAACGCGCAGACGTAGCCTATCTTATTGAAATGAAGCGTATTAATACGAAACTACTTCGAAAAATTTTTTGGCGGATAAACAATATGCAAACAGACAGGCAAAACAACCAATGTAGCAAAAAAACGAAGGATTCAACATTCAAATGAGCGACGAACCCGTCCATAAGGGGAAGTCTAATATATCCTCCGCAAAAAAATCAATTATATTTATTTCGAATGACATTAAAAGCCGTCCGCATATACGACAAATCCCGTCTTTCGGAAAAGACGGGATTCGAAAGCAATACCCAAACTTTGTATATCGGATTAAAGTCCCAGAGCCGTTTTCAGCGATTCGGGGATGGAAACTTTCCCTTTCAGCGAATCGACCATCGACACCACGACATCCTTGGATTTCGAGATGTCCTGCGGGATGGTCTTCGCCAGTTCAATCGTCGGCGAGAGCGTCGACGAGACTTGGATTTTTTCCGCCGTCGTACCGTTGCGCATTATTTCGCCGACCTGTTTTGCGAGCTCCGAAATCTCCTTTGCGACCTCTGCTTCGCCTTGAATTGCTTTGCCGATATTGTCCAAGCCGCCCGTGCACGCCTCCTTTGCCGATGAAGCCGCATTTGCGGGCAGGCTCACGACAGCGCTCGATTTAGCGTCGGTCAAAAGTTCGTCGGTAACCTTTGCGACCTCGACCGCATCGACCTTTTCCTTTTGGGCTTCGACGGTCTTGAGGGCGTTTTCGGCTTTTGCCGCAAGCGCGTCCGCGCCGCACGACTGGGCTACGTCGGCAAAGCCCTTAAGAAAGGTCTGCTTGTTTTGCTTGTATTTCGCAAGGGTCGCCTCCTGCTTCGTTTTGAGCGCGGAAATGGAGGAGGACGATGCCGTGGCCTCTTCGGCGGCAGTCTTTACGTTTTTTACGAAGTCGCCGAAGCCGAGCGCGTACGCGCCCGCCGACAGCGAGAGAATCGAGACGAGAACCGTTAAAATTTTCATTCCGCCGACGATACTACCGACCGCCGCGTTTGCAAGTAGATTGAAAAATTTTTTACCGCACGCTGTAGCATTTGTGCATTTGCCAGCCGAGTCTGTAGCGTCCGCCGCGGTCTACGGCGAAAGCCGACAAGCCGTCGAGCAATTCGCGGTCTCGGCTTCTGCCCCACTCGGGGTGCAGCCAGACCGACTTTGCGTTTGGCGCGGATTCGGCAATGCACGCGTATTCGCCGAGTTCCGACAAATCGGAGACGATGAATTTCAGCTCGTCGGCGCGTTGCAGGGACGATTCGAGCGGCGGGCAAAACAGCTTGGGGCTGACCGCAACCCACGCGAATCTGGCGTCGCCGCGTTCGCGGATTTCGAGCGTTCCCGAAGTTTCGAGATGAGCCGCAACTTTCGCTTCGGCGAACTTTTCGAGAAGCGGAAGCAAATTGTGCACGCACGGCTCGCCGCCCGTTACCACCGCAAATTCGGGCGAACATTCCGCAGCAGCCGCCGCGATTTCGTCCGCGCCCATACGCGATGTCGGCAGTCCGTTCCAAGCCGACTGCGAATCGCACCACGGGCACTTGACGTTGCAGCCGAACAGGCGCACGAAATAGGCTTTCCGCCCCGTATGCACGCCCTCGCCCTGCACCGATACAAAAGTTTCGGCTATCGGATAGTTTTCCGTTTTCACTTCGCGTCGACCGCGTATCTGGCGGTGTTTTTCTTGTCCTCGCTGACCTCCACGGCAACCACGCGCACGCGCGCAGAAGTCGCATCGGAAACCATTTTGTCGAATTCGTCGAAAATGAACTTTGCAAGCCCCTCGCACGAGCACTGGTCGGCAAGGCGGATTTTCCAAGCCTGCGGAGCGGCGTCGCGCAGCGTCCGCCACAGGGGGTCGGACTTCGAGAAAACGCAGGCGTGGTCGAGATTTTCGTCTATCCAGTTTTTCAGAAATTTCAGCTTGCCGAAATCGACGACAAAGCCGTTTTCGTCGGTCTTGTCGCAGGCAAACGTTACGGAAATGTCCCAGTTGTGCCCGTGGACGAACGAGCAGTGCCCGTCGTGCAGGTGCTGCCTGTGGGCGAAGGGAACGTCGAAATATGTTTTGGTGCAGGTTAGCATAATATATTATCGGCAATCAGCCATTTTTTCGAAGAACATTTCGTAATATTTCACGGCGCGCTCGATTGTCGCAAGCGGGAAACCTTCGTTGGGCGCGTGCAGATTGTCGGCGGCGGTGAACAAGCCGAACATCAGCGAATCCAGCCCCGTTTCGTTTTTAATCCGCGAAATCAGCGGAATGCTCGCGCCCTCCCGCAGATAAAGCGGCTTTTTGCCGAACGATTTCTCGGAGCACTCGCCGACCGCCTCGAACGCCTTCGCGAGAACTTTTCCGTGCCTGTCGCCGCCGCATTTTTCGGGGTCGAGAAAATACGCGTCGCCGTAGGAATCGTAGTCGACGAACGAAATTTCGATTCCATCGGGCGTGCGCTCGCGCATAGTCTTCTGGACGAGTTTTATGACATCGTATGTCTTCTGCGGCGCAACCGTGCGGCACGAGATTTTGCAGAAACATTCGGACGGAATCACCGACTTCGCGCCCTCGCCCTGATAGCCGCCGCCTATTCCCGTGAACTCGACTGTCGGCAGCGCGCGCACAGCCTCCGCGGGCGAACAGCCGCGCTGGCGATAGAGCGCATCCACACCCAACAGCGACTTTACTTCGTTTTCGCCGAACGGATTTTTCGCGATTTCGTCGCGCTCCCACTGCCCCATTTTCCCGAGCCCGTCGTAGAATCCGTCGATGTTTATCAGCCCGTCCGCGCCGTGCAGCGACGCGCACACTTCGAACATCGCCTGAATCGGATTGTAAACCATGCCGCCGAACATTCCCGAATGGATGTCGGTATTCGGACCTTTGAAAACGGCGTCGAAACTGCCCGTTCCGCGCAGCCCGATTGTCAGAATGGGGGTGTCGGCGGAGGCGGCGGAAGTGTCGCTGAGCAAAAGCAAATCGTAGCCGCCGATTAAATCGGCGTGTTCGGAAATGAACTTTTCCATACTCGGGCTGCCGATTTCCTCTTCGCCTTCGAGCATTATGCCCAAGTCGAGCGGCGCATCGGGATGTTTTTCGAGAAACGCGAGCAATCCTCCGAGCAGACACGAGAACGGTCCCTTGTTGTCCGCCGTTCCGCGCCCCCAGATTTTTCCGTCGCGCACGACCGCCTCGAACGGCTTTGTGTGCCACTTTTCAATGGGGTCGGTCGGCTGCACATCGTAGTGCCCGTAGCAGAGTATGCGTATTTTCGGTTCGCCCGCCGCACACTTGCGCGTTGCAAAAACAATCGGATGCAGCGCGGTTTTTTCGATGCGGGAATCGAAGCCGAACCCGCGCAGACTGTCGGCGAGAAAATCGGCGCACGCCGACACCTGTGAAGCCCGCGAGGAGTCGGCGGATACGCTTTCGAATTTAACGAGTTCCGAAATAAATTTTACGATGTCGAATTTCATTGGTTCAAATTGTAATAGACTATGCCGAAGAGTATCGCCTGCGACAGCCCGTATGCAAGCCAAAGTCGAAACGAAATTTTCGCGGACTTTGCGTCGAGCCGCGCAAGGACAAACCGCGTCGAGACGAAGACCGCAAGGACAATCCACTGCGAATATCGGTGCGGAACAAACGCATAGAACGGCAGAATCCAGATTGCAACCGCCGCAAAAAGCGCGAAACAAAACGATGTGTCGAAGCCCGTCCGCCCGCCCCAAACTTTGGAACCCAAATAGACGGCAATGCCACCGATAAAAGTGGAGGCGAGCGCACAAGTGCAGTGCCCCGCAAATTTGATTTCGTCGTAATAAGGCAAAAACTCTTTCATTTTGACGGTCTCCGAACGGAACGCGCCGCGCTTTCGCAAACCGTCTGCAAATCCGTTTTCATACCGAAGAACGCTACATAAAAAAGGCGGTTGGTAAACAAAATTCTCGCGCGGCAAATTGCGCGTTCAAACAAAAACGGCGGAATGCACCGAATGCGCCTCCGCCGCTTTGTGTGTGTGTTTAATTTTTCGGGGACGTGCCCTACTTTGCGCCCATGTGGAATTCGAGCTTGCCGCCCGCGAGTATGTCGGCGTGCGAGAGCGTCTTTTTATTATAGGGCTTGCCGTTGAGTTTTACAGACTTCACATACTTGTTTTCCTCGGAAAGTCCGTGCGCCACAACTTCAAACTTCTTTCCGTCGGGCAATGTCATAACGACGCGCTCCACCTGCGGCGCGCCCAGAACGTATTCAAGCGAGTTTGGGTCGAGCGGATAGAAGCCCATCGACGAAAAGATATACCACGCGCTCATTTGCCCGCAGTCGTCGTTGCCGCAAAGCCCGTCGGGCGCGGTTGTGTAGAGGGTTGAGCAGATTTCGCGCACGATTTCCGCCGTTCTGTCGGGGCGGTCGGCGAGCGCGAAGAGGTACGGAATGTGGTGGCTCGGCTCGTTGCCGTGCACGTACTGCCCAATCATGCCGCTGATGTCCGCGCTCTTTTTATAAGTACCCTCTTTGCGCGTGTCGGCGGCGGCGAACATGGAATCGACTGCGGCGACGAACTTTTCGGGCGAACCGAAGAGCGCGATAAGTCCGTAGGGGTCGTGCTGAACGTGGAATGTGTATTGCCACGCGTTGCCTTCGGTGTAGTCGCCCCCGAAGCTTTCGGCGTGCGAAAATTCGAAGGGGTTGAACGGCTCGCGCCACTTGCCTTTCGAGTCTTTGCCGCGCATAAAATTCGTGCTCTTGTCGAAAAGGTTTTTATAGTTTTGGGCGCGTCGGGCGAACTTTTCGGCGACGGCGGTTTCGCCCATAATTTCGGCGGCTTTCGACAGCGCGTAGTCGCCCTGACAGTTTTCGAGCGTCTTGGAAACAGATTCGGGATTGCACAAATCGAACGGATAATAGCCGAATTTGTCGAGTATCGAAAAGTCGCTCTTGCGGTGGTCTTTTTCGGACGAAACAATCATTGCGTTGAGGGCGCGGCGTTTGTCGAAGCCGTCCTGCCCGCGCTGAATGCAGCCCGCGATTACCGAAATTGCGTGATTGCCAATCATGCACCACGTTTCCTTGCCCCAATAGGCGTTTGTGGGCAGCACGCCCGCCGCGTCGAAGTGGTCGAGCATAGAGTTCGCAAATTCGGGCAGAATCTGCGGGCGGACGATTGAAGTAAGCGGAATCACCGCGCGGTATGTGTCCCACAGAGAAAGGTTGGTGTAGTAGTGCTTCGAGGCGTTCGACGCCGTCGCAACTTTGCCGTCCGCGCCGCGATAACGTCCGTCGACGTCGGCAATATTGTTGGGCGAAATGAACGAGTGATAGACTGCGGTATAAAATATTTTCTTCTGGTCGGGCGTTGCGGAAACGTCGAACTTGGAAAGCAGGTCGTTCCAATCGGCGCGGGTCTTGGCTGCGACGGAATCGAAGTCCCAATTTTGCAGGGTGTTCAGGTTCGCGAGCGCGCCGTCGGTCGAGACCGTCGAAACCGCGCATTTTACAAAAAGCGTTTCGCCCGACTTCAAGCCGAAATCCAAAGCCCAGCGCGGGGCTTTGTGGTTTTTGGGACGCTCGATTTCGATAAGCTTTTTTACGGGTTTGTCGAACCTAACGGCAAAACTGATGTCGCGGCGCGTGAACGAGCGGACTTTCTGCGTGCCGACAATAGTATAATCGTCTACAAGCCTGATGTCGCTTTCGAGAACGCGGTTCGGCAGCTTGCCGACCATGCCAGTCTGGAAGTCGAAGAACAACCCGCCGCCGTCGGCAAGAAACTTGATTCTGTAGAGGGCGACCCTGTCGGTTGCGGTGATTTCGACCTTCGCTTTCGCGTCGTCCAAGACGACCGAATATTTACCGACCTCCGCGATTTCGTTCTCCTTTTTGAACGCGCTCGAATAGTCCGTTTTGACGGGATTGCCCGTGAAGGGAATGAACGCCGCGTCGCCGCTGTCGGGGCAGCCCGTGCCCGAAAGGTGGGTCTGACCGAAAGAGAGAATGCGCAGGTCGTCGTTGTGGTAGCCCGAGCAATAGCGCCATGTTGAATAGCCCGTTTCGGGGCTTGGCTGAACCATGCCGAACGGCGCGACAACCCCTGGGTACGTGTGCCCCGTACCCGCCGTACCGATTTTCACATCGACAAACTTGGCGCAATCCTCCGCGCCGAAAAGCGATGCGGCAAACAGCAACCCCGCAAGAAATGCAAACCCGTTTTTCATATATATGCAGAAATAAAGTTAAACGTTTAAGTTAAACGGAACGATTTTTGTATTACCCGAAAAAAAGAGTCAAGAAAAAAGCGCACTACTCCACAACACGCCGACGAATCAAATTGTCGTGCATCCTGCCCGTGCCGCCGCGCCTCTTCGGCTCTTTTTATCGGAATTATTTTGCCGACGATCTCCACTGTGTCCGCCGACAACCGCAAAAAAAGCGGACAGCCCGCATAGGCCATCCGCGATTTATTCCGAAAAACTTTCGCCCCACTCTTACGCGAACAAGCCGCCGAAAGACTTGGATTCCCAGCCCTTGCGTTCGGGTTCGCGGATGAGTGTGTCGAGTTCGGGGCGGTTCTTGGCGCGCATATTCTTAGCGTCCCATTCAATCTTGCCGCCGACGCGCTGCACGAGTGCGCCGAGCAATGCAACTTCCGTAAGCTGCGAAGCGTATTTGAAGTTCGAGCCGCATTCCTTGATGTCGCCCCTGATTGCGTCGCACCACTCCAGATAGAGATTGCCCTTGCGGACTCTGGGGATTGTCTTAGGCGGACGGTTTTTGCGGAATTCGTTGAAGAATTTGTCGTTGGAGACGCGCGGGTCGAAGTTCGGGCGCGAGCCAGTGTGGATTGTGCGCTTGTCGCCAATCATATACATACCCGACTTCAGCAGCGGGCGGTCTTTTTCGAAGTCGTGCGGGCGTGTGATGGGTTCGCGCGCGCCGTCGTACCAGTACATAACCAGTTCGGGGTGTTTGTCGGTTGCGGCGAATGTCCACTTTACCGTCGACGCGTCGGGGATGAACACGTTTTGGTCGTATGTGCACTTTGCGTCGACAAGTTCCACCGAGACGGGGTCTTTGAGGTCGAGAATCCAGACGGGGGCGTCCGCCGTGTGGCAGAACCAGTCGCCGAGCATACCCGTGCCGTAGTCCCAGAATCCGCGCCAGCTAAGCGGTGCGTAGATGCGGTTGTAGTCGGTAAATTTGCCCTGATTTATCCACAAATCCCAGTTGAGTTCCGAGGGAATGGGCTGTTTGGTGATGGGCATCGACTTGGGCTTTACGAAGTAAGGCGTGCGCTTGGGGTCGCCGTCCCACCACTTGGGGCCGCTGCACATAACGTGGACTTCGCGTACGTCGCCAGTTATGCCGCTGTCGTACCATTCCTTGAGCATTCTGATTTGCTCGGTTGCGTGCCCTTGATTCATCATCTGGGTTTGTACGCCGTAGTACTGGCGGGCGCGTTCGAGTTCGCGGCACTGCCAGATGTTGTGTGTAAGGGGTTTTTGCACGCAGACGTGTTTGCCGCACTGCATCGAGTCGAGCGTAATTTTGAAGTGCGAGTGGTCGGGCGTGGATACGCAAACCGCGTCGATTTCCTTGCCGAGCTTGTCGAGCATTTCGCGGTAGTCTTGGAAGATTTTTGCCTTGGGGTATTGTTTCAGACCCTGACGCGCCATGGTAAGGTCTACGTCGCAGAGTGCCACTCCGTTTTCGTTTATCATGCCGCCGCGTGCCATTGCGCCGATGTTGCCGACGCCGACGAATGCGACGTTGATTTTTTCGTTTGCGCCGATTTTCTTCGGCTTGGGTGTCGACGAGCATCCGGGGAAGAACATTGCCGCAGTTGCCGCCGTCGTTGCCGACTTGATGAATTTTCTTCTGTTAATCATATATAATAGTATTTGTTGTTGTTTATTGTTCGATAAAAAAATTACATGTACAGACCGCCGTTTACCGCTATTGTCTGTCCCGTGATATAGCCCGCTTCGTCGGATGCGAGGAATGCGCAGATTTTTGCGATGTCTTCGACCTTGCCCGTGCGTTTGAGCGGGATATTCGCCTTTGCCGCCTCCACGATTGCGGGCGGAAGAACCGCCGTCATATCGGTGTCGATGAACCCGGGGGCGATTGCGTTTGCCGTGATGTTTCGCGCCGCCAGTTCGCGCGCCAGCGACTTCGTAAAGCCGATAATGCCGGCCTTTGCCGCCGCGTAGTTTGTCTGTCCCGCATTGCCCGCCTGACCCGACACCGATGCGATGTTTATGATTCGTCCGCGTCGGTTGCCCATCATTGCGCGCACGAGGTTGCGCACGATATAGAAGCACGACGAAAGGTTTGTCGAAATCACGCTTTCCCATTCTTCGTCCGACATTCGCATAAGCAGGTTGTCGCGTGTGATGCCTGCGTTGTTTACGATGATGTCTACTGCGTCGTATTTTTTGAGGATTTGTGTGCAGGCGTCTTTCACTTCCGCCGATTTCGACACGTCGAATGCCCACGCCTCGGCTTTTCCGCCCGATGCGTTGATTTCGTCTGCGACCTTTCCGCAGGACGAAATGTTTTTACTGACGCAAAGAACCGTGCAGCCCGCGTTCGCAAGTTCCACGGCAATCGCCCTGCCGATACCGCGTCCCGCCCCGCTGACAAGCGCAACTTTTCCCGAATAATTTAGTTCCATATCAATTCAAACAATGACGACTTTTTAAAGAAATGGAAGCCTTTTTTGCAAGGGCAGGCAGGTGCCTGCACGCCGTCGGAACTTCGTTCCTACTTGTGATACTGCGGCGCGACTATAGTCGCGCCTTTTGTGTATAAGTTCGCATTGCTTCGCAATGGCTTCGGATTTTCGAACTTATTTTGTTTTTTCCGAAACCTGTTTGATATACTTGTTCGATGGAATCGAACGAAGTTCGGTGGGGAATGTGGGCGGTTATTTTGCGAAGCAAAATGCCCACTCGGGGGTGAAGCCCCCGCAACGGCGTGAAGGCTCCAGCCTGCATCTGTGTTTGTTCGTTTTTATGATTGAATGTAATGTTTCGCTGTTTTAGCATACACTTATGATAAAACCTTACTATTCTACTATTTTACTTGCGGGGCTTTCCGCTTTTGTTTCGGTTTCATATGCCGATTTCGACGCAGTTCGCGCCGACTTTCTCAATCCGCCGCAGGACGCAAAGCTTGAAACTTGGTGGCACTTCACCACGAATGCAATTACCAAGGAGGGAATTACCGCCGACCTCGAAGCCTTGAAGGAAGTCGGCTACGGCGGCGCGCACGTGTTTTCGCTCGTCAACCAGACCGCCACGGGAATGCCGAAGATACAGATTCTCGACGACAACTGGCGCGAACTAATGCGCCACGCGGGTCGCGAGGCAAAGCGGCTCGGTTTGAGGCTCGGCGCGCACAACTGCCCGGGGTGGTCAAGCTCGGGCGGCCCGTGGATTAAGCCCGAAGATTCTATGAAAATGCTTGTCGCCTCCGAAACGCGTGTAGTCGGCGGCGAACATACGCTCAAGCTTCCGCAGCCGCGCACGGTGGAGGGCTTCTACCGCGATGTCGCCGTGCTCGCGGTTCGAGGCGGCAGGAAAATGCCCGCGCCGAAAGTCTCCGCCGACTTCGACAATCCGCAGAATGTCGTTGGCGAAAACGCAAAGACCGTCCGCCTGCCGCTTTCGAAAAAAGGCGCGAAAAACACGCTCGTTTTCGAATTCAAAAACCCGTACAACGCAAAATTTGCCGAACTTACTTTCGACAGTCGCGGACTGTATGTGAGCGTCGACATTTCGGCTTCCGACGACGGCAAAAACTACTCTAAAGTCGGCGAATACACCGCGTCGATTTACAACGATAAGTGTACGCCCAAGTTCGTACCGCTTTCCGAAAACGGCGCGCGGGCGAAGTTCTTCAAATTCGAATTTACGACGGCGAAGTCGTTTCACGAGTGGGAAAAGCCGAAGGATATAAATTTGAAAAACGTGCGTCTGCTTTCCGAACGGATGGTGTCCGATATCGATTTCAAAAATTCGCTCGCGCAGAGAATCGGGTTTGTCGCGCCGAAAGCGGAAGACGAAAACAGGCGCGGGCTTTCGAAAGATTCAATTCTCGACATCACCGCAAATTTCGAAAACGGCGAGGGTACGGTGAATCTGCCCGACGGCAACTGGATTGTCCTGCGCATAGGCTACACTTCGACCGGCGCGAAAAACGCTCCCACCCAATTCAAGGGGCTTGAGTGCGACAAGCTCTCGCGGCGCGGGCTCGACGCGCACTGGCCGCATTTTATGAAAAAGCTCGAAGCCGATTTCGGCGGCTCGATGCGCTACGCCACAATCGACAGCTACGAGGTCGGCGGGCAGAACTGGACGGACGACTTCGCCGAGCAATTCGAGAAACGGCGCGGCTACGACATCAAGCCGTGGCTGCCCGCAATGCTCGGGTTTGTTGTCGAGACCGATGGGCAGACCGCAAAGTTCCTCTACGATTTGCAGCGCACGGTCTCCGACCTCTTCGCCGAAAACTACTACGACTACTTCGCCGAGCTTTGCAAAAAAGACGGGCTTGTCTCGATTGTCGAACCCTACGGCGGTCTGTTCGATTCGCTCCGCTGCGCCCGAAAAATCGACATTCCCACGGGCGAGTTCTGGATTGGACGCGGAAATCCACCCGCGCGCATGACAGGCTCGAGCGCGCACCTGTTCGGCAAAAAGGAGGCGGGCGCGGAATCGTTTACGGCAACGAAGCTCCCCGCCCGTTGGCTTCAAACGCCCGAACAGCTCAAAGAGTACGGCGACCGCGCGTGGATTTTCGGCATTTCGTCGATAATAATCCACACATACGCGCATCAACCGTTTATGATTGAGGGACCGGGGATGACGCTCGGCGGAAACGGCACGCATATGACGCGCCTTACCACTTGGTGGAAGCTTGCCGACGCGTGGGTTTCGTACGTCAACCGCTCGCAGGCGTTGCTTCAGCGCGGACGCTATCGGGCAACCGTGCTGTGGCTTTCGGGAGAATCGCAGCCCAACGGCGCGTGGTACGCCGTGCGCGACGAAATCACGAACGCGGGCTACGACTACGACTATTGTTCGGCGGACGACATAGCCGATTCGCTGAAATTCGAAGCCGGCGAAATCTTTGCGGCGGCGGACGGCACGCGCTACAAAATGCTCGCGCTCGGCGCCGACAAACGGCTTTCGCTGCGCACGCTCGAAGCCGTAGAAAAACTGCTCGAAGCGGGCGCGAACGCCGTCGGAGTCCCGCCGATTGACTCGCCCACACTTTCGGACAACCCCGAGAAATTTGCGGCGGTCGTAAAACGTCTTTGGGGCAGCGGCGAAAAAGTCCGCAAAATCGGCAAAGGCACGTTGTACGCCACGCGCTCCGTTCCCGAAGCGTTGAATCTTGCGCAAATCGCGCCCGAATTTAAAACGCCGCGCGGAATCCGCACAATCGGCAGAATCGACGGCGACACCGACATCCGCTTTGTGGCAAATATGACGCAATCACGCATTGCAGGCGAGGTTTCGTTCAACGTGGGCAAAGGAAAGTCGCCGTACATTTTCGACGCAGTGGACGGCAGCATTTCGCCCGCCGCGCAGTGGAAGTGCGAAAACGGCATTGTCTCGATTCCCCTTTCGCTCAATCCCTACGAATCGAAATTCGTCGTCTTCAAAAACGGCGAAAACAGGCGGATTGACGCGTTTTCATCGTCCGTCCCCGAAACCGCGGGAAGCCCGATTTATCCCGCGGTCTGCAACGGCAAACTCGGCGCGATGTTCGAGACGGCGGGCACGGCAAAGCTTGTTCTGTCGGACGGCGGCGAGGTTTCGCTCGCGGCTCAACCGCTTCCGAAGAATGTCGACATTTCGGAAAATTGGAATGTCGCATTCCAGAAAAACCGCGGCGCGCCCGCAATGGCACACTTCGCAAAACTCGAATCTTGGACGAAAAATTCCGACGACGGAATCCGCTATTTTTCGGGAATCGCAACGTATTCGAAGAATTTCGAACTCGGCGGCGAAATGTTCAAAAAGGGACGGCGCATAATTCTGTCGCTCGGAAAAGTTGCCGACATCGCCCGCGTGCGGGTTAACGGCAAAACCGCCGCCACGCTCTGGCGCGCGCCCTTCGAATGCGACATAACAAACCTCGCAAGAAAAGGCGAAAACACGCTTTCGATAGAAGTCGCGAACCGATGGGTAAACAGGCTAATCGGCGACGCGCGGCTTGCGAAGTCGCCCGACGAAATCCTGCCCAAGTGGATTCTTGAAAAGCGCAAAAACGACACCGACAGAATAGCCTACACATTCATGAAAGGCTTCTGGAAGGCGGACGAAGAACCGCTCGAATCAGGCTTGCTCGGCAAAGCGGAAATCAGGGCAATCGACTTCGTAGAAGCCGCACCCATCGAAAAATAGACAACCCGAAACACGGCGGACAAATACACATAAACAACAACACCCCGCTTCGCCGAAAGGCATTCGCATACGCAGTGCGATGTCTACTTCGGCAAGTTGCGGGGTGTTTTGTTCGTCGGTCGGATGGATGGAGCTACATTATCGGCGCGCGGTTGCGACGCAGTACTTTCGGGTTTCTCTTTTCCGCGTTTTTCCGCAGCACTATGTAGCCTTTCGGCTGAAGTTCCAGTTTCGTCGCGCCTTCGTCAGATTCGTATTTTGCGCCGTACGACAGCAGCTGCGCCGCGCCGTCGAAGTCGGCGTCAACAATGGTCGAAACGCATTTATCCGATACGTTGATTACGACCAGTGCCCTGCCCTCTTCGGACTCTCTGGCGTACGAAAGAACCGCCTCGGGGTTGTCGTTGTCGAGCCAACGCGTTTTGCCGTCGAAAAATACGGGGTCTTTGCGCAGCTCTATGAGCTTTTTCACGAGTGCCATTCTGCGTTTGCCCTGCTCGGTAAACATATTCGCCCATTCGGTGAAGTATCTGCCGTGCGTGCGGTCGGAAAAAATGGTCATCGGCGCGTCGTCGGCAAATTCGTTGCCGCTGTATATAAAGGGAATGCCGTCGAGCGTAAAATTCATCACCATCACGGCGTCCATTCCGCGGTATCCGAAGCGGATTTCGCAGCGTTTGCGGAAAGGCCCGTTGGCGAAGTCGTGGTTTTCCATTGCGCGGAGAACGCGCGCGTTTTTCGGCTGTTCCCTGTCGAAAGACTCCCAACGCTCGCGCAGGATTTTCGCGGGCTTTTTGTCGTGGAAGACCTCGATTGTCTTGCGCTGCCAGAGGACTTCGTAGGTGGCGTCGTACGTTTTTTCGGTCGCGGAGTGGCGTTCGCTCTCTTCAATCATCAGAAGCTCGGGCTTGATTTTGCGCACGCGCTCGGCGGCGGCGTCCCAGAAGTCGGATGGCACCATTTCGCCGACATCGGTACGGAAGCCGTCGATATTGTATTCCTTGACAAAATGCTCCATATTTTTTGTCAGGTACTCGCGCAGTTGGACGTTTTTGAAATTGAGCTTGGGGAATGCCCACTCGCCCGTATCGAAGCTGCCGTCGGGTTTGTAAAGCACGAAGTCGGGATGCTCCCTGATGATGTTTGCCTTGGGCCCGCAGTGGTAGTACACGAGGTCGAAAACCACTTTCAGCCCGAGCGAGTGCGCCTTTTCGACGAATTTTTTCACGTCGTCGGAAGTGCCGTAGGACGGGTCGATTTTGAAGTAGTCCTTCATTCGGTACGGATTTTTCGGATTTTCCGTCTTGGCGGCTTTCTGGCGTTCGCTCCAGAATTTTTTGTCCATATCCTCGTCGTGTTCGGTGAGCGGGCAGAGGTAGACGATGTCCACGCCGAGAGACTTTATGTAGGGCAGCATTTCCGCCGCCTTGTTTATAGTGCCCTCTTGGGTGAATGCAGGCAGAAGAATTTGGTAAATCACCGATTTTTTGAAGTCTTCCGAAACGGGTCTTGCGACCTTTATTGTTGCGGACGCGTTTGCCGCAACGGCGAGCGCGGCGATAAAAGCGAGCAGTTTTCTCATATGCGAATTTTTGTGTGTTGTTGTAGGTTGTTTTTGAATTGCGGCGGCAAGTATAGAAATTTCGGAAATCGGCGGGCAAGAAAATTCGCGGAAAATTCGGTAAACTGTCAACCGGATATCGAGGCGGATTCCGCAAGGCTTTTCCGAGCCTGCCGCCCGACAATCCGCCAACTTTCCCGAAAAATTTTGTTGAAAGGAAAGCTCAATTTTGCATTAGTTGAGGCTTCCATTTTTAGCAATCGTAACCTGAAAAAGAAAATCATGGGAAACATAAAAAAATCACTGATGTCGTCGCTGATGAAAAAATTCGCGATGGCCGTTACGGGTTTTGTATTGGCTTCGTTCCTGCTGATACATATGCTCGGAAACCTGCAGACGTTGGAAGGCGGTCCGCACGCAATCAACGCATATGCAAACTTCCTCCAGACCCTTCCGTGGGAGATACTCTGGGGCTTCAGACTCTGTCTGGGAGCTTGCTTTGTGTTGCACCTGCTGACGGCGTACCTGCTCGTCCTCGAAAACGGCAAGTCGCGTCCGCAACGCTACTCGGTCAAAAAGAGTCTGGCTTGCACTTTCGCGGGCAGAACAATGATTTTCTCGGGTACGATTATCGCACTGTTCGCAGTCATCCACCTCATGCACTACACCGTGCTCAACCTCGACCCCTCGTTTAAGCTCCTCGAATGGAAGGCTACGGCGGGCATGTACGAAGGCAAGACGCTCCACGACGTCTACGCAATGCTCATTCTGGGCTTCTCGAATCCGTGGATTTCAGTTGCATACATTTTCTCGATGGTCGTCATCGGTTTCCACCTCTCGCACGGCGTAAGCAGCATGTTCCAGAGCATCGGTTTCCGCAACGAAGCGTGGCGTTACCGCCTGAACGCAATCGCAATGCTCTACTGCATTGTAATCGCGCTCGGCTTCTCGATTAACCCGCTGGCGGTTCTCGTCTCCAAGTACACCGACTGCCAGATTCTCCCCGTTGCGCAGGTTGAAAAACAGTTCAGCCAACTCAAAGACGCAAAGGGTCAGATTTTCGTAAACTACGACTTCCTCAAGGAAGGCTGCAAACCCTGCACAAAGAAATAACAATCGAAGGGAACAACAATGAGTTTGGATTCTAAAATACCGGAAGGTCCGATTTCCGAAAAGTGGTCGAACTTCAAATTTCACGCAAAGCTCGTAAATCCGTCGAACCGCAGAAAGTACCACGTAATCGTCGTGGGCAGCGGTCTTGCGGGCGCGAGCGCGGCGGCAAGCTTGGCGGAACAGGGCTACAACATCTCCTGCTTCTGCTATCAGGACAGCCCCAGACGCGCACACTCCATCGCGGCGCAGGGCGGTATCAACGCCGCAAAGAACTACCAGAACGACGGCGACAGCATCTACCGCCTCTTCTACGACACGGTCAAGGGCGGCGACTTCCGTTCGCGCGAAGCCAACGTCTACCGCTTGGCCGAAGTCAGCGTAAACATCATCGACCAGTGCGTTGCGCAGGGCGTTCCGTTCGCACGCGAATACGGCGGTCTGTTGGCAAACCGCTCGTTCGGCGGCGCACAGGTCAGCCGTACGTTCTATGCACGCGGTCAGACGGGTCAGCAGCTGCTCCTTGGCGCATACTCGGCTCTCGAAAGACAAATCGCCCTCGGCAAAGTCAAGATGTACACACGCCGCGAAATGCTCGATCTCGTTAAAATCGACGGTTCGGCAAAGGGCATCATCGTCCGCAACCTCCTCACGGGCGACATCGAAAGATATTCCGCCGACGCGGTTCTGCTCTGCACGGGCGGCTACGGCAACGTATTCTACCTTTCGACAAACGCACAGGGCTGCAGCGTAACGGCGGCATACCGCTGCTACAAGCGCGGCGCGGGCTTCGCAAACCCCTGCTTCACGCAGATTCACCCCACCTGCATTCCGCAGCACGGCGACCAGCAGAGCAAGCTCACGCTCATGAGCGAATCGCTCCGCAACGACGGCCGCGTGTGGGTTCCCAAGAAGAAGGAAGACTGCACAAAGAAGCCGTCGGAAATCGCCGAAGAAGACCGCGACTACTATTTGGAAAGAAAATACCCCTCGTTCGGCAACCTCGCTCCCCGCGACATCTCCTCGCGCGCGGCTAAGGAAGCCTGCGACGACGGTCGCGGCGTAGGCCCTGCGGTCGGCGGCGAAAGACGCGGCGTATACCTCGACTTTGCCGACGCAATCAAGCGCGACGGTCTCAAGACGGTCAAGGAAAAGTACGGCAACCTCTTCGATATGTACGAACGCATCACGGGCGAAAACGCGTACGAAACCCCGATGCGCATATACCCCGCCTCGCACTACACGATGGGCGGCTTGTGGGTTGACTACACCCTCGAAAGCACGATTCCGGGTCTGTTCGTCCTCGGCGAAGCAAACTTCTCCGACCACGGAGCAAACCGCCTCGGCGCGTCGGCTCTCATGCAGGGTCTGGCCGACGGCTACTTCGTAATTCCCTACACTCTGCCGAACTATCTGGCACGCGTCGGCGCGCAGAAAATCTCGACGGACCGTCCCGAATTCGACGAAGCCGAAAAGAATGTCCGCGACCAAATCAAGAAATTGATGAGCATCAAGGGCACACAAAGCCCCCGCCACTTCCATATGAAGCTCGGCAAGATTATGTGGGAATACTGCGGTATGGCGCGCTCGGAGGAAAGCCTCAAGAAGGCTCTGGAACTCATCCCGCAGGTTCGCGAAGAGTTCTGGAAAGACCTCAAGATTGTCGGCGAAGAAAACACGCTCAACAACGAACTCGAACGCGCGGGTCGCGTTGCCGACTTCCTCGAATTCGCCGAAGTGATGGTTCGCGACGCCCTCGAAAGAAAGGAAAGCTGCGGCGCACACTTCCGCGTCGAGCACCAGACGGACGACGGCGAAGCAAAGCGCAACGACGCCGAATACTCGTACGCCGCAGTCTGGATGTACGACGGCGAAGGCAAACCGCCGCGTCTCGAAAAGGAACCCATAACGCACGACGAAGTAAAGCCCGTCGTCCGCTCGTATAAATAATCTAAAATTTCGGAATACAAATGAAAGTACATCTTAAAATTTGGAGACAGAAGGGCGAAAACGTTAAGGGACGTTTCGAAACCTACACCGTCGACAACGTAAGCGAAGACAGCTCGTTCCTCGAAATGTTCGACATTCTCAACGAACAGCTCGTTGCGCAAAACAAAGAACCGATTGCATTCGACCACGACTGCCGCGAAGGTATCTGCGGCATGTGCTCGATGGTAATCAACGGCATCCCCCACGGCCCCGAACGCGAAACAACCGTCTGCCAGCTGCATATGCGCAAGTTCAAGGACGGCGACACAATCGTTGTAGAACCGTGGAGAGCGGGCCCGTTCCCGATTAAGAAAGACCTCGTTGTCTCGCGCGAAGCCCTCGACCAAATCCAACAGGCGGGCGGCTATATCTCGATTCGCACGGGCGCACCGCAGGACGCAAACGCGGTTCTCATCGCAAAGGACACACTCGAAAAGGCGATGGACGCGGCGGCATGTATCGGTTGCGGCGCGTGCGTTGCGGCATGCCCGAACGCTTCGGCAATGCTCTTCACGGCGGCGAAGGTCTCGCACCTCAACTACCTGCCGCAGGGCGCGCCCGAAAAGGACAAGCGCACAATCGCAATGGTTGAAAAGATGGACGAACTCGGGTTCGGCAACTGCTCGAACTACGGCGAATGCCAAGCGGTTTGCCCGAAGGGCATCACTCTCGACTTCATCGCGAAGATGAACCGCGACTACGCCGTTGCGAAAGCGAAACAGCTCGCAACCCAAGGTCAATAGTTCCGAAAGACATTCAAAACAAAACCCGCGCGTTTGCAAAAACGGCGGGTTTTTTGTTTGGAAAATATCGACGGCAAACGCCGTAAAATCGGGCACTGGGAAACCGCCCCGACTACTTGCGGTAGCGGCGGAAGACGAAAGAGTAGACGGCGAAAAATCCGCCCGCCAGAAGCAGCATTAGCGGCATATACTCGAAATTGCCGATTGCGTGCGAAAGCCGCGCAAACACAAGCACGGAAAGCAACGCCATAAAAAGCAGGATGAGCGAAGCTCCCCAAAATAGCGCGCGGAAATAGAGAAAAAGCGCGGAAAGCTTTTGTCCGTCGTCGAGGTCGCCGCGCCGCATAATCGCGCCGCACACGCGCTTCGACGAAAAATACAATCCTATAAGCGAGCCGAATAGCCCGACGAATATCCCCGCAATCGCCATATAAACCGTCATATTATCGTCCATATCATTTCCTTTTGTACCTGTTTTGAGCTTTCGAAATTTCCGAATCGAGCCTGCGCGAAATCGCCCTGCACTTCTGCGAATTGTCAAAATCTTCCGAATCGATAAACGCCGCATTGAAGCCGCAATCGAAACCGAGAAAGTCGGCAAGCCGCTCCGCAAAAATCTTCGCAACCGCCCTGCCCGCGTCGAAATTTACGAGTATTCTGGCATAGTAGGGGTACTTTTTGAAATCGACGCGCCCCGTGCGCATAGCCGCAACCCGCAACCGCTCAGCCCCCGAAGCCGAAGACTGCGCGTTCGAAGAAAGCAGAAACGAAAGCGTCTCGAGCACCTCAAGGTCGTCCATCTCGCCCGCTATTTTTTCTATGTTGCCGAGAGGCGAAGTCGCAAAGCGAAATGCCGCGCTCCGCTCGCCGTCGAAGCTCCAACAGTCGATTCCGCCCAACTTCACACGCTTCGGGAAACGCCAGTTTTCGATATCGGAAAAATTCTTCGGAACGAAACGGAACACGACCGAAAAGGCGGCGTTTTTCAAATCGAAATCGGGATAGCGAAAGGCGTAGTCGAATTCCGAAGCATCCGAAACGCCGACCGAAACCGAGTCCACCGCCCGACGCGCCCTCTCGCCGTAGAAAACCGCAAACGAAAATCCGCCGTGGCCCGCCGACATCTTCGACGACAACTTCCGCGCGTCGATGTTCGCGGAGGAAATTTCGGGATAGAGCTTTTTCAAATCGGCGACAAACGCCCTGCCCGTTTCGTAATTCGGGACGTATTTCCTTCCGCGCGGATTGTGGACGCTCTCGCGCTTCGAAAGGGCGCGGATTGCAACAACCCGCCGCGATAGCGTAAGCGGATTTTCGATTTCAACCTCCACCGCGTCGCCCTCGAAATCGAAAAAGTCGGCACAGACAAACGACGCCGAACAAAACCCGCTCGTGCGCGTGGGCGGCAAATTCAGATTCAGATAAACCGTGCCGCGCCTGCTCCTGAAGTAGCTCGAGACAAACCCGCGCGTCTTTACGCGTTTCAGCCGCAGAATTTCGCGGGCGACGGACAAATCGGCAAAGCCCGAATACTCCATCCGCAGCGGCTTGAGACAAAAGTGCCCGAGTTCGAAGCACCCGCGCCAGTCGTCGCGCGACGGGTCGTAGACGACGCCCGCCCTGCGCTCACTGTCGGAGTACGACATCCGAAGTTCGGGCATTTCGCGGGCGATACGCACCCGCGCCGCACCCTTTTCCACATCCAACACATAGCTTTTCTCCTCGAGAAAAAACCGCTCCCCGCCCGAGCGCATTTCGCGCAGACCGACGTTTTTCGCCGAAAACCAGTCGCAGAAAATTCCGCCGCCGATTTCGCTCTTGCGCGTCTCTACCTCGCCGTCCGCCGTCCGCGAAAGAAGCTTTTTGCAGACAAGCCGCCCGTTCTCGATTTCGAAAACATACACATTTCGGAAGCACGATTTCGAAAAGCTCCCTCCGAGCGCGCCGCCTGCGCCGACTTTTTCGAACGGATACACATACCCCTCGATTTGATATGTTTTGCCATTCCATATCAACCTGTCGGGCGGCGGTTCTTCGGCAAAAAGGGGCAGACACAACGCCGCCCCCGCAAGAAAAAACAACTTTTTTGCCGAAGAAAACATAGCCGCTACTTTTTGTCGGTATCGATTACCGAAAGCGCGGTGCCCTCGCTCTGCGTCGTGCTCTGCCCGCCCTTGAGGCGCAGCGTGTACATTTTCTTCGCGAGCTTGCGCGCCGCCTTCACGATGACGTAGTCGGGCGTGTCGCAAATATCCACAAAACCTATCGCGTAGTTTGCGCCGTTGAAACGCCCCGCCGTGCAGAGGTCGAACCACTGAAACCAGTGCGCGCCGACGACGTTCGGATTTTCGAACGCGCTGATTGCGTAGTTTTCGAAAGCCTTTTTGCGGTTTTCGGTCGTGCCGCGCGGGTTGAGCCCGCCGCCGTAAATGCCCTTGTCGGTATTGCCGAAGTGGAATTCGCCGATGAGCACGGGCTTGTCTTCGCAGCCTTTGACGGGCGAGAAAGTCGTGATGTTGTCGGAATAGACGTTGTAGCTGACTACGTCGCAGTAGCGCGAGGCAACCTGCTCGACAAGCTTGTTGCGCCACGCAAAGCGGCAGCCCAAGTAGAGCGTGTTAGGCGCGACAGCCTTGACCGCGTCGCGGCAGGTTTTGAAATAGTGCGCATACATTTTCTCCTCGAAAGCGAGCATATCGGCTTCGCCCGATTTCGTCTTGGGGCTGAAATTGCGGCGGGCAAGGAAGTCGTCCCAATCCTTGTAGTTCGATTTCCACGCGGCGTTGAGCTTTTCGATTTCGCCGTACTTTGCCTGCAGGTCTTTGCGGAATTCGATTTTCGACGGCTGCGTCGCGGGACATCCGAGCAACGCCCTCATCGTCGTAAGCGTTTCGAACTGCCACGGAAGCTCGTTGTCGACGAACACGCCCACGCACGCGGGCATATTGATAAGGCGCGCAATTTTCTCCACCTGCTTGAAGGTGTTTTCGCGGAATTGCGGCGTGAAGAAGTCGGGGAAGTCGCGCCAGTAGGCGTACATTTCGGTGTCGGTTTTGTAGCTTATAGCCCTGCCCGAAGTCGCAATCGCCGTGAACGGGAAGTTGCCCCTGCCGATTATGTAGTGCTGCGACCAGCATCCGTATGTCGTAAAGCCCCACATCCGCATGCGCTCGTCGGCAACGTCGCCGTATACGTCGCGGTAGTTGTCGCCGTATTTCGCCACGAGGTTGCGCTCGAGAAATCCGTACGAATCGAAACTTCTGCCCTTGTAGTAGTGGAGTCCGTAGCTGTTTTTCTTGAGGAAACGCTTGTCGGAAATGTCCTCGAAATAGTTCTCGCGGTCGGTAATCGGCGTTAGGTCGAGATTGCCCACGCACGTTATGCCGAACGACCAGAACAGGTTGCCTTCGGGATCGACAAACCACCACCTGCCGTCGATTTTCTGCACGCGGAAGCGTCCCGTCGATTCGAACTTGAGGTCGTCCCTTACGAGACCGCAGAACTGGTCGCGGTTCGGAATCGCGCCGATTTTCTTGTAGAACTTCTTTTCGTCGGCAATGCGCTTTTGGAAGTCGTCGACGGAATGGATTTTATCGACCCAATCCCTGTGCTTGAACTGTCCGAACCTGTCGATGAACGGGAAGAACTGCTCTTTCGTGTATTCGAGAAACGGCTCTTTGAAGTTGTGAAAATCGGGGTTTGCGGGCGTGTAGGTCATCGCGATGAACGCGTCTTTTTCGAACATCCACGCGCCCTTCGGGTTCGGAATGTACTTCGCGATTTTGATGTCGTCGAGCTCGATTTTCACGCCGCACTCGGCGACGAAACAGAGCATTCCGCTTTCGCCCAAAACCGTTCCTCCGAACGAAATTTTGTGCACTTTGCCATCGGTCTTAAGCCACTTTACGTTGACGCGCTGTTCGCCGTCGGGCGTTTTTTCGCGTATGACCGCCGCGAGCCTTACGTTGCGCTTCAAATCCTTGTCGAGAACCCTGTACTTGAATCCCGCAAGGTACGACATCCCCTTGCCCTCGAGCGGAATCGTGAGAATCGGCTCCCACCCCTGTTTGCTCTTGAGCGTGTTGAAGACTATCGAACCGCTTCCCGATATTGCGTCGGAGCCCGATACCGTCGAAACCGTTTCGGCTTTGAATTTTGCCGCGTCTATGATTTTCAGCGAATCGGGATTTTCAAAATCCTCCTCGAAAACCGTTTCCAAATTCGCCTGCGCCGCGAAGGGCAGCAGTGCGAGCATTCCCATAATGATAGTTTTTCTTTCCATTGTTTTAGCAGATATTTTCATACACAAAATCCGCGCAAATGCGCGAAAGTCGAAAGGATGAGGATTGCACACAACGCCCGCCGATTCAATGAAATTATTTTTGTTGCGCAAATATTTTCGACGGCGGAATCGGGCACAAAAAAGCGGAAGCCGTTTCCGACTTCCGCCTTAACTGAGCTTCCCGCGCGGACTTAATCCGCGGGGAAATTTGCATCGACTAAATGATTTACATCATTCCGCCCATTCCGCCCATCGAGGGATCGCCTGCGGGCATCGCGGGCTTTTCTTCGGGCTTGTCGGCAATCATGCATTCGGTCGTCAGGAGCAGACCCGCAACGCTTGCGGCATTCTGCAGAGCCGAACGCGTAACCTTGGTCGGGTCGACAACGCCGGCCTTGAAGAGGTCTTCGAACTTGCCCGTTGCTACGTTGTAGCCCCACGAGCCTTTGCCGTTGAGAACTTCCTTTACAACCAACGCGCCTTCTTCGCCCGCGTTTGCGCAGAGCTGGCGGAGCGGAGCTTCGATTGCGCGGCGTACGATTTGCGCGCCGACGAGTTCGTCGCCTTCGAGTTGGAGTGCGTCGATTGCCTTTGCCGTGCGGAGCAGAGCAACCGAACCGCCCGCGCTGATGCCTTCTTCGACTGCCGCGCGTGTCGCGTGGAGGGCGTCGTCAACGCGCGCCTTCTTTTCCTTCATTTCGGGTTCTGTAGCCGCGCCGATGTTGATGACTGCTACGCCGCCTGCGAGCTTTGCAAGACGTTCCTGCAATTTTTCGCGGTCGTAGTCGGAAGTCGTTTCTTCAATAGCCTTGCGGAGCTGCTTTACGCGACCCTGAATGTCGGCGGATTTGCCCGCGCCTTCGACGATTGTCGTGTTTTCCTTCGAAACCGTGATGCGTTTCGCCTTACCAAGGTCTGCAAGCTGGAGGTTTTCGAGCTTCAAGCCGAGGTCTTCGGTGATGCAACGCGCGTTCGTGAGGATTGCGATGTCTTCGAGCATTGCCTTGCGGCGGTCGCCGAAACCGGGGGCTTTTACCGCGCAGACGTTGAGCATGCCGCGGAGCTTGTTGACAACCAACGCCGCCAGAGCTTCGCCTTCGACGTCCTCTGCGATAATCATAAGGGGCTTGCCGGTCTTTGCGACAGCCTGCAGAATCGGAAGGAGTTCGGCGAGGTTCGAAATCTTCTTTTCGTGAACGAGGATGTACGCGTTTTCGAGTACGCATTCCATCGATTCGGTGTTCGTTACGAAGTACGGCGAGAGGTAGCCCTTGTCGAACTGCATGCCTTCGACGACGTCGAGGGTCGTGTCAATCGACTTCGCCTCTTCGACGGTGATTGTGCCGTCCTTGCCGACCTTGTCCATAGCTTCGGCGATGATGTTGCCGATTTCCGTATCCCAGTTTGCCGAAACAGTCGCGACTTGGCGGATTTCGTTGCTGTCCTTGACGGGCTTGGAGTTCTTAGCCAATTCCTTGACAGCCGCTTCGACAGCCTTGTCGATGCCGCGCTTTACGAAAATGGGGTTCGAGCCCGCCGCTACGTTGCGGAGACCTTCGCGGTAGATTGCTTCGCCGAGAACCGTTGCGGTCGTCGTGCCGTCGCCCGCGTTGTCGGAAGTTTTGTTGGCGACTTCCTTGATGACCTGCGCGCCCATATTTTCGAAAACGTCTTCGAGTTCGATTTCCTTGGCGACGGTTACGCCGTCCTTTGTGATGAGCGGCGAGCCGTATTTCTTGTCGATTACAACGTTTCTGCCCTTCGGGCCGAGTGTTGCCTTGACCGCTTTTGCCAGAGTCGTTACGCCCTTGAGGACTTTCTTGCGTGCCGCTTCGTCGAAAATGATTTGTTTAGCCATAATGATAAATTTTCCTGTTTTTAATTGTTATTTGAGAATAGCAACGATGTCGTCTTCGCGGAGGAGAACGAACTTTTCGTCGCCGACTGCAACTTCCGTGCCGCCGTACTTGGAGATGAGAACGCTGTCGCCCACCTTTACTTCAAAGGGAATGGTCTTGCCGTCGGATGTGCGCTTGCCCGTGCCGACCGCCACAACCGTAGCTTCTTGCGATTTTTCCTTGGCTGCGTCGGGAATGATAATGCCGCCCTTGATTTGTTCCTTTTCCTCGGCCTGCTTTACGAGCACTCTGTCGCCGAGGGGTTGAATTTTTGCTTTAGCCATATTTTTGTTCTTACGTTGTTATGAGTTGTTGAAAGTAAAAAGGTTTTATTTTGCACATTTGCGCCTTTTTGAAAAGTACAAAAAACTCCCCCGCGATTTTTTGCAATCGCGGAGAAGTGCAAGTTTCAAACTACTTCTTGTCGGAGTTGTCGTCGTCGACAACTTCGAAGTCGGCATCCACGCCGCCCTTGCCGTTGCCGCCCTGCTGAGCCGCACCGCCCTGAGCCTGTTGCGCTCCCGCTTGGGCGTTGGACTGCGCGTTAACCTGCGCCTGCTGCATATGCTGCGCGTTGTCCTGCAAGACCTTCATCAGTTTGTCGACCGCGGCCTTCAATTCGTCCTTTGTCGAATCCGCCTTGTCGAGAACCTGCTTTGCGGCGGTTATCTCGTTTTCAAGAGCCTGTTTCGCGTCGACGGGCATATTCGCGCCGTTTTCGGAAACCTGCTTTTGGGTCTGGTAGATGATGTTGTCAAGCTCGTTGCGGACTTCGGCAGTTTCCTTGCGCATCGCGTCTTCCGCGGCGTGCAATTCAGCCTCCTTGCGCAGATTTTCGACTTCGTCCTTGCTCAGACCGCTGCTGTTGGTAATGGTGATTTTCTGTTCCTTACCCGTGCTCTTGTCCTTTGCCGAAACGTTGAGAATGCCGTTTGCGTCGATGTCGAACGTTACTTCAATCTGCGGCAGACCGCGGGGTGCGGGTGCTATGCCGTCGAGCCTGAAGTTGCCGATAAGCTTGTTGTCGCGAGCCATCGGACGTTCGCCCTGCAAGACTCTGATGTCTACTGCCGTCTGGTTGTCGGAGTATGTCGAGAAGATCTGCGAAGCCTTTTTCGGGATGGTCGTATTGCGATCAATCATCGGGGTGGAAACGCCGCCCGCAGTTTCGATTGAAAGCGTAAGCGGAGTTACGTCGAGCAACAGAACGTCGCGAACGTCGCCTTGGAGAACGCCGCCCTGAATTGCCGCGCCGCGCGCAACAACTTCGTCGGGGTTCACGCCCTTGTGGGCTTCCTTGCCCGCCAGATGGTCGGCAATTTCGACTACCTTGGGCATACGCGTCATACCGCCGACGAGAACAAGCTCGTCGATGTCCGACTTCGAAAGACCCGCGTCGCGCAGACAGTCGTCAAACGGCTTGATTGTCCTGTTGACGAGCGAATCCGTAAGCTGTTCGAGTTTCGCCCTCGTAAGTTTTACATTCAAGTGTTTCGGACCGCTTGCATCCGCCGTGATGAACGGCAGGTTGATGTCGGTTTCCTGCGCCGAAGAAAGCGCGATTTTCGCCTTTTCTGACTCCTCTTTCAGACGCTGCAGAGCCATCGCATCGTTGTGCAGGTCAATGCCCGTGTCCTTCTTGAAGGTGTCGATGAGCCAATCCATAATCGCGGAGTCCCAGTTGTCGCCGCCGAGCTGCGTGTCGCCGTTGGTGGCTTTTACTTCGAAGACGCCGTCGCCTATTTCGAGGATGGAAATATCGTATGTGCCGCCGCCCAAGTCGTAGACCGCGATTGTTTCGTCGTTCTTCTTGTCGAGACCGTATGCGAGCGAAGCGGCTGTAGGTTCGTTGATGATTCTCTTAACGTCGAGACCGGCGATTGTGCCCGCGTCTTTCGTCGCCTGACGTTGCGCGTCGTTGAAGTACGCGGGAACCGTAATGACAGCCTCGGTAATCTTTTCGCCCAAGTACGCTTCGGCGTCCGCCTTCAGTTGCTGAAGAACCATCGCCGAAATTTCGGCGGGCGAGAAACGCTGCGTTTTGTCGCCGACCTGACATTCAATCATGGCCGCGCCGTTCGCGCCCTCCACTACCTTGTAGGGAAGCGTTGCGGCAACGTCCTTGACTTCCGAATATTTGCGCCCGATAAGACGCTTTGCCGAAAAAATCGTGTTTGCAGGATTTGTGATAGCCTGACGTTTTGCCGCCTGACCGACAAGTCTTTCACCCGATTTTGTAAATGCAACAACCGAAGGCGTTGTTCTGCCGCCTTCGCGATTGGGGATAACGGTGCTTTCTCCGCCTTCCATTACCGCCATACAGGAGTTTGTAGTTCCTAAGTCAATGCCTAATATTTTACTCATATGCCTGCTTTAAAGCATACCGCGTGCCAGTTTTCGGACATCGCAAACTACATACTAATAAATAGACACTTGCAAATGCCGTCCCGCACAGCCCGACACTCCGAACCCAACCGACCTGAGACATTCTGACACACAGCCCGCCGCCCAACTGTCCCACTGGGACATAGACGCACAGCAGGCAGGCTTAGTAGAATTATATAGGAACACAAAAAAGGCAGTCTTCGAAAAACAAAGACCGCCCGTAAATGGAACAAATTTTTCGCCGTCCATCAATAAGAGAGTCTGCGGACAAGCATAAACGCCTCAGCCGCCCTCATACCCGATATAGCTCCGCGCACGATTGCAAGCGACTTCAACGCCTCTATGCTGCGCACATCGGGGAAATACTTGAGCTGACTCTGGTACGCTTCGACCGCCTTGAGTTTGAGTTCGAGAAAATCGTAGATTTCGTTGAAAACATTCGGGAGAAAACCGCCCTCAACGCATTCTATATTCCAGTGCGTTTCGGAAAGCGTTTCGTACATAAGAACTTCCTTTATATTTCTGCCGAACTCGGTGCAGGTTCGGGCGGCGACTTGTGCGGCATAGACAATCTCGCGATGGTCTTTGTGCAGGTCGTTGATGAATGGAATGTAGAGAATGTCGGGAGCGACCTCCTTTACGACATCCACGACAACCTTGTTGACTTTGTACATAGGCTCATCGTGGAGAAGTACATTCGGAAGGTCACGATAGATTACATTTTTATAATCCACACCAAGAATCTCCATCGCCTTTTTTGTTTCGGCGCGAATCTCGGGCTTATTGGGCTTCATTACGGGATTATCGGCGTCAATGGAAGTGAGCACCGACACGAAGACTTCGTCGCCGCGTGCAACGTGTTTTGCCATCGACGCGCCGCAACCGAGCGTTTCGTCGTCGTTATGCGGAGCCAAGACAAGTATTCTCTTTTTCATCGAATCTATCTCCAGTTGTCTTTCAACCACTGGGGCGTACGAACGTGGCGGATAATGGACTTCCAGAAGCCCTTTGTCTTGCCTGCCATCGCTTGATCCGGAGTGGGGTTGCCGTGGAAAACGACCATTTTCGCTTCAGGCGGCAGAACTGGGTCGCAAAAATAACAGAAAGGGAACGGACGCATACAGTTGTATTTAAAACTGGGCATCCACTTTCTGGGCCAGAATTTGAGCTTGCCGGCTTTCGAAAGGACATCGGTTACATATGCCTGTTCGTGGCGGTAGTTGGCTTTAACTTCGTCCATATGCGACATAAAATAGTCGTACAAATCCCTGTTTTTACCCGCCTCGAAACGGTACACGCCTGTTTCGCCGACGCCGTGCTTCTTTGAGGGTCTCCAGTGTTCGATTACGTAGAATTCGCCGTCGAGTTTGAAATAGTCGTCTATATTGCCGACGATGACCGTATCCAAATCGAGAAACAACACACGCCCCGAAAGCCCGATGTCGTCGCGGAAAGTGGAGAGTTTGCGCCAACCGCGTTCGCGGTCAGGCGGCAGATCCATTTCGGGGAGCGGACGAACTTCTATGTTTTTATCGAGCCCGCTACCGTTGTCGGTAAAACAGATAAATTTAAAGGGAAGCGTGAGGTTGCGCGCCGTCATATTGTACAGACGGTTGACGTACTCGGGGCCGTATTTGTCGCCCCATTTCATCGATATTACTGTGTATTCTGCCATTTGGAATTTGTATAAAATTTACGAAAATATGTATCTGAAAAACCGTCTATGTTGTCAAGACTCTAAACCGAAGACTGTTGCCCTGTGTCGACAAGCGATTTTATCGTGCGCAAAAACGAATCGTCGCGAAAGCTGTTTTTTGTCAGGTAGGCGTTTGCTCCTGCGACGGCTCCTTTTGCCCTGTCTTCGCTTCTGTCTTTGTACGAGACAATAACAACGGGAATCGCGCCGTTTACCGACCTTATTTTTTCGACGAGTTCGAAGCCCGTCATTCGCGGCATATCGACGTCGCTTACCACCATATCGTAGTCGGAAAGTCTGAATGTGTTCCAACCGTCCATTCCGTCGACCGCGGTATCGACCGCGTAGCCCGCACCCTCCAGAATTTTGCGCTGTGTTTGGCGTACCGTTGCGGAGTCATCCACGACGAGAATCCTGCGCCGGCTCTCGGAAGCCTCCGAATTTTCCGACTGCGCCGAATCCGACGCGCGCGCCGAAATTTTTTCCGCGTACGCCATCAGGTCGTCGACGTCGATTATCAAGACGGGCAGTCCGTTTTCGTCGAGCGAAGCGGCGGATATGCACGGAATTTTGCCGAGCCCCGCGCTCAACGGACGCACGACAAGTTCGACCTCGTTCGGCAGCCCGTCCACCGCGAATGCGTACACGCTGCCCTTGTTCGCCGACGCGACCGCGTAGATTTCCTCGCCCGCGCGCTGCGCCGTCCGCCCGAATCCGAGCACCTCCGCGCCCGAAAACAGACGCACGCGCCTGCCGTCGAGATTGAAGAAACTGCCGTCCGAGGCGTTTTCGATTTCCGACGGCGAAAGTCTGAGCGTTCGGTAGACGCGCGCAAGCGGGAAGGCGTACGGCTCGCCCGCAATCCCCACGGTCAACGCCTTCACAACCGAACGCGTGACGGGAAGCTTCATCGTAAACGTCGCCCCGCGCCCCGATTCGGTCGATACCGAAATGCTTCCGCCGACCTCGCGCATCATCGACTGCACAACGTCGAGCCCCACGCCGCGCCCGCTCAGCTGCGTGATGTCGTCTTTCGTGCTGAAATTGGGCAGGAAGAGGAATTCGAAAAGTTCGTCGGCGGGCATATTTTCGAGAATCTCGGGCGCGACGAGTTTCTTCTCGAGGATTTTCGCGCGGATTTTCGATTCGTCCAAACCCGCGCCGTCGTCTTCTATGCGCAACATCAGAAAGCCAGCCGAGTGCCACGCGCTCAGGACGATTTTCCCCGTCTGCGGCTTGCCCGCCGCCGCGCGGACTTCGGGCGTTTCTATGCCGTGGTCGCAGGCGTTGCGCAAAAGGTGCGTAAGCGGGGCTTCGAGATTCTCCAGAACGTCGCGGTCGACGGGCACGTCCTTGCCGTGGATTTCGAGCGAAATTTTCTTGCCCGACTCCTTCGCCAAGTCGCGCACGAGCCTCGGGAAAGCGGTGAGCCCGTCGGAGAGCGGGCGCATTCTGCTCGCCAAAACCTCCGCGTAGAGCCTGTCGGAAAGCGCGACGTTGCGACGCGAATACTCGCCCAACGCGACCGCCTGCGAACGCGCCGCGTCTACGAGCGAGCGCATCGACTTGCGGAGCTGCTCGAGTCGCGCCATCGCCGCGTCCGAACCGCGCGTGCCCTCGAGCGAGTTCATAGCGTTTTCGAGCTGGCGCACAATCTGCTCCTGCAGACTTTTTATCGCCGCGGCGGATTCGCGGTAGATTTCAACGCGCCTGTTTTCGATTAAAATTTCGGCGGCAAGCTCCATAAGCGAGCTTAGGCTTTCGGGCGAAACCTTGACGTACGCGTCGCGCCTCGCGCCCTTTCCGCCGCGCGGCGGCTGCTCTTCGGAGCGTTTTGCGGCGGCGCGTTTCGGCGTTCCGCCCGCCTCTATTTCGCGGAGCTGCGCAAACAGCTCGGCGAAACGCGAGCGGTTCATGGATTCGAAATTGTCGTCGCGGAGTTGGGCGATGAAGTCGGCGCAATCCAAAAACACGTCGAGCGAATCGGAGTTTATGCGGATTTTCGAATTTTGCGCGGCGGAAAAACAGTTTTCCATTTCGTGGGTAAAGTCGACGATGTCGCCGAGCCCCACTACCCTCGCCGCGCCCTTTAGGCTGTGGCTTGCGCGCATGAGACGCTCGAGCTTCTGCGGATTGGAAAAGTCGTCCTCGAGTTCGACGAGCGCGGATGAAATCGCCGAGAGCTGATTGCCCACCTCTTCCGAAAAAATCGTTTTCATCGACTCGTCGACGGGCGGAAGCCTGTCGGCGGCTGCGGTTGCGGGCTGCGGCGCGCCGCCTGCCGAAACGTCGGACGCGCCGAAGTCGGACTTCAAAATTTCGTCGAAAAGGGGCTTCGACGAATCTATGCACTCCTCCACATCCGCCGCGCCGCACGCCGACGCTTTCGACAGCGCGTCGACCGCAAACGAGAACGCCGAATTGAACTTGCGCGCGCCCTCCGCCGAAAGCAGGAAGTCCTCAGCCTTTTCGCAGACGTCGGCGTAGGACGAAAAGCCGAGCATGCGCGCCGCGCCCTTAAGCGAGTTCGCCGAACGCGCCCCCGCCGCAGCATCCGCCGCGCCGTCGCGCACCTTCCCGAGGACTGCGCAGTGTTCGCGCGCCTCCTTCAGAAACAGTTCGAGCATAAAGGGGTCGTTTTTCATAGATGTTTTTTTGTGATTGCGCCGATTAAAATTTCATAGTCGATAAGAACCGCGTCGACTCCGCCGAATTTGAATTTTCCGCCAACATACCACGGGTCGGAAACATCCGCCGCCGCAGCAGTGCCGGAGTCGGGGCTGACAGTGCCCTTTGCCGACTCCGCCGCGAACGCGAATTTGCCGCCGCCGTCGGAACAGACTATTATGCACCTGCGCCGCTCCTCGGGGGCGGGAACGGAAAAGAGTTTGGCCAAGTCGAACGACGGCACGAGGTCGCCGTTGATGTTCGCAAGCCCGAGCAGCGCGGCGTCGCGCCTGTGCGGAATGCGGTGTATCATCCGAATGGAAACGACGGCTGAAACCGACTTCGACGGCAGCGCGAAGAGCCGCCCGCCAATCGAGAACAAAAACACGCGCCCGCCCGACTCGGCGGAAAGGTTTTCGGAACAGTGCTCGAACGCGCCCGCCCATTCGTCGAAATAGTCGGCGGGAATGAGACGCTCGAAAAGCTCGCCCGCCGCCTCCGAGTACACGGGGCACTTCACGCAGTGCACAACCCGAGCCAGACGCGGACACGAGCAGTCGCCCCAAATGCCGCCGCCGTTCCAACAGCGCAAACCGTTTTTTTCAGTCTCCATAGGCAAAAAGGCTTCCCTTCAAAAGCTCCGAAACGTCGATAAGTTCGATTTTTTCCCCGTCCGACGAAACGAGTTCGCGCCCGTACACGGGCTTTTCGACATCGGGAAATTCCGCCACGTTCGAAACCTTTTCGGCAATCAGCGCAACGCGCAGCGGTCTGCCGCCGAATTCGACATCGGCAATAATGTGGCGCGTGCCGAAAAGCCTCGCGGCGGGTTTCGACGTCAGAACGCGGTTCAGGTCGAACGCGGGCACGGAAGCGCCGCCTACCCTGTGCCATCCCGCAAACGGCGCGGGGCGCGAAGAGTCGGAAACGATGTCGAAAGCGGGCGAGACGGTCGAAACGTTTTCGAGCGCAATGCCGTATTTTTTGCCGCCCGCACTGAATACAAGAGCGAACATATCAAGAGTTTCCTTTCGATTCGGGGTCGAACGCGGAAAGCTCGCCCGAAAGTTTTTCGACCGATTCGCGCAGTTGCGTTCTCGCGCCCGAAACGTCGCGCATCAGCGAGTTTGCGCGCTTCAGAACGTCCTCGAGAGCCGCCGTCGAATCGCCCGCCTTTTCGAGGTCGGCGCGCTGCGTCTGCATGCCAAGAGACAGGCGTTCAATCTGGGGGGCTATCGACTGCATTCTTGCGGCGAGCGAGTCCATATCGGAAATGAGCCTGCCGATGTCCGCGCCGCCCGTCCTGATTTCCTCGGCGAACCTGTCCATTTCCGACACGCCCGACTCCACCGCATTCTGCATATCCCTTACGATGTTTTCGATGTCGTCCGCCGCCGTCGCAGTCTGTTCGGCGAGCCTGCCGATTTCGCGCGCGACAACCGCAAAGCCGACGCCGTACGAGCCCGCCTTTTCCGCCTCGATTGACGCGTTTAGCGAAAGCAGATTCGTCTCCTCGGCGACTTTCGAAATGGCGGTTACGACCGTATTGATGTTCGCCGTACGCTCGCTGATAATCGCGAGTCTGCGCGAGACCGCCGAAGTGCTGCGCGAGAACCCGCCGATTGTAGATTCCATTTCCGAAATTCTGCGCCTGCCCTCGCCCGCCAGCTGCGCCCCGTCGGCGGCGTTTTCGGCGAGCGAATCGGCGGTCTGACAGAGCCCGCCCGAAGTCTCGTTCGCCTGTCTTACCGCCGAGAAAATCGCGCCCGCGCCGTCGCGGAAATCGCGCACGCAGTCCTCGTAGCTTTCGGACGATTTCTCGATGTCGGCGGTTGAATCGGCAATGTTCATACCCGCAAATCTTATCTGCAGAACGAGCGCGCGGAGCTTCGACGCCATCCTGTTCATCGAGCGCAAAAGCCGTCCCGTTTCGTCGGACGACGCCTCGCCCGCGGGTGCGTCGACGCGGAAGTTCCCGCGCGAAATCTCCTCCGCCACGGCGGTTGCGCGCGCCACGCGCGAGAGCATTCCGCGCGAGAGCAGAAGCGAGCAGAGCATTACGAGCAGGAACGCGGAAGCCCCGCATATTTCGCGCAGAATCGAAGCGTAAATCGGCTCGAGCAGCTCGTCCTCGGGCACGACGTGCACCACGACCCAATTACCGGGGCGGATTAGCGACTGCGACACGCAGAACGTCCTGCGCGTGTGCGGGTCGCGGTAGCGCGAAACGCCCTTTTCGACGTTGTCGATGAGAATCGAATTTTTGGAAGTCTCGAACGCCGACTTTAGCATATCGCGGTATGTCGTCATATATTTCGACGGATCGATTTTCGCCGAGTTGGTTTCGTCGCGCACAAGCTGTCCGTTTTCGTCGCGGATGAGTGCGAGGGTGAAGTTGCCCGATTCGTCGGTAAGCAGGTCGTCGATTGACAGCGTGCGGAGGTTTTCGTTCTTGGTTGCCGATATTATTCTGCCCTGCGCGCTGATAAGGAATATGTCCTCGCCCCTGTACGACTTCATCGACGAAAGCATCGACGAAATCGAAGACAAGTCGCGGTCGAAAGCAACCTGCCCCGAAAACTTTCCGTCGAAGAAAATCGGCGACGAATACTCTACCATCATCACGTTGTTCGAATACAGATACGGCTCGGTCACCATAAACGAATCCTTGTCGCCCGACTCCATTTTCTTGCGAAGCCCCGCCGAATACATCGCGGTGTCCATATTCATAAGCGGCTCGAGGGTAAGGTCGCCCTTGGAGCGGTTCCAGTAGGCGATAAACCTGCCGCCCTCGGAACGGGCAATCCACTCGTCCATACTGACGGCGGTTTTGTTGGCGGCGAAATCGTAGGCGTCGACCCCGCCGTTTTCGTTGACGGGCTTGCCGTCGCGCAGGTTTTTCAGCCCCTGCTCGGTCTGGAAGTCGGCGAGGTCGGCGTTGACCTCGTAGCCGACGCTCGCGCCGATGTACATAGGAAATTCCGCAAGCAAATCCTTGATGAGGTTGACGCTCTCGGCGCGTTTGCCGAAGAGAACCGACGCGCTCTCCGCCGCAGCCTTCGAGACCGAAACGCCGCGCACGTTGCCCGCCGAAATGCGCGAGGCGATAAGCTCGGTGTCGGATACGAACTTCGATTCGGTCAGCTTTTTCAGGCTGTCGTAGTTCGAATAAAGGTTGAAAAAGGTGATTGTCAAATCGGCGAGAAAAATCGGCAATATGACATAGAGTAAAATTTTCGTGCGTATCTTCATAATGCAACTGCGCGCAACGCGCTTGGGCGCGTCGATAAGAACAGACTACGAACCCGCCCCCGCCTTGCAAGACAAATACAATGCCTGCGCGCAATCAAATAAACTTGATTTATCCGCGGGGTTGTTCGATAGTACGCGTATGAAATTCAATCTGCCCAAAGAACCCCTTATGTCGGTTGACAACCTGCCTTTCAAGAAAATCGCAAAAGGCAAAGTGAGGGAAAATTTCGACCTCGGAGACGAACTCTTGATTGTCGCCACCGACCGCATTTCCGCGTTCGACTCCATTATGCCCAACGGCGTTCCGGGCAAGGGTATCCTGCTGACGCAAATCAGCCTCTGGTGGTTCGAACAGGCGGCAAAATTTATGCCCACGCACTTGGTCGACAACCATTCGCAGCGGCTCGCCGAACTTCTCAAAGACCGCCCCGAACTGCTCGAAAGGTCGATGATTGTAAAGAAGCTCAAGCCAATGCCCATCGAAGCAATCGCGCGCGGATACCTCGCGGGCAGCGGCTGGAAGGAATACAAGGAAACGGGCAAACTCTTCGAATTCGAACTTCCCGCAGGTCTGAAGGAAAGCCAGAAACTGCCCGAACCGCTCTTCACCCCCACGACAAAGGCGGCGGAAGGGCACGATATGCCCATAACAAACGCCGAATGCGAAAAACTGCTCGGCTCGGAAATCTTCGGCAAAATCAAAAAGGCGAGCCTCGACCTCTACAATATGGGTGAAAAGAAGGCTGCGCAGTGCGGAATAATCCTCGCCGACACGAAATTCGAATTCGGCACGGACGAAAGCGGCAAGGTGTACCTCATCGACGAAGTGCTTACGCCCGACTCGTCGCGCTATTGGCCCGCCGACAAATACGAAATCGGACGCTCGCAGTCGTCGTACGACAAGCAGTATGTGCGCGACTACCTCGAAAGCATCGGTTGGAACAAGCAGCCGCCCGCGCCCGCGCTTCCGCCGGAAGTCGTGGCAAACACAATCAAGTGCTACTCGACGGCGTTGGAAAAGCTGATGTCGGGAAAGTAAAACGCCCGAAAAATATTTCGACAAAGACTGCGGAAACAAATCCGCGGTCTTTTTTGTTTGAAAGCCGCCGCGAAAAAAATTGAATCGGCGGATATGATTAGAGACGTAAAGTCGGGCGACGCGCAGGCGATTGCCGCAATCTACAACGACTACATTTTAAACGGCGTCGAGACATTCGAAACCGAACCGCTCTCCGTTCCGCAAATGCAAAAGCGCATCGGCGAAATTTCGGCAAAATTTCCGTATTTCGTGTTCGAGACGGACGGCGGCGAAGTGGTCGCCTACGCCTACGCGCACAACTGGAAAGAGCGCGCAGCCTACGCTCTAACGCTCGAAACTTCGGTATACGTTGCGAGAAAATCGCGCGGCGCGGGAATCGGGCGCAAACTGACCGAAAAGCTTGTCGACGAATGCCGAAAGCGCGGCTACCGCGCATTGATAGCCTGCATAACGGACGGCAACCAAGCCAGCATAAAACTGCACGAAAAGCTCGGCTTCAAAAAGGTGTCGCACTTCGAAAAAGTGGGAATAAAATTCGGCGGGGAACTCGACGTAATAGACCTCGAACTGCGCCTGTAGCGGCGCGCGCGGCGTCAATTCTCCGAAGCCGTTTGCAGGCTCAGCTTTTTTATTCCGCCCAAGCGCACTATGTCTATCACGGCGGTTACGAAGTGAAGCGGCGTGTCGCGGTCGGACAGCAGTATCAACGCGGCGTCGGCGGGATTGTCCATCGATTTTATCTCCGCCTTCAAATCGCCGAGCGAAACCTCCTTGGCGTTGAAATAGTATTTGCCCGACTTGTCCACCGAAATGGTGTCGGGCTTCTGGGTCGATTCCTTGCCCGCGCTGTCCATCTTCGGCGGCGTGATGTCTACCGAATTGATGTTCTTGAACTGCATCGTAAGCAGAAAGAAAAATATCAACGCCGTAAGAACGTCGACCATCGGCACGACGTTCACCTCCGCCTTTCGGCGTCTGCGTTGGGCTCTGATATTCACCTGCTACTTCGATGCCGATTTCGCCTGAATGTCTATCAGGCTCTCGACGCACACGTTAAGGCGCGCGCAGAGTTTGTCGATTCTTCTGTTGAGGTACGAATTGCCGACAATCGCGGGAATGGCAATCGAAAGTCCGAGAATTGTCGTGGAAAGCGCAAGACCGACGCCGCGCGAGATTGTCTCGGGCGTGGGGAGTGAGTCGGACTCGACCGAAAATACGGTCACCAAGCCCGCAACCGTGCCGAGCAGCCCCAGAAGCGGAGCGGCCGAAACCACAACGTCGAGCCAGAACATACCGCGTTCGAGCCGCGTCATTTCGAGTTGGGCGAACGCCTTCAACGCCTCTGGGTCGGGCTTTGCGGTCTTGAAGAAGTAAAGTATGCGCCCGACAGACGACGAAAGGTTGTCGGACATCTGCGGCAGAAGCCCCGACACGAGCGAGTTCGCAACTTCGCGCGGAACGACTTTCGAGTCGCGCAAAGAAATCATGCGCTCTATTATGATGAACAGAGCGATGAACGAGCAAAGCCCGAGCGGGTAGATGAAAATGCCCGCACCTTCCAGAATGAATTTCATACTACTTGAAATAAGGGAGCGATGCAGCCTTTTCCCTGATTGCAGGCTCGGCGTCGAGCAGTTCGGCAATCGGATCCCAAGTGCCCGAAACGAGGGCGGCGCGGGCGGTGTCGGGCATCGAGCACTTGCAGGAGAAGTCCTTGCACGAAACCGTCATATTGTCGAGGTTCACATCGACCGCAGCTTCGGGGTCGTTCTCGATGATTTCGCCGATTTTGGCGATGTCGTCGTGCGAAGCGCAGACGCAGGGAATGCCGAGCGTGGTGGAGTTGCCGAAGAAGATTTCGGCGAAGCTCTCGGCGACAATCGCCCTGAACCCGTAGTGCCACAGCGACTGCGGAGCGTGCTCGCGCGACGAACCGCAGCCGAAGTTCGCGCCCGAGAGCAGAATTTTTGCGTTCTGCTTGCGCGGGTCTGTCAGCGGATGTTTTTTGTCGGTGCCGTCGGCGTTCTTGCGTTCGTCGTAGAAAGCGTATTTGCCCAAGCCCTCGAAGGTAACGCATACCATAAAGCGGGCGGGGATGATTCTGTCGGTGTCGATGTCGTTTCCTGCGATGAAAACGGCTTTTCCTTTTACGTCGTTGATTTTTTCGAGTGCCATAATAATCCTCCCAATTAGAAACATTTTTTCGACTTGCTCAACCATTTTTTACAGTGAGCGCCCACTTAACCTCGGATGGATTTGGGCGATACCGAATCAAGAAAGGATTATATGAACAGAGATAAAAGTATTGAATTGCTCAACAGAGCCGTTGCCGAGGAATTGCTGTCGACCGAGCAGTACCTCTATTTTCACTTCCATTGCGCCGATATGGGCTTTATGCCGCTTGCCGACATTTTTATGCGCATTTCGATTGTGGAAATGAAGCACATCGACAAACTCGCCGAAAGAATCCTGTTTCTCAAGGGCGATGTGGATCTTGCGCCGTCGGGCGTTGTCGAGCGAATAAGGGACGTTGAGGGAATGTTGAAGCACTCCTGCGGGCTCGAGGAATCGAGTATTGCAGACTACAACAAATGGGCGAACGAAGCCGGCGCGCTCGCCGACAACGCCACGAAAACGCTTTTCGAAACGCTCATATCCGCCGAGGAGGAGCACCTCGACATCTTCGACACCGAACTCGACAATATGCGGAAATTCGGCGACAGCTACCTTTCGCTCCAAGCCCTCAGCCACTCGAAAGAGGCCGCAAAGGGACACGTCGAAAAATAGCGGCAAAATTTCGGTTGCCGCCGAAAACGGGCGCGCGGGACAAAATCCGCCGCCCGATTTTTTTGTCCCCAATCAAACTCAAGCCCGCAGTCGAAGTAAACGGTTAACCAAATGCGGACGCATTTTGTCTTGAAATACCCGCGGCGAACCTTAGTTTCACCGTCAAAACAGGAAACTATATATGACAAAAGCAAAAGCAATACTCATCTCGGCACTCGCGTTTTTCTCGGCAGCGGCTTCGTTCGCCGACGTTCAGACCGCGAAAGTCTCGGACAAACTCAAAGCAATGTGGAGCGACCCCGCCCTGCAGGAACAAATCGACGCAGGCATAAAAGCCAACCGTATGAGCGACTTCATCCTGAAGTTCAGAACCGCCTCTGGCCCGTGGTCGTACACCGACAAGAAGGTCTCGAACGTCAAGGTCGAACTCGTCCGCCACGACTTCCTCTTCGGCTGCAACGCATTCCTCATCGACGGCTTCAGAAACGCCGACGGCTCGAAAAACCAAGCCGAGTGCGACAAGTACGGCGAAACATTCGCCAAGGTCTTCAACTTCGCCACGCTCTCGTTCTACTGGCCCGACATCGAGCCTGCCGAAAACCAGTGGCGTTTCGACAAAAACAGCAAATACATCTACCGCCGCCCCGCGGGCGACACCTCGGTCGAGTTCTGCAAAAAGTACAACCTCGAGATGAAGGGACACTGCCTCGTCTGGAACGTCAACAAAAAATGGGGACAGCCCGACTGGGCGAACGCTCCGCGCGACAGCCAGTTCTACCGTACCGCACAGCTTAGAAATATGCGCGAAATCGCAAAACGCTACGCCGACGACATCAAGATTTGGGACGTAGTGAACGAATCTGGCTCGTACCGCAACGAAGACGCAATGCAGTACGACGACTACATCTTCGAAGCCTTCAAGGAAGCCGAACGCCTCTTCCCCGCCGACGCCGTCCTTATCAACAACGAAACCGACGCCGCGTGGACTCAGGCAAACAAGGACGACTACACGGGCAGATTCTTCCAAACCAACAACTACCTGATGGCAAAAGGCGCAAAACTCGACGCCATCGGACTGCAATACCACGTGTTCTCGGAACGCCGCTGGGAAAACATCCTCGCGGGCAATGCGGAAACGCCCGAACACTTCCTGTCCGCGCTCGACTTCTTCGCAAAACAAAACCGCCCGATACACATCACCGAAATCACGATTCCCTCGATGGGCGAATTCGGCGAGGAAAATCAGGCATATATGCTCGAAAACCTCTACAGACTGTGGTTCAGCCACCGCTCGGTCGAAGCAATCACATGGTGGAACTTCGTCGACGGCACGGCGGCGGGCGGCGAAGACAAATGGAAAGGCGGCGTCGTAAACCGCGACTTCTCGCCGAAAAAGGCATTTCTGGTGCTTGATAAACTCATCAATAAAGAGTGGCGCACAAACGTCTCGTTCGACAAAGAAGACACCCAATTCCACTTCAGAGGCTTCTACGGAACATACCGCATAACCTACACAGTTGACGGACAGACAAAAACGGAACTCGTCCGACTCTCAAAGGGGACGAGAACAAGACCCGTCTTCGTAAAATAGCGGAGACAGACTCGACAATAAAACGAAATTCCCGACGGCAAACAGCAATACATAATCGTCGGAAATTTCATCACGATTACGATACAACGGCGCGGCTATAACCGCGCCTTTTTTTGACCGATAACACATAAATAAATACATTTTTTACATTTGCCCCGCGCCGCAAACTATAACAATACCACCCACCGCACGTCCCACATATCACGACCGACACAAACACCCCCCACCCCACAACAACCACACATCCTGCGAAATAAATAAAACACGAGAGAAATCACACCGACGAAATACGCCCCCATCAAACCGACCCCAAAAACAAAAAATATGAAAAAGCCACAGAGCAATTTTGAGTAAAAGACTAACCGACGCAGTGAAGCAACTGCTTCACGAAGTGGACAATCTTTGTACCTCTGCAAAATCTCCACTTTCGTTAACACTTCTCGGCGTAAGCAACGATAACCTCATTTTTGCAACATACACAAAGCCCGTTAAAATAAGCAAAAATAATACTAAAATCGAGAAACAATCCTAAGTCGAAATCAACCGACGTAGTGAAGCAACTGCTTCACGGAGTGAATAACCTTTTTGCCATTACGAAACCTTTGATTTTCCGTTAGCAGACCTCGACGGCGACAACAACAGCCACAAACGCATTTATTGCGTAGCCTATCCTGCGTACAAAAACGAATAATAATCTTACTAAAATTACGCAGTAATTTTGAGTCGAAATTAACCGACGTAGTAGAGCGTCAGCTTCACGAAGTGGACAATCTTTGTACATCTACGAAATCTCTACTTTTGCGAATACTCCTCCAAGACAATAGCAACAACATCATTTTTTGCGTCGACCACCCCACTTGAGAAAACAAACAAAAATTATAGTAGCAACGCTAAGTCGAAATTAACCGACGTAGTGAAGAGTCAGCTTCATGAAGTGGACAATCTTTGCACATCTACGAAATCTCTACTTTTGCGAACACTCCTCGGTGGCAATAAAAACACTTGCCGCCGATTGTGTACAGACACTCGAAAACAGAGACAACCACATAAATACGGGCTTATTTTTCAAATACAAAAATATAGGAGACTGTCTTCATTTTACTAAGTCGAAATCAACCGACGTAGTGAAGCGACTGCTTCACGAAGTGGACAATCTTTGTACCTCTGCAAAATCTCCACTTTCGTTA